>JAERTF010000178.1 GCA_016845105.1 Bacteroidota bacterium | reverse complement strand
TTTGTATATTTGTTACGGATGCATTATGCAGAACTTGTAATTTGATAGGAAATCAAACATTTTAACTCATTATTGTTATAATTCTCAAATAAATTTACCACCTATGAAATACCTATTTACCCTTACTCTACTATTATTTTCCACAATTGGTATCTGTAGTACAATAACTTCTAGTTGTATTAATCAAGAAGAAAAGTATGATATGGAAACTTGTAATAATACTGACATGTCATTTGGCAATCATCCGGTAGCATTTTCCATGTCTTCAACATCCGAAAAAGCTATTATCTGTGATCTAAAATTGCAATTTCTACCAATAATAGGATGTACTCACGACTCAACCAGCTACTATTTGCCTCAGTACTTTACAGACAATTTAGAACTCCAGAATAAGATTACTGAAATTCTAAGAGAAAATCTATCAAAGTATTACGGAGTTACCGACATAAGTTTCTATCAGAAAGATTTTGCAGAAACTTATTACGGCTTGCATACTTCAACAACAAACATTAAGAATATCAATAAAAGTGAAGGAGATATCTTCTTAAGTATAGTTGCTACATTATTCCCGCAAAATAAGCTTGTTTTAAAACTTCTAATCGAAAATAGTACTTCGAAAAAAATATTTAAAAATTCTGTTACGATACCTATAACAAGTTTAGAAGATATATATCCTTATATTCCAGGATATATGTCAGTGATTGATTTTGAAAACACTTACATATTGGCACTAAAGACCGTTTTTGATAAGAAAGCCAAGAGACGTAAAGCAGTGAATATCAAATCTCCTATTAATGAACAATATATTAGTTTTTATAAGAATGCTACAATATATACATTGGAAATCAGTGATGATAGTTACACACTCATAAACAAGCAAAATGAAAAAGAAGAAGTTGCAAATTTCAAACTAAAAGGTAAAGGGTTAAAAACAAAATCAGGGGGGAAATGGCAACTTGGAGGACTCTCTTCAGAAAAAATAAAGAAAAACTCGCTTTTCTACAATGAAATACTGGATTCTTCCTATATCATGCATACTCAGCAAAAAAAGCATAAAGCGTTTGATAGTAATGTACCTTCTGAAATTACGGTTGATATTGAGAATAACAATCATACAATAGGGAACTTGAGTACATTGGGAGGTTCTACATCAAAGGTGAAGTATGCTGGTAATAACTACAATATTGTTGGAATTCAATTACCTTATCAGCCAAAACTTCAAGAGCTATATTATTTCGAATTTATTGTCAATGGAAAAACTATTGCTATTGTTAGTCAATTCAAAGGAAATCCAAATGTGATATCGATTTCTGATGAACTAACAAATATTGAAAAAGGTAGACTATTCACAATATTATTCGCCTGGCAAGAAAGCTCCAGGTTAGGTAAAGATTGATAGCTTTATAACTTTTTTACTATGATTGGGTAAGTCTGAGCATTTGGCCTAGATAGGTATAAGGATGAAATTAAACTCAAAATAAAATTGTAATGCTAGAACAAGGAAGCATTAACTAATTCCAACCTCAGACGCCAAAACATATGAAAAGATTTTTTGACACCTATGCAATTCTCGACTATAGTTTCACAAATTAAAGTTTATCGCATTTACATGACCCCAAAACAAACCTAAATGCTGTCAAAAGTTAATTGACGGAACAATCACAAAAGAATACTTATATTTTTTTGCATGTATCGTATACTCATCATGCACAAATCTCCCCCATGAAGTGTCACCACCTACGCCCATTTGTTTATGATCAATATTCCAGATTATTTCATCACCTTGAGTAATATGTGCACCATGCTTATTTGTAACCGGAACTAACCCCGATGCTGACTTTCCACCATCCTTGCCAGCCTCGAACTCAAGCTCTTGTGACTCAAATGGCCAAACACTGCACGATAAGAACTGACCATCGAGAGGCGATACTGTTAGAATTAAACTATCTGATTCTATGCTCATCCATCGAATATCTGTTTTGTTACCTGTTTCTTGTGGTCTTGAATAACGATGAAACTGATCCTCCACCCTACCTTCATGAATTAAAACCTTACCCGAATACTTCCTATCCCAATATGTATTATGAGGTCCGCGACCATACCAACTCATGTTTTTGAATTTTTTTGATAACTCAAACTGCAATCCTATCTTAGGTATAACAGGTAAGCTGTCTTTCAATGGGTTAAATAAATAATCAACTATTAACTCACCTGAACCTATAATGGTATAATCAATATGAAGTTCAGCTATATTTCCAGGAAATAAATACTGTACTGTATATTTTACGCCATAATCCACAATCTCAGGTCTTTTTACAAGTACTGGAATTGAATTTTCTGAGGCCTCTTTCCAAAGTTTTGCCCAGTTATGCATATTGTTACCAAGGTCATTATCGGTTGGTGGTCTCCAGAAATTTGGTACAGGACTATTCTGAGAAACTCTTCTATTTTCGAATTTCCAATTAATTATATCTCCAGATTTACTGTCAATGGTTAAACTAGTTTTACCACTTTCGATAAGTATACTATCACCTACCTGTTTGATATCAAATTGGTTTTCATGCGGTAAAGAATAGCATTTACTGTTATAATTCGTAATATTGAATTGATCGAAAGCAATCTCATAATCATGTGGGTAAATATCAGATTCCGTTCTGTTTAACAACTGAACCAAAAGTATATTCTCATTTTCATAAGAAATGTTTTCAAATTCAATATTAAATGATTTGGAACATTGAGGTTTAATTGTAAAATTCTCAATTATTTTTTGATCAACCAGAATTCCATCCTCAATTATTGAGCATACCAATTGCATATTTGAGATATCCACAAAGAAATTCTTATTTAATACATAAACAATCATGCTATCCCTATCAAATGTAAAATCAACAGGTTGATATACCCATTTAACCTCATTTAAATGAGGATGTGGATTACGATAAGGATCAACCAAGCCATTGTTTAAAAAATTTCCATCCGTTGGTAAGTCTGGATGATAATCATGACCATAGGCAAGATATGGGTCACCATATTCATCTTTATATTCCAGCGATTGATCTACCCAATCCCAAATAAAACCACCTTGTAATTTTTTACTGGATTCTATTACTTCCCAATAATCCTTAAGGTTGCCCACTGAATTACCCATTGCATGACAATATTCAATCATAATACATGGCTTATCATTTTCTGTTTTTGCATACTTCTCTAACCTTTCAATGCTTGGGTACATTGGGCAAAAGATATCTGTATAATCCTCATTTACCGCAGGTTCATATTGTACAGGTCTGGTGGAATCCTTTGATTTTAACCAACTGTATGTTAACTTAAATACTTCGCCATGACCGGCTTCATTACCTAAAGACCATATAATAATAGATGGGTGATTCCTGTCCCGAAAGTACATTCTTTTGGTCCTATCGAGATGTGCCGGTAACCATGATATTTCGTTACCAATTTGGGTTTCTTCAGAAATTGCCAACGGGTGACTCTCAATATTTGCCTCATCAATTACATAAAGTCCATATTTATCGCATAAGTCATACCAATATGGGTGATTTGGATAATGACTTGATCTAACAGCATTGATATTATTTTTCTTCATTAGTATAATATCTCTTATCATGCTTTCTTTGGAGATTACATGTCCGTTAAAGGGGTCTGTTTCATGTCGGTTAACTCCCTTTATGTAAATAGGTTTACCATTTACCATCAATTGAGAATTTCTTATTTTCACGTTTCTAAACCCAATATTCTTGTTTATATATTGATTATTTATCTCATTTTTAGCATCCAGAAGCTGAACCTCTAATTTATACAGGTTCGGTTGCTCAGCTGACCAACTATCAACATTAGATATATCATGTGAAATAGAAACATCAGTTGTATCATATGGCTTAATTTTAACTGTCTTACTCACTTGGTAAATAATTGTGTCACTTTTCGAAATAATAATCGACAACTCTCTTTTAGTTTTCTTATCTGAAAGATTAACCAGCTCAATAGTAGATCGTAACAATCCATTTTTGTAATCATTGTTCAAATCGGAGATTATATGCAGATCAGATATATGAACCTTTGGAGTTGCATAAATATAAACTTCTCGTTCTATACCACTCATTCTTAACATATCCTGACTTTCAAGATAGCTGGCATCGCTCCAGCGATACATTTGTATAGTTATTAAATTGCTTCCGGATTTAACAAAGTCTGTAAGGTTAAATTCTGCCGGGGTTTTCGAACCCTGTGAATATCCAACAAACTTACCGTTAACATAAATATACATTGCTGATTTAGCACCTGCAAAGTGTAATATTATTTGATTTCCTATCCACTCGTTCTGTATTTCAAACCTGTGTCTGTATGTACCTACTGGATTATAATCTTTGGGAGAATTAGGCCACGAAGTGGTAAATGGGTATCTTTCATCAAGATAAATTGGATTACCATATCCTTCAACTTCCCAATTTGATGGTACCGGAATTGAATCCCAATTTGAATCATCCAGATCAATTTTATGGAAATCTCGTATTTTATTCTTTGGTGAACTTGTCCAGCTAAACTTCCAGTAACCATTAAGGGACAAATATTTTTCAGATTTGCTAATATCTGCAGAATTAGCGAGACCAATGGTCTCAAAAGCTTTAAAATCAGCTCTTGGTTGTAATTTGTTTACACCAAAGATTTCGTGATTCGAATGATAATGCTGTTCAATATCTTGTCCAAAAGTGGTAATTACAAGCAGTTGTATAACTAAAAGTGTAATAACTATTCTCATATCTATAACTTCATAGGATCTTCACTTAGTACCTGGGTTAACCTAATAATTAACTCGTCTGCATTTTCTTTGTCAAAAACAATGGGTGGTTTTATTTTAATCACATTATTATCTTTTCCATCGACACTCAATAATATGCTGAAGTCTTTCATTCTATTTGCTAGATAATTGGTTTTTTTGGTTTGTGGAACCATGTTTTTGTCGACCAACTCAAACCCTAAAAATAGCCCCTGCCCTCTTACATCTCCGATGATTGGAAACTTATTTGAAAGGTAGGTAAGTTTAGTTTTTAGATATTTACCGGTTTCATGAGCATTTTGTTGAAGGTTGTCTTCTTTTACAACATTCAGAACTTTTAAACCAATTGCACAGCTAACGGGGTTACCACCAAAAGTATTGAAGTACTCCATTCCATTGGCAAATGCCTCCGCAATCTCTTTTCGACAAACAACAGCTGCAAGAGGATGACCATTTCCAATGGGTTTTCCTATTGTGACGATATCGGGAACAACCTTATGAAGTTGAAATCCCCACATTGCCTTTCCTACTCTCCCACAACCAACCTGTACCTCATCTGCAATACATACTCCACCTGCATTGCGTATGTGCTTATATGCTTCAGAAAGATAATTATCAGGTAACTCAATTTGTCCGCCACAACTAATAATACTTTCGCATATAAATGCAGCCGGTTTCCGGTTACTATTATTTATCTCTTGAATAACTAAATCTATATGTTTAGCATAACTACTTCCCGTATTTTCACCTCTATATGCACCACGGAAAGCATCGGGGAGCGGAACAATATGTGTAAATTCCGGAGCACCATTACCACCTTTACCATCAAATTTATATGAACTGATATCAATGCAGCCACTTGTATTTCCATGATATCCAACTTCCACAGCAACTATATCCCTTTGCCTAGTATATGCTTTTGCCATTCTTAATGCCAGTTCATTTGCTTCACTACCTGAATTAACAAAATGGACAATAGATAATTCCTCCGGAAATGTTTCAAGCAACTCTTTGGCAAATTCAATTATGTTTTGATGCAAGTATCTAGTATTTGTGTTAAGTACCGACATTTGGTTTATTCCAGCAACTACAACTTCTGGATTTTCATGACCAACATGGGCAACATTGTTAACGGTATCAAGATATTTTCTTCCCATATCATCCATTAGGTATACTCCTGAACCTCTAACGATATGCAATGGTTCCGCATAGGAAAGACTAAGACTTTTACCTAATATTTCCTTCCTGTAATCGATTAAAACTGAAGATTCTTTTTCTGTGCAAATAAGGCTATCAAGCTTAAATAACAAATTTGGATCCGGACAAATACTTTTCCAAACAATAGTTTGTTTTGGATATGTAACTCCAGGAAACTCATGTTCGTTTCCTAGCATATCCAACATGATTTGAAAATGAAGGTGACTAGCCCAGTTCCCATTTTCAGGAGGTGGCCCAAGTTCGCTAATTTTATGTCCCTTTGTAATTTTATCTCCTACCTTTATCTTTTCCACGCTCTCAATTGTTTGGTGACCATACAAAGTATAAAACTCCAACCCATCAACTAAATGTTTCAGGATAACAAGTCCGCCATATTCCTTATCACCAGCATCATTTATTGCAATATGTACAATTCCATCAAATAATGCATGAACAGGTGTATATGCAGGTAACCAGAAATCTATTCCAAGATGCACACTTCGATATTGTGGTCCGGAATTACCTTCTGTTTTATAAGCATCTGTTACATATATTGGTCTGGGCTCTAGATAACCTCCTGCAATTATTGTATCCGGGTGGTTTTTGGAAAATTGATTAAGCTTAAATTGAAGTACATCATTATCATTGTATTCCATCTCATGTCCTAACCAAGTACTTCCAACACTCATATCAACCTTTGACGCATCGTTTAAACATACTGTTGGAAAAAGCTCAGACAAGCTGAAATTTTTATTTAGCGCCCATTCACTAAAGATTGATTCATTGGGATGAGCATCAAACCCACATTCATATCTAAATGAATAGGTGGCAAAATTCTCATTTACCTCAAACCATTTCTCGAGTGCATCCCAGGCGGGTTTATCGCTAATTTGCAAATAACTATTTTCCGGTTCTTTTTTACGGTTTATTGCCGATTTGGTAACACTTATAATTAATCTTAAAGCTACTAATACATACAATAAATCCACCTCTTGTTCCTTTATCTCAAATGAGGAGTTATAACCCTTGATGATGCTAATTGCAGCATCAACTACATCCTCTTTACCCATAATTGCATAGGCAATGGTTATTGCCAAATCATTTATTGTTTGCGTATAAACAGCATCACCAAAATCGATAATTGAAACTACTTCTGGTGAATAGGTATTACTGGAAACAAGTATATTATTATCATTTACATCATTATGGATAATGCTCTTTCTTAGATAGGAATACTTTGTGCTGTTTTCCTCAAATCGCTGTAAAAAATGCCTAATAATTTCCTGCTGGTTCGATGGAAATAGATCTAAATAGTCTCCAGTCCAATTGGCCCTTGCAATATCCCATTCAAAATTCCGATGTCCAAATGAATGTTCAAAATCATATAATAAATTTGTTAGATTTCCTGCTTTCTTACCAAGGTTTATCAATAGTTCAGATAAGATTGGATTAACCTCTGACCACACTCTTCCTACAACCCATGATAGTAATCTAACTACTCTCTTATTACCATTCTCATCAATAATGATTGAATTGGGATTTCCATCTTTGTTTTCGATAATCTCAGGGAAAGTACCATTGCCTTTATTAAGATGAAGTAGAATTCTTTCCTGAAAATCAAGGTATCTTATATCAAAATCAGGTCGACTTATCTTAAGAACATATTTTTTTTGATCAATCGTATCTACTTTGAAGTTAAAATCAATTTCCCCAGGTAATTGTTTAATATCTCCAATTATATTATAGTTTTCTTTAAGTATTTCTGCTGCCTTATTTACAGATATCTGTATTGAATTATAATCCATATTTACTTTTCATTATCTGTTAGAATTAATAAATAATGTGCCGCTGACCAGCTAAAATTATGTGATTCTAATCCTTCACCTGTAAGCGGGTTGTAGTTTTCACGAATTGATGGGCCTGATTCGAGTAATCCTTCAGCATTATTAATTAGTTTAAAAACAATGGTATCAGCCTCATCATCATAACCGTAATTTCTCATTCCAATTACACCAAAATAAGCCTGATCAATCCATGTAGGTCCTCTCCAGTACCCTCCATCCGGTTTAAACTTTGGATGATCGGCTGACAATGTCTGCAATGGAACCTTTGTATTAAACTTAGAATCATTCATCATATTTTCAACTACATTTGAAGCTTGTGCTTTAGTGGCAACACCTGCCCACAAAGGAATCCATCCCTCACATCCCATCACATTAATTATTGTATCTCCATCAATCGAAGTATCATAGTACCAGCTTTTTTCATCCGAGTAAAATTGATTTCGTATCTTATACTTTAGTATTTCAGCCTCATCAGCAAGTATATTGGCAACATCGTTTTCACCTAATACTTTTGCCATCTTTCTAAGATATACTTTCTCGGCATACAGATATGAATTTAAGTCAACACTTTCCTGATTCAATGAGTAGGCATTATCTTTACTTTTAAGAAGTTGACTATTATCAAACCTAACCGCATTATCCATTCCACTTTCCCATTTCGCAGCAATCAAACTTCCATCAGTGGATCCATATTCACAAATACTATCATTGTCATAATCGCGATATTTATACCACCAATAGTGTTGTTTAAGTAGTTTTGGATACATTTCTTGTAAAAAGGATGTATCATTATCATTACCATAAACTTTCCATACCGCCCAACCCGAAAGTGGTGGTTTTGTATTTCTATAATTATGGTTTTCGATTGTTGTATCCCTATAAATACAGTCTGCTATAAAGCCATCTTTATCCATAAAATCATACATAACCCGGATCTGTTCCTTTGCCAATTCAGGATTGAATTCTGCCAGAGCAACAGCATGTTTCCAGCTATCCCATGCCCAAAACCCATGAAACCACTTGTAATGATAACTGGGAAATAAGCCACTATGCTTTAGTTCACCTGATGGGATTCTCCAGTTATTCTGTAGTGTTAATAAACATTTGCAGATCAATTTTTTATATTCGACATCATTAAATTTATCCATTAGTTCACTTTCAAAAACACCATATTCTTTTACTTTTTCAGAAACTCTTCTATGGATTAGTGAATCATAATTATTGGCTGCAACCATCAAATTTGCCAATTCATGATCAAATTCGTATTCTGGAAAAATAAAGGACTGAGAAAATATAATGGTTTCCGTATTACCAGGTTCAATAATTAGGGGCAGAAATTGTGCACTATAGGTAGAGTTGTTCGGAGCATTAACCTTAACTTTATCATTATAAAATTTCAAATATCCTTTTGCAGAGCTTTTACCAGATATTACCTCTAAAGCATCTCCTGACCTTTTTAATATAATATCATCTAAAAAAATAGTGCCTTCTATCACAGCATTTAAAGTCAATGGAAGGCTTGATATATTCTTGATTGTAGAAATATGCAAAACACTATGCGGTGAACTATATACAAGCCTCTGATTTAAATCTACTTTACTATTATAATAACTTTGGTCGAGATGGCTATTGTAACTATACTGCAAAACAGAATCCCAATAAACCTGAGCTCCATCATCAAAAAACAACTTAAGCTCTCCTAACATACTAGAGCACCAAAGTCCATTTTCCTGGGTCATTAAAAATGGGCCAGTGAATCCTGTTCTTTTTTTATCTAGGCTTAGTCCATAACCAAACCATGCACCCTGATCTGAAAAAACCAAAGAGCCTTTATCTTTTGGGTGTTGCGGATTAGAAGCATAGTTTAAGACATTTGGTATCTGTGTATTCTGAAGATACACTGAACTATCACTATCATTATTACATCCAGTAACCAACATTAAAGCTACAACATGAATAAATAAAGTTGGAAATATTTTCAAATAGGTTCTACACACACTCAAAATTTTAGTTAGATATTTCATATAATAATAAGAATCACAAAGATAGTCAGACTTATTAGTAATAATTCATTTTTAGTTAAATTGCGTAACCATAAAAGCACGAAATAATGTTAAAGAAATTTGCAATTATAGTTACAACAGTTGTTTTCCTTTTTAGCACAAATGTATTCTCACAAGAATCTGATAATATGAATAATAAGGAAGAGAGAATGCAATGGTTCAATGATGCCAAACTTGGCATATTCATTCATTGGGGTATATATTCTGTTAACGGAATTGATGAATCTTGGTCATTTTTTAACGATTATATTCCCTATGAAGATTACATGAAGCAATTGGATGGGTTTAGTGCTTCAAATTATAATCCAAAAGAATGGGTAACGCTAATAGAAGAAAGTGGTGCAAAATATGCAGTGATTACTACCAAGCACCATGATGGTATAGCATTATGGGATACAGAAATGTCAGATTTGAATGTTGTTGAAAAAACTTCTTCTAAGCGCGATTTAATTATGCCTTTCGTAAAGGAGTTACGCAGAAATGACATAAAAGTAGGATTGTATTACTCGATTCTGGATTGGTCACATCCTGATTATCCAAATTTTACAAAAACAAAAAAGAGATATGTAGATGACTCATTGAGATGGGCAAAATTTACTGAATTTAATATTGGGCAAATAAAGGAAATCTCTAAAGAATTTAACCCCGACTTGCTGTGGTTTGATGGTGATTGGGAACAATCTGCTGAAAAGTGGAAATCAAAGGAAATTAAAGCACTGCTTAGGGAACAAAATAGTGACATAATTATTAATTCCAGACTACAAGGATATGGAGATTATGCAACCCCCGAGCAAGGTTTACCAATAACAAAACCAAATGATAAATACTGGGAGTTGTGTATGACCATGAATGATTCATGGGGATATCAAGGAAATGACAACAACTATAAAACTACAGATCAAATCATTAGAATATTTTCCCAATGCATTTGGATGGGCGGTAATCTATTGCTTGATATTGGTCCTAAAGCAGATGGAACTATTCCTGTTGAACAGACTAAAATTTTGAAAGAGCTTGGCAGATGGACAAACAAACATGAAACAGCAATATTTGACACAAAGGCAGGACTCCCAGCCAATTGTTTTTTTGGACCTTCCACCCTATCTGCAGATAGTACCGTTGTATACTTATTCCTACCATATGATCCAAAAGGTGAAATAATGCTCAAGGGTGTTAACAATAAAGTTAACCGTGTTTGGGTTGTCGGGAATGGGACTAAACTTGAACACAATGTTTACTTAAAACCATACTGGAGTAATAAACCAGGACTCATTTCAATCAATGTACCTGATTCAGTTTTGGATAAAAACACGACTGTTATTGCAGTTCTATTGGATGGAAAACTTGATCTAAAAGATTAATGGTGAATTTTATCTTTGACTAACCTTTTTGTAAGTGATTTGTAATCGTTTTATATTCATATATTTTAAGCTTGTGAAATTAATATCTACATTATCAACAGTTCTAATCATTCTTTGGAGTTTTAACTCAAATGCACAATTGAATCTTATCCCAACCCCTCAAAAAATAATTGTTAAGGATGGTTATTTCAAAATTGATCATAATACATCAATAGTTAATCAAACTACAGATTATTTTTACACAAAAGAGATTGCACAATGTATTGAACAGGAATTGAATATTAAACCTAGCTCCTCTATGATTGCAACAGATAATTTCATAGAGATTATTAAGGTTGATACTGGCAATGAACTAAAAAGAATATTAGAAAAAAATAAGTTAAATAAAGATTACCATACTGGAAAGGAAGGATATGCATTAATAATCACCCCAGAATTAATAAGAATAATATCGAAAACAAATGCAGGGATATACTACGGAATTCAAACATTAAAACAACTTATTATCGCCAATAGAAATAATAATACCATTCCCTGCTTAGTTATTTATGATTCACCAGATTTTCCCATAAGAGCCTGGCAAGATGATATTAGCCGAGGACCAATCCCAACAATGGACTACTTAAAAGAGCAAATTAAAAAGATGTCATCTTTTAAACTTAACTACTTCACACTTTATACTGAGCATGTATTCAGGCTGGAAAAACATCCGGATATTGCACCCAATGATGGTATCACAAAGAAAGATATCCTGGAATTAAGCGAATTTGCAAGTAGTAACCATGTTACACTAATTGGAAACTTTCAATCCTTTGGACATATGGAAAAAACGCTTGCACATCCAAAATACCAACATTTAGTTGAAAATGGTCATATCCTCTCCCCTGTTATGGATGAGTCGTACGACTTCTTGAGTGATGTTTATGAGGAAGTCGTACCTGCATATAACGGTGAGTTTTTCAATATAAACTGTGATGAAACTTTTGGATTAGGCACAGAAAAGTCCAAAGAAATAGTTGATAGTATTGGTATTGAAGAAGTTTACGTAAGTCATATTAACAAAATAGACTCATTACTGAATCCATATGATAAAAGCATTCTGATGTGGGGGGATATTGCAGGAAATCATCCCAAAATAGTTAGCAGCTTACCAAAAGACATCACTGTTATGGTATGGGGATATCATGCTGCAGAAAGTTTTGAGGATGCAATTACTCCAATTTCAAATATGGGATTAAATTTTTGGGTAGCACCCGGTGTTAGTTGTTGGAGGAATGTTTTTCCAAATATGAAAGCTGCAGAAATCAATATATTTAATTTTATCAGAGATGGAAAAAAGCTCAATGCAGGAGGTGTTCTGAACACAACATGGGATGATGACGGTCTAAATTTCTTTGAGAATAACTGGCATGGACTTACATGGGGTGCTGAAAATAGCTGGAATTCCCCATCCACAAACCTCACTTTAGAAGAATCAGAATTAGAAAGGGAAACACTTTATAAGAGTTTCAACAAGTCATTTGACAAGATATTCTTTGGGCTAGAAGATTATATGCTGACCAACCAAATTGTAAAATTTTCAGAGCTTCATCAATCTGATATTCGAAAAGTTGAAAAAAACAGTCGGTTTTTTGAGCCTATATTTCCAATTTTCGATGATTATGTGAAGGATGGTAAAAGAGAAGAAAACCTAAAAATACTACACTACACCGATTCTTTGTCTAACTATTTAGAAAAAGTTAAACCTAAGATTAAAAATAATCAACTTGCTATTGAATATTTGCAATATGCTGTTGATCAGGTTAGTTTTACCGTTAAAAAGAACCTTCTCAGAATTAATATTCATAATTTCATGGTAGGTGACACCACCATAGGTGAATTGGAATTAAAGAGTCAAATTCTTAATCTGGCAATGGAAATTCAAAAATTAAAGTCTCAATATAAAGTACTCTGGTTATATGAAAGTAAAGATTGGTGGTTATCTGTAAATATGGAGAAGTTTGATCTTCTTCAAGATGATCTGGAACAACTAATAGGACATACTATAATAATCACACATAACAAGATTACTGAAAGAGGGAGAAAGATTACACTTCACTCTCTATTTCATGACCTTCCAATCTATTATACTATTGATGATAAATCAACAGAACTGATTTGGAAAAAATATGACAGGCCCTTATACTTTGAAAATGATGTTAAAATATCTGCCAAAGTAATCAATAACAACATTGAATATTCCTCTGTATCTGATAGTGTAATCTTTCATGATGGAATTGGCAAAATGCATTCTCTAAATTCCACATTTAGCAACTATCATCCCAGTTACGATGGAGGTGGAAATATGGCGTTGCTTGATGGCAAGCTTGGTGATGTAAATTATCTACGAAGTGGTAGATGGCAAGGTTTTTCAGGACAAAATATTGAGGTAGAAATTGATATGGAAGATCAACTCACCTTAAAGTCATTTTCAATGGGCTTTTATCAAAACACATTTTCATGGGTTATTTTCCCGAAAAAAATTGAACTCTACTATAAGAATGATATCAATGAAGATTACAAACTCATTGAAGAAATAGTCAACACAATACCGCCTGAAAAAGATGGAGAAATAAAGCATACTTATAGTACAAATTTTCAAAATCTTTCAGTCAGATATTTAAAGATTGTTGCTCATTATTATGGAAAACTACCACCTTGGCATCATGCAGGTTCCAGTTATGAATCGATGTTATTTGCTGATGAAATTATACTGAAAGTCGAATAACGTATTATCATTGAATTTGTAAATATTTTTTCAAACGATCTGACAAAAAATGAAAAATTTAATCCTGTCAATTATAGTAATAGTTACGTTTGCTTCATGTAACCATCAAAAATCTACATTAACGATTACACAAAACAGCAAGTCTGATTATACAATATTACTATCACTCGATGCAGATAGTTTAACTCAATTGGCAGCTTCAGAGCTTCAGGATTATATTTACCGTATATCTTCATCAAGATTAATGATTAGCAAACAGTTACAGAAGGGCAGAAAGCATATCATTGTTGGAAATGAATTAATAAATGATTCTAGTGCTTTAAACGAATTAAATACATTACCTGAGGATTGTTTTATCATCAAAACTCTGGATGATGACATTATAATTTCAGGTACAAGCGACAAAACTGATTTATACGCAGCTTATACATTTATCGATGAATACTTAGGATGTAGATTACTTAATCCAAATGAAGAGTTTGTTCCGAAAAACAATACCATAATTATTCCAGAGATTAACAAAACCTATGAACCAGCATTTTCTTTTCGAAGAATACTCTTTCCCGGTATGAAAGACCAGAAATATAGACATTGGCATAAATTGGAAACCCTTGATGAATGGGGTAGTTTTGTCCATACATTTAATAAACTTATAGATCCGGAAAAGTATTTTGAAGACCATCCTGAATATTTTTCACTGGTGGGAGACCATAGGATTAGTGATGCACAGTTATGCCTAAGCAACCCTGATGTTATTAATATTTTGAAACAAAACCTGGCAAAAGAAATTCGGAAAAATCCCTATAAAAAATATTGGTCAGTATCACAAAACGATTGCTACAATTACTGTGAATGTGCAGATTGTAACGATATGTATGAAAAGTATGGCTCAGTGTCTGGAGCCTATATCTTTATGGCCAATGAACTGGCTAGTGAATTCCCCGATAAGAATATTTCCACTCTTGCATACCAGTTTACCCGATCAGCACCTAAAAATATCAAACCCTCGCAAAACGTTAACATCATGTTTTGCTCAATTGAATGTAACAGAAGTATGCCTCTTGCTGATGATCCCAGAAGCAATGGTTTTGTACAGGACATGAAAGACTGGAGCTCTTTAACAAATAATATCTTTCTGTGGGATTATGTGGTTCAATTTAAAAACTACCTTACTCCTTTCCCTAATTTTCACGTGCTACAGCCCAACATCCAATTCTTTAAACAAAACAATGTAAACATGATGTTCCAGCAAGGAAGTGGAGGAAACTGGTCGGATATGTCGGATTTAAAACAATATCTTATAGCCAAACTATTGTGGAATCCAAATGTAAATGTGGATTCTATTGTAGAAGATTATCTGACCAAATACTTTGGTCCTTCCAAACCATATATTATTTCCTATTACAAACTAGCACACAGTTCTTTAATCGATAATCAGGAAAGTGAATTTTTAAATATTTACGGTTTCCCTGCAGATTATGTTGACTCCTATTTAACCCCTAACCTACTGACTCAATACAGATCTTTAATGGACAAAGCTGAAGAATCTGTGAAGGATGATTCATTATACTTGTTGCGCGTGTTAAGAACCCGATTACCAGTGGATTTCGCATACCTGGATATAGCTTTAAACAAAGACTTTGATGAAATCTCATATTTAAATAAGAACAATGGTAAAAATAGATTGAGACCAGATATGTTGAAATATCTAGACAGGTTTATTGAAATATCTGAACTTACAGAAACAACAAGAATTAATGAGAGAAATTTCATAACAAGTGATTACAAAAAATACGTTCTTCACAAACTGCAGATGATGACAAAATCAAATATCGCAAAGGGAAAAACCATTAAATTACTAACCAAGCCTAGCGACATTTACCCTGTTGGTGAAGAAAAAGCATTAACCGATGGCTTATTTGGTGATCTTGACTTTCATAATAATTGGTTGGGATTTCAAGGAAATGACATGATTATAGAAATTGACCTTCAAAAACCTGAGTTGGTTAAACAAATCAGCATGAATTTCTTAAAGGCAGTTAATTCGTGGGTATTTTTACCTGTTGAGGTAGTTGTTGAGATATCTAAGGATGGTAAAAATTATAGTAGAGCAGGAAGTATTGAGGGTGATATTGAAGATAAGAATTACCTGGTTAAATCGATTCCTTTTAATATAGAAATCAATCCCATAAAAGTTCAATACTTAAGGGTTACAGCCATGAGCTTAAAGCAATGTCCTGAGTGGCATAGAGGATATGGTAACCCTTCATGGATTTTTATTGATGAATTGATTATTGAGTAGTCTAACTATATCACTACTCATCACCCAAGGCTTTCATCTTAAACCTATCGATTTCGGGCTGTGTATGAGATTCATCCATAATATTTATCATTTTCTTAACCAAATGAGGATTTTCATCAGCCACATTGTTTTCTTCTTTAATATCATATACCAGATTATACAGTTCCAAATCAAGGTTGCCCTCTTTAATATTTTTTCGGATTGCCTTCCAATCACCCATTCTAACTGCCTGCTGTCCATTATACTCAGGAAATTCCCAATAAAGATAATCATGTATTATCTGATTACTATTCCCCAATAGTGTTGGCAGAAATGTTATTCCATCAATATTATCTGGAGTTTCTACGTAAGCAATATCGCAAATTGTTGGCATAATATCAGTAAAAGCTGAAATATGGTCGGAAACCTTTCTTCCTGATATTTTCTTAGGCCAATGTACTATCATTGGTACTCTTATTCCACCTTCATTAACAAATCCTTTTGTCCAGCCATATCCCTCATTAAATGGTCCTGCCGAATTAAAAAATGCCGCATCTACCCCACCGGCATAGGTTGGTCCATTATCGGAAGTGAATATTATCACTGTATTATCATATATACCATCTTCTTTCAGTTTAGCAACTAATTGACCAACTCGTTCATCAAAGTATGATATCATTGCAGCATAACCAGCATTTGGATTTTGATGAGGGAAATAACCACGATCGCCCAAATATGGTTCTTCTTTACCGAATTTATTTATGTAATAATCAACCCAGGAATTTGGTGCCTGTATTGGTACATGTGGGATAGGTGTTGCCCAGTACATAAAAAATGGTTGGTCGTTATTCTCATCGATGAAATTCATCATCCCATCAAACATAATATCAGGAGCATAAACGTTTAAGGAAAAATTATCATATGAACCCTTTTCATTTGGATCGGCATCATTAGCAAGTTTAGTATTAGGAGGAACAGTATCATTGTCTAGATATAGTCTGTTTTCATTTTCATAAAGATGTATAGGAAAATAAGTATGTGCCTGACGTTGACAATTATAACCAAGAAAATAATCAAACCCCATTTTGTTTGGGATACTGTTGGTTTGTGGAGCTCCAAGTCCCCATTTACCAATCATACCTGTTGTATAGCCCGCCTTCTTTAGTAATCTGGCAATTGTAATCGTGCTATCTGGCATTGGTCGCTGGCCTTCCAAACTAGAGTCAGCAATCATCGACATATAACTCCAAACATCGCCCCTAGATTCCCATTCATCATTTCCTCGAATATATGCGTGACCACTATGCTTTCCAGTCAATAATATGCATCTTGCTGGTGCACAAACCGGTGCTCCGGAATAATGCTGTGTGAATTTCATCCCATTTTCAGCAAGTTTATCAATATTAGGTGTTTCAATTAGCTTCTGACCGTAGCAACTAAGCTCACCATAACCAAGATCATCCGCAAGAATCAGAATAATATTTGGACGTACCTCCGAAACAGTACCTCCTGAATTACAGCCAACTGCCATTACTAAAAGCAAAGCATAAATTCCAAAAACCAATAATCGTATTTTTGAAAATGTATAACTCATTTTGACAATATATTTCATGTTTAGTAGATCTATTTAATTACAATCTCATCAATAAAAATCCAGGCATCACCACCATTACCTGCATGCCAATCAGGGCATTTGCCAATATTGTTAGCTTCAACTTTAATATACCTAATAGTATCTTCCACGTTGGCATAATAATCCTTAACCAATGAACTATTATCCTTTTTAAGTTCTGTATTTAAACACCTTATAACAGAATATTCATTATTGGTAGTTGCCACAGAAATACAAACCTCATGAGGGAGAAATATCCATGATGACTGACTCTGTAGGAATGAAGGAGAAATTGATTTAACAAATTTCATTTCACCCAAATCAATAACTGCCTCAAAACTATCACCCCAATACCCTAACCATTGTCCGTCTTTACAATCATAGCTACCTGTTATACCATTTACCAATGTAATAGGTCCATCGCCCGGGTATGCACCATTTGGTAATTTTGACATTTTTATGTCGGCATTCTTAGCTATATTTTTTACTTCCATTTCTTTTGTTGGCCTTAAACGTCCGGGATTCCTTACACCTTTTCCAGTAATATCAGTAAGTGCATCACCAAGCTCCTTTCGCGCTTCATCTGCAATAAGCGATAACTGCATCACTATTTCAGGAAATTCCTCGGCCAAGTCGTTGGTTTCACTCATATCATCCCTGAGGTTGTATAATTCAATTCCACATTTTTTTCTTCCATATTTTCCAGGATATCCATCTGTTCCAGGCTCAACACCACTGTATGATCTATATGAATGAGGGAAATATAGTTTCCACTCTCCTTTTCTTACTGCTCTAAGTTCTCGACCATAGTAATAATAATATGTATCGCGAGGAACAGTATCTTCTCCCAACATTAGAGGAAGAATACTTATACCATCTATTTTGTTTCCCTTTAAATTGGTATTAGTAATTTCGGCCAGAGTTGGAAGTATATCAATTGTAGCTGCCATATCATTGCATACTCCACCTTCTTTAATATTTCCCAGCCATCTAATAATACAAGGAACTCTTGGACCACCTTCCCACATTGTACCTTTACCTTCACGCAAAGGTAGAGCACTTCCAGCATGATTTCCATAATTTAACCAGGGTCCATTATCACTTGTAAAAATCACAATTGTATTATCCTCGATACCATTATCTTTCAACGCTTTCATAATCTGTCCAACCGACCAGTCAATTTCCATTATCACGTCGCCATAAAGGCCATTTTCACTTTTTCCTTTGAATTTGTCTGATACGGCTAATGGAACGTGGGGCATTGTATGAGGTAAATAAAGAAAAAATCTGTTATCCTTATTTCTTTTGATAAAATCAACTGCTTTATTTGTATAGCGGGTTGTTAGTGATGACTGATCTTCCAATGTTGAGATTTCTTCTGTTTTATCCTTGCCATCAATAATATATAATTTTGGATAATTCCTTTTTCTTGCATTAGTATCAGGAGTACCATCGTAGTTTACAGGCCACATGTCATTGGAATATGGCAAACCATAATATTCATCAAAACCCTGATTATATGGCAAAAATGAAGTATCACTACCAAGATGCCATTTTCCAAAAATTGCTGTGGAATATCCTTTCTTTTTCAAGAGATCAGCAATTGTTTCTTCATCGGGGTTTAACCCGATTTTTGAATTAGGCATCAATGCTCCGTTTATACTAACTCTTTCTGCATAACATCCTGTAAGTAAAGAGCTTCTTGATGCACTACAAACTGCTTGCGATACATAAAAATCAGTAAAACGCATACCTTCGGTTGCAAGTTTATCAAGGTTTGGTGTTTCATACCCGTCAACTCCGTAACACCCGACATCCGCATAACCCTGATCATCTGTGAAAATAATAACCACATTTGGGAGTATATTCTCCTTATGCGAACAACTTGAGATAATCGTCACTATTACAACCGTAACTATGCAGAATACAAATAATCCAATAAGTTTTGATTTCATAATTACCCCCTTAATTCACTTCAATTTCATCGACAAACAACCATGCTTTTTTACCTTTGCCTATATGCCAATCGGGACAAATACCCATATTACTGGCAAGTACTTTAATATATCGAACCTTCATTTGTTCAGTTTCCACAGATACATTAATTCTCTTAACATCAGTAGACTTAGCACTAATATTTGCTTTAACTTCTTCAAGCAAAGAATAATCAATTCCATTTTCTGAAACATAGAAACTTACTTTATCAGGACGGAATATCCATGAAGATCTATTCTGCAAAAATCCACAAGAAATTGAAGTGATTACTGTTTCTTTATTAAAGTCAATTACAGCTTCAAGATCATCTCCTTCAAACCCTTGCCAAACAGAAAAGTCATGGGAATAATTTCCACTGTCAGATAGCTTTCGCCCATCGGTTAATGCATTCTTGCTACCGCCTGTGTATTTCTTGTTATTTGGATATTTAAGTTTTACAGGACAACCCCATGCGATATGATCAACCTCAATATTACCAGCAGGTAAAAACCTATCCTCTTCGGTATCCAAATAATCATTTTGAAGCTCGTACAACCTCAACTTAAGCACTTGGATCAGTTCTAAATATTCCTCATTTTCATAGATATTATTAACCTCATCGGGATCAACCACAAGGTCATATAATTCCCAGTAATCTTCATCATAGTAAAAGTGAATAAGTTTATATCTATTGGTTCTTATACCGTAATGTCTCTTTACGGAATGAGGACCGGGATACTCATAATACCTATAATAAACAGCATCACGCCAGCTATTATTTGGGTTTGATTCAAGGATATTCCTTAACGACTTACCTTGCATTCTTTCAGGTATTTCCACACCAGCATAGTCAAGAAATGTAGGTGCAAAATCAAGATTTAACACAAGGTTTTCATTTACACCTGAAGCTACAATATTCTTAGGATAACTAATAATTAAGGGCATTCTTAAGGATTGCTCATACATAAACCTTTTATCAAACCATCCATGTTCACCCAGATAAAATCCCTGGTCGGATGTGTAAACAATTATTGTGTTTTCCACTAAACCCCTCTCTTCAAGATACTCAATAACTCGTCCAATATTATCATCTACAGAAGCTATACAACTTAAATAATCCTGCATATAGCGCTGATATTTCCATTTCTTCAAATCTTCAGCACTGAGATTTGCATCTATCATTGCTTTATTCTTGTAAAAATATGCTTGATTCCAGAAATCCTGTTGAACGGAATCCATACGATCAAATATAAATTTCCAGCTTTCAAGTCCCGAATTATTATCACCATGATAATCAGGAACTTTTAAGTCATATGCCATCATCATATGCCTACCTAACTCCATCTTTTGTTCTCTTGCTGCATATCCCCGGGTTGAATAATCATCAAAAAAGGTTCTGGGAATTTGGAATTGAATACTATCATACTTTGATAAATACTCCGGAGCCGGCATCCAGTTTCTATGGGGTGCTTTGTGGTGTAGTAACAAACAAAATGGTTTTTCTTCATCACGTTTATTAATCCACTCCAAAGCAATATCGGTAGTAATATCTGTAACATAACCCGGAATGCGTTTCTTAACTCCATTTTCAATAAAATCGGGATTGTAATATTGACCTTGTCCGGGTAATATATTCCAATAATCGAAGCCAGTTGGATCACTCTTTAGGTGCCATTTTCCGACCATTGCAGTTTGGTAGCCTGCCTTTTGCAATAGTTTTGGAAAAGTTAACTGACTCCCGTCAAATGTTGTGTAATTGTCAATATGCCCATTTATGTGACTATAGGTACCAGTTAATATAACTGCACGACTTGGTGCACATATGGAGTTTGTACAAAAGCTTTTGTTAAACCTTAAACCAGACCTTGCAAGTTTGTCAATATTAGGTGTGCTGTTTAAACTATCACCATAACAGCTAATTGCCTGATAGGCATGATCATCTGCCATGATAAATATAATATTGGGCCTATTTTCACTTTTCTGTTTAGAAATATCACATCCTACTAAAGTCAGGATAAATAGCGAAACAAAAAAAAGTTTAGTTAGATATGGCATATTATTTTACTGTTATTTCATCGAGAAATGCCCAAGCATTACTTCCAGCCCCTCCATGCCAGTGTGGTAGTTTACCAAGCGATTCTACAACAATCTTTATGTACTTAGCATTTTCCGGTTTATTAAGTCTAACTACATAATTAATATATTCATTTCCGTCGAGCTTCTTTTCTGGATTTATACCTGGAGAATATTGACCTGCTTTTGTAAAATTAATTCCATCCATTGATATGTATACCTCCACTCTTCTAGGTAAGAAAATCCATGCACCCTGATAACGAAGAAATCCAACTTTAACTTCACTAATTTCAATATCACTTATTATTTCTGATTTGATCTCCAGTTTGTTATCGTTAAAACCTACCCAATCACTACCCCAATTATCAATGCTACCATGAATTCCATCAATCAAAGTTAGCTTATCTTTATCATTGTATCTGGTGGGTGGCTCAGGATTATACTCAACATTTTTTAGTTTGGGTAAGAAGCAATATCGATAACTTGTAAAACCTGGAACTCCTTCTTCGTTTATAACTTTTGCAGCTACCTCACATGAACTATGCAACAAAAATGGAAATATGTACTTAGATGAATTGCGGGTAGGTTCACTACCATTTAATGTATAATAAATCTGATCTGTTTTATTTTCAGTATTTAACATAACCTTCAACTTGTCATTTTCAACCTCCGAAACGATCTCAACCCTATTAATTGGCTTTTCAGGATATGACGGTACAATTGTTCTTGAATAATCATAAGGATCCACATTGACATCAGAAAAAAATGATAACCTAAACTCAAATGGCTTTGGGTAAACAATATATTTATCCAAATACCCTGGGCCACATGTTGCCGTACCTAGTCCATTCTGCAGATAATCGATATTTAAATATGTATAATCTTCGGTTTTCAACTCATTGACATGTTTGGCCTTTTCAATAGCTGTGTCAGAATATTCTCTAGCACTAAAATTAAAAGAGCTTTCAGAGCTAATCAATAACCTATTACCCTTTCTATCGCCTATGTTAATCCATCTAACATCCGTTCTATTACCATTTTCCTGTGGAACAATATAATCGAAATGAAGTTCTTCAACTTTCATCGAGTATTCATCAATTAATCCAGAAGCCTTACGGTCAGGGTAGGTTTCATGAGGACCTCTGCCAAACCATGTTACATTATTAAACTCCCCCGGCAGCTTAAACGTAACCCCAACTTTTGGTAATGTACGAACAATATCATGAGGATAAACCTTAGTTATTATATCAACCAAACCATTGGCAAACACAGTATAAGAAGTGTAAACATCAAATACCAAATCTCCTTCACTATTATTAAATGTACTGAAAGCAAAAACTTTTACTACATTATCCGATATCTTCTCAATTGAAACGCTAATAGGTTTCTGGGTTAGTTTATCAAGCCCTGCCTTCTTCCAAAGCTTTAAACCATTACCGTCAGCTTCATCATTTAAAGTTGGTGCACGCCAGAAATTAAGTTCTACTTCTTCATCAAATATTGTTTTATCCTCAACAGAAAAATATATGGGATTCCCTAATTTTTCATCAAATATCAAAGTAAAGTTCTCACCCTTAACTTCATATTCATCTGTCAACTCTATTTTTGACAAACTTGACTGGGCAATGCTATGTATTATATTTTCATTGGCGGTTGGAGGTATCATTACCTGCTTGTATCCAACCTCATGGCCTTTTTGTAACAAGCCATTATCTTCCCTTAACTTCACAGAAAAGTTAATAAACCAACTCGCATCATTTCTAATGTCTAGTTCATTTGGTAAATTAATCTTAACAATGTCATATTCTCCCGGTTCAATATTGGGGCTTTCAATTTTACCTGATAAAATTGTATTCCCATCTTGTTTTATTTGATAATGTATATCAAAAATATTAAAGTTTGTAAAGTCATAGTTATTAACAACTTTGTACCTAATTGTGCTACCATCCTCGGGAATTATTTTAAAATATTGATAAACCTTCTTAACCTCATATAAATGAGGATTTGGAGCTCTATCAGCCCTAACTAGTCCATTCAAACAAAAATCCCCGGAACTAGGAATTGTATCAGGTCCATAATCTCCACCGTAAGTCCAATATTTTACGCCATCCTTGTCATATTCAGCCAATCCCTGATCAACCCAATCCCAAATACATCCACCCTGTAGGATATCATATTTTTCAATCACATCCCAATAATCTCTTAAACCACCAACACTGTTTCCCATTGCATGCGCATATTCGCACATTATCAATGGTCGTTCATCCTTCTTTTCGGTTGCATACTTTTCAAGATAATCAACTGAAGTATACATTGGACAATAAATATCTGTATTGAACTCAAGTCCTGCCCGTTCATATTGCACCGGACGTGTTGAATCATTAGCTTTTAACCAACGATAAGTATGTTCAAAGTTTATACCGTTACCTGCCTCATTTCCTAGCGACCAAGTAATAATACAAGGGTGGTTTTTGTCACGCTCAAACATTCTTATGGTTCGGTCCAAGTGTGCCTCAAGCCATGAACTATCCTTACCTAAACTTTTCTTTCCATATCCCATTCCATGGGATTCGATATTTGCTTCATCAATTACATAAAGCCCGTATTTGTTGCACAACTCATACCACAAAGGATCGTCAGGATAATGGCAGGTTCTAACAGTATTAATGTTGTTCTCCTTCATCAATCTTATATCTTCCAACATCGATTCATAACTAACAACATGACCCGTATTTTCATCATGTTCATGACGATTAACACCTTTAACAAGAACTTGTTTTCCATTGATACAGTACCTACCATTTATAATTTCTGCGTTTCTAAAACCAATGGTTGATGATACAACATCCATCGACACTCCTTTACTGTTATTTAGAGTTATGATAAGTCGATAAATATTTGGATACTCAGCCGACCATGGTTCAATATCTGGAATAATTGTATTAAAAATAGATTCTTTCTGGGTCTCTCCTTTTTTCAATGCCACAGTATTTCTTTGTGAAAAAATTCCTTCACCATCATTGGTATATACCTCAACATTAACCGAATACTTACCCTTTTTTAATTTGTGATTTTTATTTTGAATATCCACAGTAATGTCTAAACTCCCATCTTTATAATCATTTGTTAGTAAAGACACAACTTTAAAATCTGAAATGGATATCTTATTCTTTGCATACAGATAAACATCTCGTTCTATTCCTGAAATCCTCCAAAAATCCTGACACTCCAAGTATGATCCATCACTCCACCTATATACTTCCAGAGCAAGTGTATTTGTTCCTTTATGAACAAAATCTGTTATATCCCATTCTGATGGGGTCTTGGAACCTTGAGTATATCCAACCTTATGTCCGTTTATCCATAAATAAGCAGCTGATTTAATTGCACCAAAGTGGATGATAATCGATTTATTATCCCATGATTCGGGTATTTTAAAATCATATCTATATGACCCTACTGGATTATCAATTTTAATGAAAGGAGGTTCGGGATTTTTATCAAAAGGATAGTCTGTATTTACATATATCGGAGTTCCCCATCCTTCAACCTCCCAATTGGAAGGAACAGCTATATCATCCCACCCACTAACATCATAATTGAGTTTATAAAAATCTATTGGTCGAAGCTCATCATCTGATGCATAGTTAAACTTCCAGTTCCCGTTTAAAGACTGATAGTATAAAGAACTTGTAAATTCACCTGTTCTAGCAATATCTAAACCCGAATAATCTACAATATTTACATGGGGCTTTTCCTTATTTAGATTAAATATTTTTTGATTTTGCCAATCAACTGTTTGCCCTGATAAACAGCAGCTTATAAACAAATATATTGATATTATTGAGTACCTCATATTTTTACTTTCGTTTGATGCAACTTTTAATCATACTTTTGGCTCTTCTAATTTGTAAAACTAAGTAATTATCAAACCAAAAATCATGAAAATATCTAAATCGTTATTTCTTGCCATAATCTTAATGATAGTAGTATCAATGGTAGGATATTCGCAAAACACATCAACAACATCAAGCGAGAATAATACTCCTGAGTTTGTTGATATGATGAAGGACATGAGTGTAAATTTCTACGATGTTCAAAAATCCGCCAATGAGTATTTTAACTCACATCCTACAGGAAAAGGAAGCGGATGGAAACAATACAAACGTTGGGAACACTTCACTAAACAACGTGTTTATCCATCAGGAAATAGAATCAATCACTCTCAGGTTTGGAATGAAATTACCAAGTTTAATAGTAACTCAACAAATTCGAATATAAAAGCAAGAAGTGGTTGGACCCCTATGGGACCTTCAACCTCAGCAGATGTTACCGGACACTGGAACCCAGGTATTGGAAGAATAAATGTAATCATGCTTGATCCCAACGACCCTAATATTATATATATTGGCGCCCCTTCCGGTGGATTATGGAAAACTGTTGATGAGGGAGCAAACTGGACTCCTATGACAGATAATCAACCTGTTTTGGGAGTATCAGCAATAGCAATTGACCCAACAAATACTGATATAGTATATATTGGTACAGGTGATAAGGACGCAAGTGACAACTATAGCATCGGCGTTCTCAAATCTACTGATGGTGGTGTAACCTGGAATACAACAGGACTTGACTGGACTATTAATCAAAACAGAACAATCTGCAAATTATTAATAAACCCAATCGACCCAACTATACTATTCGCAGGAACAACTGACGGTGTTTACAGGACTACTGATTCGGGCGATAATTGGACAAAAGTTCATTCGGGTAATATTGATGATCTGGAGTTTAAACCAGGAGACCCATCCGTTATATACACCATTACTCAAAAGTTTTTCAAGTCATCCGATGGTGGTGATACTTTTATTGAAAAAACTGGTATGTCTACAGGCAGTCGTGCTCAAATTGCTGTAAGCGATGACAATCCTGATTATGTTTACTATTTTTCATCAAATAACGGTATTTATCGTTCAGAAGATAGTGGTGAATCTTTTACAAAAAGGTCTTCACAACCAAATCAAGGGAGCCAGGCTTGGTATGATTTAGCATTTTGTGTTTCACATACAGATGCAGAGGAAGTTCATTTAGGAGAAATAAATACATGGAAGTCGCAAAATGGCGGAACTTCATGGACAAAAACTACGGACTGGACTTGGAACAACCCAATTGGGTATACCCACTGTGATATTCATGAGATGGTATTTTTTGGAAGCACATTATTTGTTGGCAGTGATGGATTAATTAGTAAATCAACAGATGGAGCTTCAACATGGACCAACCTAACCGAAGGAATCTCAATTCGACAATTCTACAAAATTGGGACTTCTAAAAATGATCCATATAAAATATTGGGAGGATCACAGGATAATGGCACAAGTGTTTATACTACTGATCATTGGCATGAATGGTTGGGAGCCGATGGTATGGAATGCATTCCCGACTATACGAATAGCAATATTGTTTATGGAACTTCGCAAAATGGAATTTTTTATAAATCCAACAATGGAGGTAACCATGGCGGAATGAATATTGCACAACCAGGGGGGGGTAATTGGGTTACACCTTTTGTAATTCATCCAGATGAGCCTGGTACTCTTTATGTTGGTTCATCCGAGGTTAGAAAAACTACAAATGGAATGAATAGCTGGACCACAATTTCAAACTTCGGAGTTGGCAACCTGGATAATATGGCCATTTCTGAATCAAATGGTGATTATATTTATACTTCCAAAGAATCAAAAATTTACCGAACCATAAATGGAGGAGAAAGCTGGTCAAGTATTGCTGATGGATTACCAAATTTACAAATTTCATATATTGCAATTCATCCTGAAGATCCTGAAACAATTGCAGTTAGCCTTTCTGGATTTACAACAGGAGAAAAGGTATATATAAGCGAAGATGCAGGCTCTACATGGACAAATTATTCACTCAACTTACCTAATATTCCAGCAAACTGTGTTGCATTCTCAGTTGGGAGTATCAACCCAATTTATGTTGGAATGGATGTTGGCGTATATTATGTTGATAATACTCTTTCAGAATACTCATCGTTTATGGAAAACCTTCCAAATGTAATAGTTAATGAACTTGAGATAAATCATGGTGCAGGACTCATTAGAGCTGCAACGTATGGTAGAGGATTATGGGAAGCAAATGTTATTATCTATGCACCTACAGCAGAATTTGAAGCTGAGCAAACAACTATACCAATAGGATGTAGTAATAACTTTACAAGTTTATCCCAAGGCCCCCCTGAAACTTATGATTGGGTTTTTGAAGGCGGAACACCAAGCTCTTCAACAGACAGAAACCCTACTGGCATTACATATGATTCGGAAGGAACTTATAATGTGCAATTAACTGTTACTAATAGTTTGGGAACCGATATCATGCTAAAAGAAGACTATATAGTTGTAAGTTCTACATTATTACCTTCAACAAACTTTACAACTAACGATTCGATAGCATGTAGTAATAATGAAGTTGAACTTTTCGACCAATCCTTATACTGTCCTGATACTTGGGAATGGAGCTTTTCACCTTCAACGGTGGTATTTGTGAATGGAACTGATAAAAACTCTCAAAACCCAGTAGTTGAATTTGACCCAGGTGTTTACTCGGTTACACTAACAACTTCAAATTCGGTGGGCAACAATTCTTTAACCAAAACAAACTACATTCATGCCGGTGGAATTGAGCTACCTTTTGTTGAAAATTTTGAATTTGAAAGCCTAAAGGATAATGGATGGACTATAGAAAACCCCGACGAACAAGTAACCTGGGAAATTACCGAAGTACTTGGTTCATACCCCGGCAATAAGGCACCATGGATGAACAATATTGATTATCCAAGGTTTGGGGAACGTGATCGCATGATTAGCCCAGCAATGAATTTTAAAGGATTAGCAAATCTGCATATGCAATTTGAACATGCTTATGCACAGAGAGCATTCCAAAAGGACTCACTAATTGTTTATATTAGTGATGACTGCGGTGAGAATTGGACCAGATTATACGCAAACGGCCCTGATGGTACAGGAATTTTTGCTACCAGTCCAACAACCATGGATTCATTCATCCCTCAATCGAATGAAGACTGGTGCGGATTTGGTTATGGTAGTGAGTGTACTTTACTTGATTTATCAAACTGGGAAGGCTCACCAAATGTTAAGATAATGTTCGAATCTTACTGTCATTATGGGAACAACTTATATATTGATAATGTTCTTATTTCAAACAATGTAATTATAGATGAAATATCTAAAGATGAGATAAAAGTTGAAATAATTCCAAATCCATCAACAGGAATTTTCAACATTTCTGTAGTTGATTATATTGGTGACCTAGAAATAAATGTAATAAACCCCCAAGGTCAGAAATTATTCTCAAAAGCAATAGTAAGTACATCAAGTACTCTTTCACAATCCATCGACTTATCGAATCAAGCTACAGGTATATATTTTGTTGAGATAAGAACAAAAAATAGCAAAGAGGTTAGAAAAATAATTCTTAGAAAATAGATATTGATTAGGTTCATTATCGTTATGATAATTTAGCCACAGATTCACAAATTAAAACGAAAATTGTTTTATAACTGAGAATCTGTGGCTTATTTATTTTTACATTTATTTTGTCTTACTAATCCGGGCGATTTCCTACGCTTCACATAACCAATTTAACAGTCCTCATTTTAATGCCTCTGCTGAAGTTGAAGGAAGGAGCCAATCTATGCAAGTATTAGAGCCAACTACAATGTGTATGTGTTTATTTTACCAAAAACTTCCCAACATGAACACCCTTTGAGTTTATCAACCTCACAAAATATAATCCAGACATCATATTTTCTGAATTCAATCGGTATTCAGTTGTAATTGCGTGATTTTCGTCAATAATCGTATTCCCTTCTGCATCAGCAACTTTGATATGAAAAAATGGTTCATTATTTTTAAGTCTTAGGATTGACTTATCATTCACAGGATTAGGGTAAATAATTACATCAGAAATAACAGAAGAGAATCTTTCATCCATCCCAACTAACGTAGTTCCGGTTACTCTTATTTGCTGTGCTATTCTGGAAGTATCTGTACTGTGAAATAATGAAAAAACGCTTTGACTATATGTTAGTTCAGATGGTTTATACTGTAACTTAAAATCATATATCTGACCTGCTTCTATTGTTACAGGCAAGACTGTTGTCATCGAAAAAGAAGGGTTTTCAATATTAAAACCATTTATCACAACATCATATTCTTGATTATTGATGACCCCTATCTCAATAGTTGCAGAATCACCTAGTACAATGTTCTGAAAATTTACCTCATCGTCTACGAAACTAAATAAAGACGTATGCCAATCATGTTTAGTCACCCTATAACTAACAATTATCGAGTCCTGACATTCTATCTCAAAAACAATATTGTTGCTCTCGTCGTACTCTGTAAAGATGCAGTTATTCTTCGACCAGTTAACTATTGTTTTACCATCATCAGTCCTTTGCATACCACCCATGGCTGAAGTAAAAATCTTAGGATCATGATCAAAAGTACTTACTCTGTATGCCATAAACAAATCCTGATCTAGCTCAAACTCTAACCCTCTGGAGTGTGGAGGTGAATGCCAGTTTCCATTATCAAAAAGGGTATAAGAATCCGAAGTTTTATTGTACCTGATCATATGTTGTCCGAAAAATCTGTCGTTTTCATTTTGGAATTCAAATTGATTATTATTCCCACCCCAACGCCAGATAATATCACCTGTGGCTATATCAATTTTAGTAATCTCATTTAAATATCTGCCTGACAAAAGAATGTTACCATCCGAATCAAAGGCTAGTGCATTCGCATGAACATAATCAATGGATTGAGCTGTTAAATCAACAAACAAAGTATCACAGTCGGTAATATCCATATGATTCCAGCTATTCCATTGAAATAATAGGTTCTGAGCAGTGTCAATATGTTGAATCACACATCCTACAACCGTTGCATTGGGATTACCGCCGCTTACAATCAGACTCATATCAACCATTCTAATATCGTATGCCAGGAGCCAATAGCTTCCGTCTTCCTCTATAATGAGTTCATGACTATCTGTAAAAAAACCATTAACTGCACCAAGTTCATTAACAATATTGTATGTACTGTCAAGTATTACAAACTTCCTATTCAGTGAATTTTGATAACCACCAAAGTAAGACAACTCACCATTTTTCTGCATGGTAAACCCCATAGCTCGTTTTCCAGATGGATGCTTTTGATAAAAAACCGGAAATCCAAGTGTGTCAAGAATTATACAATAGGTTGTGTTTTGAATTCCATAATATGTACCTGATAAAAAGTAATAACCCGGGGAAGGTGACTCACTGGTAACAATATTAAACTTTGGAAAGCATTCTGGCGGATCATTATAAACTTGTGAGTTGCTATATAAAGGTGCAATTAATAATAAAACTAAACTTGCGGTTATTAACTTAATATTTAGTTTATTCCTTATCAAACTTAAGTAACTAACCTTTCCAATAATTTTAACGTGAAGGCCTTTAGAATATAGCATCAGATTATTATTTTTTCACTTTAATTAATATTGAATTACACCAATTAGTTATCATAATACCCCTTTGCTTACTATTTGGTATTACTTATCTAAACCTTGAAATAGGGTTATCGTTACTTTAGTTTAACTCGGAATATGCACTAGAGAATCTATTACGTAGCTCCATATATAATCTGGGTTTAAGTGTAAGAATCAAATTTAAGAAGAATACAAATACAAAAAGATTGAAAAGGATAATCTTTTTTAATTCTACAGAGAGAACTATCCCGTAATCTTTGAATCGCTGCCAGGGCAAATAGGTTTGGCTAATTTGTTTTAATATTTAATTGGTATCAGCAATCCGAACAATTTCCTTTATTATCTTAACATCAGTTTCATGCCACGTATAATCAGCACTCTTATCAATACTATTTAACATCACTTCATTTTGCCGATATTCCATTTCACTACTGACTTTACTTCTTCCGGTAAGATGGAAGTTTGTTGCTCCAGTTCTTTCAATAAGATCTTTAAAATTATCGATACTAATTCCTGACCCTGGCATAATTTCTATTCTGCCTTCTGCAATGGATATTATTTCCCGAATAAACTCTACACCTTCAATTGCAGTGTTTTTTTGACCTGAGGTTAGCAACCTGTCAATATTTAACTCGATAAGTTGATTAAGAACTTTATATGGATCAGAACACATATCGAACGCACGGTGAAATACAACATCCATTGGACGAGCAAGTTTAATGAGTTCTTTCATTCTTGGAATGTCGACCAAACCGTCTTTTGTCAATATCCCAATTACCACACCTACTACATTAAGTTCTCTGCATAGAATTATATCCTCCTTCATTATCTGAAACTCTGTATCGTTGTACAAGAAATCTCCTCCTCTAGGGCGAATAAGTACACATACATCCAGCGACAGTTTCTCCACTGCCATTTTAATGGTACCCATACCAGGTGTAGTGCCTCCTTCTATTATATTGTCACATAGTTCGATTCTTTTGGCTCCTCCCCTCTCAGCAGCCATTGCCGACATAATTGAGGTTGCACAAACTTCGACGGTAATCTTTTTATTATCAATCATTTACTCAAGTAATTTGTTGTCACATGATAGAAGCTATATAAGGCTTCTTTAGTGTCTTTTATCAATATTATTTACACACTTATCTCTAATTCTATTTAACTGACTGAGTTAAAGAATTTGCAGTTTGGGTAATTAGTAATCTAACCTATTTATTCGATTAGTTCACCCTGGGTTGATTCAGCATTCCGTACTAGTATAGTTGATTTAAAACCAACAACAAGTCGATCTAAATCTTCTGCAAATACTTCTTCGTTATTTCTTTCAGGAAGTGCTAATCCCAAGAAAACAATATCTGCATCTTTACTAGAATTATGCATTATGTTCGTTACATTTTCATCGACTTTTTTTAATATGACATCACAACTAGCTGAGATTCTTGATTCGGTAATCAATGACTCAAGTTTTTCATTCATTGGTTGTTGCTCATCTTGAGAAGAAACAATTGTTCTGATGCGCAACTTTGCATGTCTCCACTCTGTATTTAAACTTAGTAAATGAGCCAGCAATAGCATCATATCACCATTTTTTTGCATCCCTCGCCACCATACATCAATTCGATTATGAGACGATGACATTTCTGTTTCAGGTACATGGACTAGTATACTGTTTTGTTTCATTTTAGACACTATTCTAACAATTCTTGTTAGTCTTTGGATCCGATCTATTCCATTTGTCCAACCAAACATTACAGTATTTGATTGCATCCCTGCTAATCCGTTCGCTTGTATAATACCAATAATGCCTTCTTCAAAATTAGGAACAATATAAGCCTCAGGAAATGCAGTGATTTTCTTAGCCGCAAATTCTTTTTCCATTTCTCGTTGAATATCCTGAGTATCAACATCCATTTTTCCAATGTCGCCAACCAAGGTTCTACAAACTGTTACGATACCTTTATTTTGGTTGAACCAGTTTGCGATTCGGGTTAATTTCATCAATCTGGAAGGGTTGGATGAGAATAATAGAATATTTGGACGCCAATTTCGGGCTGTGTAATGTTTTTCCTTTAGTTTAATTAGAGCTATTCTGGCCAATGAACTCCACAGACCTGCCCTTACATCTCCCCAGCTACTTTTTAAGGCTTTTCTTTTGAGATACCAGTATAAAGCTATCTCAACAGATATAGCAATTACACATGCAATTGGGTTGATAAGGAACATAACAACCCCAGCCCCAATACACCCCAACAGAGAAATTAGCCAATGTACTTTTATCGTTGGCCTATATGAGAGGTCTCCAACCAATTTTTCAATCACAGCTGCTAAATTTATTGCTATATATAAGGTTAAGAAAAATACAGTTACCCATCTACCTACCGCATTAAGGTCACCAAGAGCAACTGCCAATAGAGCAATAGCTCCAGTAACCCATGTAGCAATTGTAGGCTGACCAGTCTTGCTTGTACGGCCCAATATCTTTGGTGCTATTTTATCCAACGATAATGCTTGCAAAACTCTTGGGCCTCCGAGTATGCTTCCAAATGCTGAGGATAAAATTGCTCCCCACAGGCCGGGATACACGAGTACCATACCTAAGAATGCGATCTTCGACCAAATGGGAAGTGCACTTGTATCAATTTTAGCCATCGTAGCACCATCTACTTTTGAGGTTATTGACAATGCTATAAGAATTAGTATATAAATCAGAGTTCCTGTTACAATAGCTAAAATTGTTCCTTTTGGAATCGATTTCTTTGAATCCTTCAAATCTCCACTCATCCCAATTCCTGCACTAAAGCCTGTAACTGCTGGAAAGAATACTGCAAAAACAAACCAAAATCCTTCGGGTGCAGAACGATCATAATGCGGAACCATTTCAGGTGTATGAAACCCACCTGATAACACTCCTACAAATAAAGCAATTACACTTAACCCAACAGCTATCATAATCGGAATCTGCATTTTCAGGCTTAGGTTTGCACTTTTTCCGGCAACGGCCGTAGCAAAAACTATAATTAAAGCAGCCAACAATTGTACGGGAGGAACTCCCCACTCCATTGGCCAAAAAGGAGCTATTGATTCCGCTAAGCCAAATGCATATAAAGTAAGGCTGAACGTTCTGCATAGAAATAGTGGGATTCCGATAGCTCCACCAAGCTGAATACCCAAGCTGCGCGATATCATATAGTATTCACCACCAATACCTACCTTCATATTTGTAGATATTGCGGAGGCACTAAGTCCTGTAATAAATGTAATTGAACTGGCGAGTATCACCGTCAGCAATGTTAAGGGCAAGCCTAGGTTGCCCAACACCCATCCAAACCTGAGGTACATCATTACCCCAAGAATTGTTAATACGCTAGGTGTAAATACACCTAAAAAGGTTCCGAATTTTATTGGTTGAGGTGATATGGTACTTGACATATATAATGTGTAATACTTATGTTAACAAGATATACAAAATAGCTATTAGAAAACGAATGTAGGGATTTATTCTAATTCCTGCAAGTATGCATTAGAATTTGTATTCGTGAGAAAAATCTAATCAAAAACCAATCTTAGGTTTTACTGTTTTAATCTCATATTAACTACACATCACTAAATTGACTATAGTTTATTCTCTTCGATGACTTTAAAAAACTGTCTACGATAGCTCTCTCCAACGGGAAGTATCACACCTCCTATTGTAACTCTGTTTCTTTCGATGCTCGTAATTTTATCAACAGCTACCAAATAGGATTTATGGATTCGTACAAACTGAGGATAAGTTAATGATAATTCAAGTTTTTTAAAGCTCAACAGAGTCATAACCTTCTCATTATATGTATGTACCATAAGATAATCCTTCATTCCTTCAACATAAAGGATTTCATCGACTTTTACTTTTTGAGTAACACTTCCATTTTTAATGAAGAAAAACTCATTGAGTTGGGTATTTTCATTATGAGTAGGTGGTTGATATTCATTCTCAAAATCAGTATCCAACATATTATGGATCTTTTCACAAGATTGTAGAAACCTTGAAAATGAAATAGGCTTCAACAAATAATCACAAACATCCAACTCATAGCCTTTTATGGCATATTCATGATAAGCTGTTGTGAATACAACCTTTGGTTTATCCTTCATTGCTTCCAGCATCTGAACACCTGTGAGTTCCTCCATCTGAATATCAAGAAACATCAAATCGACTTTATTTGTCTTTAAATACTCAAGAGCCTCAATTGCATTATCAAACTCGGCGAGCAGTTCTAAATAACCAACTCTGAGTATGTAATCATGCATTTTTTGCAGAGCCAATGGCTCATCGTCAACAGCGATACAAGTGATTTTCATTTATATAGTAGTTAATCTTATGACAAATATAGTAAGATCCAGAAAAAAACAGAATACAAGTATTGTCTGCCAACACCAGCATATTCAATCTATAAATTAATTTGGAGATTTATTTTATAGATTCCAGCACTCTTTCTGATCTCAAGCTTATGTCTTTCAGGATAAAGTAATTCCAAACGTTTCTTAGTATTTATTAACCCGATACCAGAAGTTGCATCCTTATTTTGTTCCTCTATTAAACTGTATCTATTTACGACTTCAAAATCAAGCACCCCCTTTTCGCAGGTTAATGATATTTCGATACCTGGAGCCACGATATTTTTTAATCCATGTTTAAATGCATTTTCAACAAAAGGTATAAAAAGCATTGGGGCAATATTCATTCCTGAACATTGTATGTCATTATCAAACTTTACGAAAAATGGATTCTTTAACCTTAATTGTTGAAGAGAAATATAATTCTCAAGATAATTTATTTCTTTCTCCAACGAAACACGATCATTAATTGCTTCATACAATGTAAATCTCATTATTTCTGAGAGTTTAATCACAGCATCAGAAGCTTTATCCTGATCACTTCCTATTAGAGTATCAATATTATTTAATGTATTAAAAAGAAAGTGAGGGTTTAGCTGGCTACGAAGTAATGCTAATTCGCTTGTTCTATTCTTTTTTTCAAGTTCTGCCTTTAGTTGTTGATTTCTATACCAATATTTCATTAGCTTAATTACTGCAAATAAGCTTACAACTGTGTAAATATTAAAAAAGGAATAAAATGGGTTTATATGCCAAAATGAACCAACTTTTTCCATCGAATCACTATAAAATAATGGAT
>JAERTF010000177.1 GCA_016845105.1 Bacteroidota bacterium | reverse complement strand
CTATTAAACCTGTACGATTTTTGCTATGTATTGATATTATAACAAATTACAAGATTAATTGTATATATTTGATAACGATTAAAAATCAAAGGAATGAAACTTATCTCAACGAATATTTGCAAAACAAGTGATATTGGTGTTAACGATAACCTTTTCGGTGGAACAATGTTATCATGGCTTGACGAAGCAGGAGGTATTATGGCTGCTTGCGCTTGTAGGTCTACTAATGTTATAACGCTAAAGATGGAAGAGGTCCTCTTTAAAAAACCTGTAAAAGTAAAAGATCAGGTTCGTATTTACGGTAAAGTAAACCACATAGGAAATACCTCATTAAAACTTTCTTTGGAAGCACGTAGCGTTAACCTTGCCGAAAAATCTGAGATTACTGTGTGTTCAACATGTGTTGTATATGTTAATGTTGACGAAAATGGAAAACCCAAGCCCATTAATCAGGATATGGGTAGTTGCGTATAGGAACTAAAGTCTTATCCAAAAGGGTGTTGCCTATTGTGTGTAAATAGATTATATTTGCGTTGCTTATGATATTAAGTCGTTTGTAATCCTAATAATCTATAAAAATCCTTGTCATGAAAAAACTATCAATTCTTTTTATTGCCACAGTTTTAACTTCGTTTTTGATTGCCCAAAATGGTGATAAAGCACAAATTCAAAAAAAGCAAAAACAAATAGAAAACGTTATTTCTGCCTCAAATGATGGTACTCCAAATTATAAACTCAGCGTGGAGGAAAGTTATAGAAAATTACAATTTAAGATGTCTATTTACGGTGAAGTTCCTGAAAATGGATCCGGCTTACGTCTCGGGATTTACCAAGTTGAGGCAGCATGTGCCAATGGAGCTACCAAAAAAAATATGGAGTTATTGGAGGAGGCTGTTAAGCAAGCAAAGAAATATGATGTACAGTTACTATCTTTTCCTGAATTATATGTTACAGGTTATACTTTGAGCCCTGAAGATGCCAAAAAAGTTGCTGAATATATGAATGGCCCAAGTATTACAAAAGCATGTGCAATCGCCAAGAAATTCAATATGGCTCTAATAGTTCCTTATGCCGAAAAGGTAGATGAAGCTAATGGCGAAACCAGATATTATGATGCCATTGCCGTGATTAAAGAAACAGGTGAATTATTAAATAGTTATAAAAAAACTCATCTATACGGACAACAGGAAAGAGATAATTGGAGTTGTGGTAGTAGTGATTATCCTGTTTATAATATTTTCGATTTCCCGGTTGGAGTATTGAATTGCTATGAATGTGAATTCCCTGAATTACAGCGCATCCTGGCCTTGAATGGTGCAAAGTTAATTGTTGGTCCAACTGCAGCAGATAATTATTATCGACTTCCAAATGGTGAAAGAAGTGCCGTACCATACCCCGATATTTCAAAATTACTTATACCTGCAAACGCATATGCCAACAATATCTTTTTTGCATATTCTAACAGGACTGGTTATGAAAAAAGGGGAGATGATCAGTGGCATTACAGGGGAAATAGCATTATTTGTGGGCCCCATGGTGATGTAATTGTTGATGCAAACAGTGAGCAAAATACTATGCTGGTGGCGGATTGTGTTCCTGCATATTATGGTATGACTCACCCCGCACCAAATTACTACTATCTAAAGGATCGCAGACCAGAATTGTATAAAAAGCTTATTGATGAAAATGTAAATTTTCACCCAGTACAAGGAGACAAGATTAACTTGAAAACAGATTTCTTAAATACAGGTTTTAAATATGAAGAAAACTGTGTGCATGATGTAAAAGATCCTCATAAATAGCCTAGTGGTAGTATGAAAAATACTTTTAGCGTATTGTTCATATTGTTGGTTGTTGTATTATTCCCTATGCAAGTTTTAGGGCAGGATACCATATTTGATATTGATGGAAATTATTACCCAACAATAAAAATTGGTAATCAGGTTTGGATGGCAAAGAATTTGAATGTTAAACATTATGCCAATGGTGAGGAGGTAATATCGTTCTGTTATCATCACGACACTACTTTTTGTGATGTTTATGGAAGACTATATCCCTGGGAGTCAATAGTTGGAGGTGAATCAGGTGATAGTTTACTAAATATTTGTCCGATAAATTGGCACGTCCCAACAGATGAAGAATGGGAAACACTAATTGATACATTGGGAGGTCAAGTATATGCTGGAGTAAAGTTACGTAGAAGTAAACAAAACAATTTTAGCTTTCAATGGGGTGGTAATTATCAACCTGAGTTAGATGTTTTTAGCTTTATTGATCGTAAGGTTTATTTCTGGTCATCCACAAGCTATAGTCGTTCGTCAGCTTGGATGCGTATGACCGGAACATCAACTAAAAATATTAACCGATCAACCGTACCCAAGGAGTTTGCTTTTAGTATAAGATGTGTAAAAAATTAATGCTACTAATCCTCAAAAACAGCAGCTAATCTCAATTCTTCGATGATATCGGATTTTATCCAATATATATCCGAATTTCCATTCTGTGGGATTGTTTGAAGTTCATTAAAAAACTCAGAAGTTAATTTCATTGGAATATCGTTGACAGGCAAGCCTTTTGATGACATAAAAAACAGATATTTTCCGTCTGGAGAAATAGAGGCACTCCATCCTCTACCCAGATTATTATTAAGTTTTGAACCCATATTCAGTGGATTGCTCCAACTGTCATCGTAGTTTCTAAACGAAATATAATAATTGGTTCCTCCAATTTCTTTTTCTACGCCAATGGCAGGTATTATAATAAAGCTTTCATCCATGGAAATGTAAGCGTTAAATCGATTTCGTCCACAATTTACTTGTACAGGAAGTTTTTCAGGTAATGTAAAACTACCATTATGAAATACAGACCTATAAATATAATTAACCCTATTTTCTTCTTCACGTGTAAAGTAAAGGTTGCCATTTTTGGTCAATGAAGGATAATATTCTCCTTGTTTTGTATTTATAATGGAATCAAGTACGGTTGGCTCTCCCCAGCTGTCTTCAACTCTCTCTACTTTCCATATATTCATATCTCCTTTTTGTAATGAATCATCCATTGGTTTATCAGAGGCATAAAATAGTGTATTGCCATCGTAACTCAAGCAAGGTTCAATTGTTATATAATTAGTATTTGTACCAAAAGAAACAACTTGGGGATCATTCCAAACATTGTTTTTCCTCTTTACAACAAGTATAGTAGCATAGCTGTAGTTGGGAGTACTAGAAACAAAATATATTTCATTGCCGTCTGGTGAAATTGTGATATCTCTGTTATTTAGTCCGTTACTAACAATACCTGATGCAAAAATCCGAGTTGTGGAATCAGGTGGAACCTGTCCGATATAATCACCATCAACCGAAACTGAATTACTGTTACTTAAATCACGCCCTAATCTCGAATCGAGTTGTTGTTCACAACCGAGTTGAATTAATATGGCAATTAGTAGTGCTGTATTTTTAATCTTCATCTTATAAAGTTTTAACTTCCTGCTATAATTATTACAAATAGGGCCACGAAAATTGCCACAGTTGATCGGCTAAAGTACTCTGCAATAAACATCCCCAATAATATATATATCGGATTTTCATTTCTTGAAATTATTTCCCCGCTAAACATTCTGTTCCATGAATTTGCAATGCCAATTGAGCCATTGGTAATACCCCATTTTGTGTTATTCCAATTTAGGGATCTCCATTCTATTATTTCATCATACAACTGAATACTTGCTCTTGTTTTTAAGGTATTATACGTTATATTTCCTATTGTTTTATTAGTATTAGTATCAACTATTTCTGTTTTTTGATTCAAAAACCCTCTCATCTGAAAACGTAAGTTTATGTTATGTAGCTGTCCGGTAGCTGAAGTGGAAAATGGTTTTGTCACCAAGTCGCCAATCAATCTATTATCTTTGTACAACTCATAATTACTGCTAATCCATTTCTTCTTCCATGTGATTTTAAATTCCATCGAGTTATATTTATTTATTTATTTATTTGATTTTTAACTCTTTTCAGATTTTTCTCAAAAACAGATAAAGTATTGAGGTACTGCTCTTTCGCCAATTTGCAGGCCTTCTGATAGTTATTGTAGGCCATTTCAAATTGGTTGTCATTTTCATAGGCTTCACCTAAGCTGTCATATACATTAGCTGAATTTGGAAAACGTTTGGTGTTTTCTATAAAAATATTGATGGCATTTTTTGTTTCACCATTCCTTAAAAACTCATAACCCATTAAATTTATCGTATTTTCAGATATAGTTATTTCATATTCGTATTTTTCGGATAGTTTGGCAAAGTGCTTATCAATGGCTACTAATCCCTTTTCGTACACATTACGAGGAATTAACCAGTCGGAAAAAGTGAATCTTAGTCCGTTAAACAAACTAATGTAAGGTGTTGTACTATGGTTATCATCCTTCATTTCAACATAGATAAAGTCGATCGATTTATTGGAATTAGTTTGTATTAGTTGTGAAAATTTGTCCAGAACAGGATAATAATCTGGTTCGTTTCCAATTGACATAAAGAAGCTTTTTGGGATTTTGTACTTTTTCTTAAGTTTTAGTTTGGCTTCATTAACAATATAATCGTTAGCATATTGTAAATATGGACTTGCAGCAATATAGGAGTTGAACACATCTGGATGTTCCAATAAGGAATAACCGATAAAAGTGCCACCCAGAGAGTGGCCCATTAGGATTCTAAAGCCTGATGAGTGATAGTTGTCAGCTATAAATGGGATAACTTCTTTTGTAATAAAATTGTGGAATTTGAGAGCTCCACCTTCCGTATCAAAATCGTCAATTAGTATGGGGGTGAAGTCTCTATTTCTATCAACATTAACTATTGCAACAACAATAATATCAGGAACAAATCCATAAGCTGCCAAATAACTAGCTGCAGCTGAAGCATGTTGAAAGTGAGTATTGCCATCTAGTACATATAAAACTGGGTATTTATTGTGGTTAGTCTGATAATTCTCTGGAAGTGAGATTAGCAATTTTCTATCTTCATTTAGAATATCGGAGTGAATTATTACACTTTCACCTAAGTAAATTTCATTCTTTTGTGCAACTCCCGTTATTCCAAGTAGTAAAAATGTTACAAATAGGATTCCAAATAATTTGTTGTATAAAGTTGTAATAGATAGATGGATTTTCATTTTTTTGTCTTAATTATTATTTGTTTTCAGCTGATTTAGCCATTATTTTAGAAATTGCCTGTTCAGCATAAAAAGCTGTTTCAAAATCATTGTTGTCTACCATTTTCTCCAGGTGACGTGTACCGTCTATAGGTTCTATTTCCAAAATTAGAAACACCATTTGACGTCTAACATTCTTGTTTTCATCTTTAAGTGCAGCATAGGCAAAAGGCATGGCTTTATATTCATCAATTGCCGTTAATGCCCTAATGGCTGATATTCTTGAATACCAATTTGGATGCTTTGTTACAGCAACCAAAATCGGCCATGCTTGTTTAATTTTAAAGGATCCAATCAAATTATAATATCTCGACTGATCATGCTCAGGTAGGTTTGATATAATCTTCATAATTGGATCAATGGCGCGTTTATCTCTTATTTCTGCCAAGGCAACTGTTGCTGAATTTCGTACTCGCCATTCATTAACGTTTAGTAGATTTATTATGGGAATTACTGCATTATTACTTTGTGTTTTTCCAAGTATGTTGCATGCAAATTCTCTACAGGCAAGAGTAGTGTCCGACAAGTAGGAAATAAGTTCGTCCTCGGCATTTACTCCATACTCCGCAAGTTCATTGAATAAATATGAAAGCCTTTTTCTTTCCGATGTATATGAAATTTCATCAGTAATAGCTTCAATTTTTTTATCCATAACAGTTGAACTAATTGCGTTTTTTACGTTTTGAGTATCCATATCCATCCATATAGTTGATATTGTAATACATATAATGCTGTAAATCACAATTATACCAAAAATATTCTTGGCGTTTTTTAGGTATTTATTTTTGATTAACAGATGTAGTTATTGTTATGTGTCTCTGAAAACGAGAGTAATTAATATTGTGCATAGCATTAAAATAATGAATTACAGCCTTATCATAAAGGTCTTTAGTTTTCACAAACCTTTAGTATACTATCCAGTGAGTTTTCCAACTGGTAAAGTCTGTGTAGATCATTTTCATATTTCATTTCTTGTTTATTACCCCAAACAATTATGCGATACAATATGTATGTTAATGAAATTATCAAAAATGTTATACCCAACAATATCATGACTTAACTAGTTATTCTTTTTTCAACAACCAAAAGAAAATCGATTTTATTCGTTAACCCATATATTTGAGCCAACGACGTTTTTTTTATATTTGGAATGATGGAAACTACCTCTCCTTTTAGTGAATTAAGAAATTGTTCCAGGTTGTGTTGATCCTTTTCCATTATAATATCAATTCGATGTACTTTGTACTTCATTTTGTTTTTTATGGCTAAATTGATATGAAAAAGAACAAAAGTCAAATTAATTATACCATTTACCTTTTTGAATAGATAAATTGATGTTTTATATATGTGATTGTGATCTGTCGATATAATTATACCGGTTGGTAGTGGTTATATGCTGTTGGTCGATTTCTTATGTAATTATATGATAATTATGATTTTATACATTACTTTTGTTACCATATGAATAAAATGTATACATACTCGAACAATAAATTTATCCGAATACTATCACATATACTATTCTGGAT
>JAERTF010000176.1 GCA_016845105.1 Bacteroidota bacterium | reverse complement strand
CATTTGATTTACTGCCAATTATCATAATTGTTAAATATTAGGCAAATCTTTTTTTAAATTATTTGCATAAAATGGTATAATTTTATTTTTTTTCGGTACTAATAGATAGAAGAGTGCAACAATACACAACTCAGGAAATACTTAAAGGGATATTAGAAAATAATAGTATCATAGTTCAATTTATTTATGATCGTTATTTTCACGAGATCAAGAAGTTCATTGAAAAGTTTGGAGGCAATAATGATGACGCACTAGATGTTTTTCAGGATGGAATTATTGTTATTTACGAGCAAATGACGAAGGGAGAAACCAGCAAAATCAAAAATTTTAGAGGTTATTTTTTCTCCGTTTGTAAGTTTAAATGGTTTAATACCATAAGAGATGGAAAATACAGTGAGTTAACAAAGGTAGACATGGAAGAAATACTTCCAGCATTTGAATACAAACAAGTTTCAGAAAACTTAAGTGATGCTTTAGAAAAAGAACGGAGAGTAAAAGTATACTTTAATAGCTTTATGGATCTTCCAAGTGTATGTCAAAAAATGATCCGTTTTGTAGCATATGGATGGGCAATTGAAGATATTGCAGCTGAAATGAATCTATCAGTCGTATATACATATAGAAAACGTCAGGCTTGCCTCAATAAACTTATAGAATTGGTTGAGGATAGATTAAACAAAAACAACAATAGTAGCCATGAAAAATAGCGAAACAATATTGATAGACAAATACATCACGGGTAAATTGGAAGATACAGAACTGTGGGAATTTAAGGCAGACTTAGAAAAGAATCCAGATCTTGCCCAGCAGGTTAAACTAAGAAGGGAAATATACAATACAATAAGCAATTCCAAAAAAATGGAATTATTAAATACCCTCAGCAAGATGAAGGCTGACAAGCAAAAACGGATATTTGGCATTAATATTTACTCTCGTCAGATACAGACTATTGCGGCTTCAATAATTGTATTAATGATAGTTGGAGCAAGTTTGTTATCAAACCAAATTGGAAATAATTATAATACAAATTATGAGATATATACGGAATATTTCGTTGATGAAGGATCATTAATAACAACAAGATCAGTGTCAGATTTAAGCACCGATAATTCTGAAGTCGAGAATGGTATTAGGATGTATGATACAAAGCAATATGAAAAAGCAGTGTCTATATTAGATTCAAAGCCTAACAATGTGACTGCCAGATTATATTTGGGTCTTGCATATATGAAATTAGAAATGTATGTAAAAGCAGAAGAACAATTTGAATATATCATTAATAATAGAGATAACATATTTATTGATCAGGCTGAATGGAACTTAGGGCTCAGTTACCTAGCAAATGACAAAACAAAACAAGCCACTAGTATTTTTGAAAAAATTGCTTCAGATGCTGGAGCATACAGTTCAAAAGCAAGCGAAATAATCAAAAAATTGGAAAACAACTAACAAGCAACATTAACAATTCAAGCAAGGGCGTAAAAGGTGTGGTGGTTCTTTTACGCCCATTTTTTATACAAGAAAAATCAATCTGAAACCTTTTTTTTTGTATTGGATTACCTTTATTTTTATATTTAACCTTAGTTTAAAACCAATCCGAAAGTTGTTTTCATTGCTCTAGATTAATCAATCACTTGTCATTTCCAACCAGTAAATATTACCAAATTCTATTCGTAACGTAGTGATTCAATTGGATCTAACTTAGCGGCTTTGTTAGCAGGTATAATTCCTGACATTAATGCCACCACAAGACATAAACCCAAACCCAATATAATCCACCACCAAGGTATAATAAAAGCACTTCCTGTTAATGCGGATACTCCATTGCCAATCAATATTCCGGCTATTACACCCAGTATACCTCCTATTTGAGCAATAACAATAGCTTCAACTAGAAATTGATTTCTTATTGTTCTACTAGTAGCACCTACTGCTTTACGAATACCGATTTCACGTGTCCTTTCAGTAACCGAAACCAACATTATATTCATAAGTCCTATGGCAGCTCCTAATAACGTAATTAAACCTATTACAGTGGCGCCAACTTGAATTTTAGAAGTAAGCTCAATCAGCATATTTGCGATATTGTCGCTTTTGATTATGGAAAATGAATCTTCCTCGCCCAATTTATCCTTTCGTATCCGTCGAAATACACCAATGGCCTCTCCGGTTGCTGCCTCCATTTTTGTTTGATCAACAACCATAACGCTTATCCGATAATTCATGTTTGGTCGTGAGAAGTACTGCCTAACATTACCCAAAGGTGCTAAACAATACCTATCTCCACTAAATCCAACACTGGAGCCTCGTTCCTTAAGTACTCCTATAACCTTATACTTACCTGCACCAATTGATACTATTTTCCCAATTGGATCAACCTTTTTGGGGAATAATGTGTTGGCAATTTCACTCCCTATAATGGTTACATGATTACCCTGGTGTACTTCTATGGGTAAAAAATTACGACCTTTCTCTAGCTCTAATCCTGCGGTAGTTATATAATTTTCATCCACACCCATAATTTGAGTATTTGGATTTGTTTTCTCCGATTCGTATTTAACAGTTGCGATACCTGTTCCACGAGTGAATAAGGATGTTACAGCCGGAAACTTGTACTCTTCTTTGAACTCTTTAGCTTGCCGGTAGTCAATATTCTCAAAGTATTTAGTCTTATTTCTATTTCCTCCAATATGTACTCTCAACTCTCTGTTCTGAATACTAAAAGTATTTGATCCCATCATGGCAAAATTATCATTTAGAAAATATTCAACAGCATCAATTGCCGTTAATATACCAACCAATGCCATTATTCCGAAAGCGATAATAAGAACAGTAAGTATTGTACGGAGCAAATGACTTTTTATTGAAACCAAAGAGATTACAATATTTTCCTTTATTAATTTAATATTTGCCATATCAATTAATCCAATTTAGTACCAAAAGCTAAATCACCAGCATCTCCTAAACCCGGAACAATATAGGCTTTGGCTGTAAGTTCATCATCAATAGCACCTATCCAAAGTGTTAATTTTTGTAATGAAAAATTTCTTTTAATTGTTGCTATACCTTCCTCGCTAGCCAATAAACACACTATGTGGATATGTTTTGGATGTCCATTTTGAACAAGGGCTTTTATCGATGCACTCATTGAACCACCTGTTGCTAACATGGGATCGCTTATTATCAACACCTTATCCTTAAGAGAAGCAGATGATACATAATCCATCTTTATTACGAAATCTTTGTTTTTCCTATACTTTCTGTACGCCGAAACAAAAGCATTATCAGCAGCATCAAAATAGTTGAGCAAACCTTGATGCATTGGTAATCCTGCCCTTAGTATAGTAGCTATTGTAGGGATATCTTTTAATACACTCATTGATGCAATTCCAAGCGGAGTAATTATTTCCCTTTGTTCATATTCAAGTTCTTTGCTAATTTCATAGGCAAAAATCTCGCCAACTCTTTCCAGGTTCCTTCTAAACCGTAATCTATCACCTTGTATTGTTTTGTCTCTTAGTTCAGATAAAAAATGGTTAAATAATGAATTTCCCAGACCTATTTCCCGTACCATATCATACTTTTTTCACAAAAATAACTGAATTAAATAACAAAAATATTGAGTTTCATTTTTTTTTCAGATTCAAACCCAAACTAATAATTATTTATCCAATGTAAAAACCGGCAAAATCATCGTATTTTTAAGAGCACGCTTAGCTCTTTAATCTATAAACCTTCATCAATAACTTTGTAATAGAATTCAATCTATTAACCTTAAGGGTTGTATATGTGGATTTTTTTGCTCCAAATCCCTTATAGTATCGGGCAAGGTTTTCATTGTTTGATCCTTCAAAATCAAAAATCCGATCACCAGGTGAGTTTCTTTTTATAACCGTGTCAATCAAGAACGTTAATGCACCAAGATTGCGAGCACTTTCGTTAGCTCCAGAAAAAAGAAATGTTAGCTGATTATTGTTTTTTAAGAAAAAAGCACCACAACATAGTTCATTATATTCAGTATATACACCACATGTAAAGCCCATACTTTTGTGTATCGCCATATACATCAACCTTCTTAATATCAAATAGTTTGAATCGTTCCACTTGGTAATTTCTTTACCACGATTATTTCGAAACAAACTTATTACTTGTTCGGGCTTAATACCCTTCATAAAGGTAAGGTTACTTTTAACTCCTTTTTTTAAATTGCGTTTAGTATTTTTTGAATATGATTGAACAATTTTTGGATAATCAGAAATTAAATCCAACAAATAATTATTGTTTAAGGAAATATTATAGTGTTCTCCATCTATTTTGTTTAAATTATTAAAGTTAATATCCACAACTTTTATATGAGAAGGAATCATGGAAATAAAACTATCAATTATACTAGGATTTAGAATATCCACGGAAAAAACACCTAATTGCTGTGTAAAAAATGGCTGGAAGAAATAAGTTATTCCATACTTTTTTCTAACCGTTAACGGCATAACCCTCTGGTAATCCCCCTCAACCAAAGCTTCCCACTCTTCATGTACTATGTCCAGATACCATGAATAGGCGTAGATATTTCCATTAAACGAACTAAGAATGCAATCATCCCAACGTGCCTTATCTATCTCGCTATGTTTAAGGTAATTAATCAATTCTTACTAAGTTTACTAGTTGTTATTGAATTATTCTTCAGAGGCCATAGTTAGTAGATCCTCATATACTTTACGCCATCCCTTCCACCTCTTTTCATCGCTAAGGGATTCGTTATGCCATAATGATGAGAAAGTGCCTTTTACATTCTTTACTTCATCAATAAGTTTCTTTATTTGGTCGGTTGCATCGGTGGTGGTAAGATCCATGTAATCCTTGAGAGTACCATCCATAACCATAAAAGGATGTATCCGAAGCTTGGTCTCAACTTCAATATCCAAGTCGTAAAAATTGTATGAATCACATATTCCGGCTCTAAAACCCGGTAAAGCAGCGTACCCCATAGAATAATCATCTGAAATATCTTCTTCGATTAAATTTCGATATGTTGTGGGTAAATTTAGTTTTAAAAAGTGCTGCCTGCTTTGGGTTATATCTTTATTTACAACCTGCTCAAGTTTTTTAATTTCCTTATGTAACAATTCTGGATGCTCATTTGTATAGTACGAAGGATGAATACCTATTTGGGCATAATCACCAATTCTTTTAATGAGAAATCTAAAAATCCTATTACGTGTATTCACATTTTTGTCATACTGACCATAATGTCCAAATAAGAAAAAATACACCGGTTTTAAGTTAAATCTTCTCTGATACTCAATTTGTAAATCGAATGTGTCAAACGGATCCTTGAACCCTGAGAAAATTACCCTACTCCTTTGAATTATTTCGTTCCAATCAAAGTTTTTAAGCGCTAGCAAATAACTACCAACAGACCTTACAAGTCCTTTTTGAGAATAGGCAAATGCCGAATCTATATCGTAAGTTGGCCTGAATCTGAAATTGCGTTTTGGAAAGATAAAATCTGGATATTTCTCAAGGATAACCTTTTTAACCATTATGGTCCATATATTAGCCATGGGTTTATCAAGGATATTTAGTTCAGCACTTATACTCATGTGTGCAGTAAATCTACCATGAGTATCAGGTACATATGGTTGATATTCTTCATATCTAGAAACCAAATAAAAAATTGCTGAGAATGCATCGAACGGCAATGATGAGTCTTTGTCATATATCGGGAACAACCCCTTATAACCGTCATAATCTATGTAATCAACATCAATGTTCTCTATACCTCTTTCAAATAGTAAACCCGATGACCTAAAGAAAATATCATCAGAATATGCTTTATCAGCATATACAATTTTAGCTGTATCAGCCGATAAAAACTCATCAAGGTTAGAGGTCAATTTACAATTAACCTTTAACAAATCTTTAAAAACTAATCTAAATACAAAACGTACTCGACTAGTCATTTTTGGAACAAAAACCAATAAATTATCCATCATGCCAAAAGTAATTAATTTTCGACTATTCCTACACTGTATCAACTAAATTCCTAATCCCATTTCTGTTAACAAATGAAACAAATATGATAAATATTGATGAATAAAATCACTATTTTTGAAACCAAATTTTAAGTAAGAATGGATAATTTTATTGTATCAGCACGAAAGTTTAGACCAGCCACATTCCACCAAGTAGTAGGTCAAGAATCTATTACTTCAACTTTACAAAATGCAATTAAAAACAATCAATTGGCACAGGCATTTCTATTTACTGGGCCACGCGGTGTTGGTAAAACTACCTGTGCACGGATTCTTGCCAAAACCATTAATTGCGAAAATCTTACCGAAGAAATTGAACCTTGCGACACATGTGAATCCTGCACTTCGTTTAACAATAATGCATCATTTAATATACATGAGCTTGATGCTGCATCCAATAATTCTGTCGACGATATTCGACACTTGGTTGAACAAGTACGTATTCCACCACAAGTTGGCAAATACAAAGTTTATATAATCGATGAGGTGCATATGCTATCTCAAGCCGCCTTTAACGCATTCTTAAAAACTCTGGAAGAACCTCCTGCATACGCTAAATTCATACTTGCCACTACCGAAAAGCATAAAATCATACCAACCATATTATCTAGATGCCAGATTTTTGATTTTAAGAGAATTAGAGTTGAAGACATAGCTAATTACCTTGATTATATTGCTGGCAAACAGAGTATCGAAACAGAAATTGAGGCATTGCATATTATTGCCCAAAAAGCCGATGGGGCACTTAGAGATGCATTAAGTACATTCGACCAGATAGTTAGCTATAGTGGAAATACAGTTACATATAAAAATGTTATTCAGAATCTAAACATACTGGACTATGAGTACTACTTTAAAGTAACGGACTATTTAATTGGTAATGAAATTCCGGATCTATTATTAATTTACAATGATATTATTGAAAATGGTTTTGATGGCCAGCATTTTGTTGTTGGATTATCTGAACATTTAAGGTCGTTACTACTACTTAAAAACCCTGCTACTATTGAGCTAATGCATGCAAGTGGAATTTTAAAAGAAAAGTATATTCAACAGGCAAATAAGTGTTCGGTAAATTTCCTCCTTAAAGCCCTACTTGTATGTAATAATTACGACCTAAGCTATAAAGGAAGTAGTAATAAACGACTACACATTGAAATTGCAATGCTTGAATTAAGCGGTATCACCAATGAGGGTGAGTTCAAAGAAACTTCGATTATCACGAATAAAGAAGTACCAAAACCCGAACCAGAAAAAGAGAAAAAAGTCTATATTCCTCCGAAAGAACCAAAAATAGTAAGTGAGAAAACTACTAGACCCATAGCTAAGCAAGAAGATCTTACTTCAGAAAAGAAAAATAAAAAAGTCAAATTGCAAGTTGTATCCAAAGATGCAGGAAACGGTCGTACAATTAAAAACATATCGATTAAGGACAGTCTTGAAGCTGCAAAAAAGAAAACAGAGGAAGTATCTGAACTGCCTGAGATTATAATAAAAAATGAATTCTCACAGGAGAAATTAGTGGAAACATGGAAATCATTTATTGCTAACTATGTAGAAAAGACTCCTAGTTTTGCAAATGGTATAGCGAAATACGATCCCATACTTAAAGAAAATTTTGAAATTGAATATAAGGTAGATTCTCCAATAATACCTAAGGATATTCTATCCGTAACTTCACTACTTGAATTTCTAAAAAATGAATTAAACAATAATCAAATTACATTAAAGGCAATTACCCCTGAAAAAAACGAGCAAAAAACTGCCTACACTGATCGTGAGAAATTCGCACAAATGACAAAGAAATATCCAGAAGTACAAAAGTTAAAAGATCAACTGAATCTGGAGATTGATTTTTAATGTTGATAAACGAATTAAAATTATATTGCAACTATAACTTGTTATAACTCCTTTATATAATCAAGGGTTACGCCAATATTATTTTCCTTTTGCAGCTCATTAAGTAAACCTTCCATAGTGGATAATGGTCCTTTTGTAACTACTAAATTCACTAACCAAACCGGAATTTTGCCACCAATATCAGCCTCTATTTCAAGTTTGATAAATACTGATCCATTACCAAGTGGATTAAAAGTCCATTGCGAAAAAATTGTTCGTATTCTCACGCAATCTTCTTTTTCAGGGATATAATCTGGTAATCCTATTGATACAATCTTAACAGAATAATCAACGCTATCCTGAATTAAAACAACATCCGTAATAAAATCCCTGTCAAAAACAGGCCATGGTGAATTGGTATGTGCATAGTATTTCCAACAATAATCACTTTCTTCTTCTAAAATACATGCTGATTTATTTAAAAACACCCAATCTTTATGACATTTGGCATTTTTTATAATGGAAATTAGTTCAGATAGTTGGGCAGTAGCTATTGTTTCTACCTTTACTTTTCTAACTTTTGTATCAAGTTGTTTTTGTACATAGGCATGAATACCATCAACACTTTTAACTAACTTCCATTCGGTTTCATCCTGACCAAAAATTGAAGTTTGAAATAAAAATAAATGAATTAATACGAATAGGAATGATCCTTTCACCCAAATAAAATATAAAAACACGCAAATATATCATTTTTTTATGTGCAGTAACTTTGTAACATTCCATGGTTAAAAAAGCCACAGGGAAGTCTCAATTGATATCAACCTTTTAAATAAAAGACTTATTTCCATTAATATTAATTTCCTGAATTGATTGTTAGTTGGCAATAATTATCTTTGCCGAAAATTTTCAATTTTTAGACAAAACCATAATCAACAAACCAAAATAATATGCAGTACATAACTAAAATTATAATTGTGATCGTGCTTATATATACAACTTCAGCCTGTTGCGATCATCAAAAAGACAATTCTATGAAAAAAACACCAGCAATACTTACTGAAAATATGGATGAATCTGTACTTCCGGGCGATGACTTCTTTAGGTTTGTAAATGGAAGTTGGATGGATAGTAATGAAATTCCGGCCGAATACAGTCAGTATGGTGCATTTACCGAATTATACGAAAACAATCAAAAGCAGCTTAAATCTCTTATTGAAGAGGTATCAAAAGAAACTGATATAGAACAAGGAACTGTAGCTCAAAAGATTCGTGATTTGTACAATAGTGGTATGGACACCATTGCCATTGAAGAAAAAGGAATTAATGCAATAGAAGATGAGCTTCTTGCGATTGATAATCTATCTACCAATAGGGATATCCAAAACTACATAGCTAGTATGCACAGAACAGGTGTTAACCCACTCTTTTATTTTTATGCTGGAGCTGATCAAGAAAATAGTGAAATGACAATAGCAAACATATATCAGGGTGGAATTGGACTTCCTGATGTTGACTATTATATCAATGATGATGAAAGTAGCAAGAAATTAAGAGGCGACTATCTGGATCACTTAACCAAAATGTTTGTTTTAAAGGGAGATAATACTGCTGCTGCTGCAAAAAACGCTAACTCGGTTTTAGTTATTGAGACAGAGTTAGCAAAGGTTTCAAAAAGCAGACTTGAAAGAAGAGATCCAAATGCTAACTTCAATAAAATGAGTGTTGATAAATTATCTGGTATTTCAGCTGATTTTAACTGGCCGTTATATTTTGAAAATCTTGGATTGGAAAATCCATATGAACTAAATGTATCACAACCTGATTTTTTCATTGGTTTAAGTGATATAATGAAGAATACAAATATCGATGACATGAAAGCATATCTTACTTGGAATTTACTTGATAGTTATGCGTCTTACCTTAATACTGATATTGTAAATCAAAACTTCAATTTTTATGGTAAAGTACTATCCGGAACTCAGGAAATTCAACCCAGATGGAAAAGAGTGCTTAATAATACATCAGGCAGATTAGGGGAGGCCATTGGGCAATTGTATGTTGAAAAACATTTCCCGGCCGAATCAAAAACCAGAATGCTTGAACTTGTTGATAATCTAAGGGTTTCATTTGCCGATAGAATAAAAAACCTAGACTGGATGGGTGAAGACACTAAACAAAAAGCCCTTGAAAAACTAGAAAAAATTACTGTAAAAATAGGATATCCAGATGTATGGAAAGACTATACAAATCTTGAAATAGTACCAGATAGTTATGTTCAAAACATTAGAAATTCAAGGGAGTTTGAATTTAATTTCGACATTAATAAAGTAGGAAAACCAGTTGATAAAAATGAGTGGGGAATGACTCCACAAACAGTAAATGCCTACTATAATCCAAGTGCCAATGAAATAGTATTTCCCGCAGCAATATTACAACCACCATTTTTCAATAAAGATGCTGATGATGCTGTAAATTATGGCGCCATTGGAGTAGTAATCGGACATGAAATGACTCATGGTTTTGACGACCAAGGAAGAAAATATGATAAGGACGGTAACCTTAACGACTGGTGGACTGAGGAAGATGCTAAACAATTTGAAAATAAAACAGCATTACTTATAGATCAATATGATAATTATGCGATTTTGGATACTCTAAATGTAGATGGGAAGCTTACTCTAGGAGAAAATATTGCAGATGTAGGTGGGCTGAATATTGCATATAATGCCCTCCAAAAATCATACAATGAAAATGCTCCTGAACCAATTGATGGGTTTACATCCGATCAAAGGTTTTTTATTGGATATGCCCAGGTTTGGCGACAAAATATTAGAGATAAAGAACTAATTCGCCGATTAAAGGTAGATGTTCATAGTCCTGGTGATGCAAGAGTTAATATACCTCCATTTAATTTGGATGTTTTTGTTGATGCATTTAATATTGATGAGAATAGTGGGCTATTTATTCCTTTGGCAGAGAGAGCCAAAATTTGGTAGGTTAGATTAGGGTTAAGGTTGAGGTTGAGATTGAGGCTGAGTAGGTCTTAACCTTAACCTCAACCTCAATTCTTTTTACTATTCAACTTCAACCACAACTTCATCACTTTGCCATAAACCATGTTTTGTGCAAAATGCCATAGCAGTTAGTTTTAGCTTTTTATTAGGTACGATATGAAAATCTACCTCGGCATGCCCGGGCATATTACCAAGTGTTCCAGGTGCAAATGAAGTATGACCTAACATAAATTCTCCATTCCAAAGTTGAACATATGCTATATAATGATCAAAATCATCTGGATGCATATACTCATCTCCTAGTTTTACTTTTACTGTAAATTTTTCTCCTTTTGAAGCTTTTCCCTCACAATGTACAAATGGTGAGTGACGATCGATATAATCCTTTTTAGCTTCTCTGTCAATAGTTGAAATGTCAACGTATCTGTTAATTTTCATGGTTAGTTGTTTATTAGTTGTTTATTTAAATTAATTCTAAATTGCAAATGTAACAGATAATAGTTAATTATACAAATAGAAAATTGCAACTAACCAAAAATAGATTTTACCATCCCTCCATCATGTGTAATTGTTTGACCAGTTACATATCTTGAAAGCGGAGATAATAGCCAGCATGCCAAGCTTGCAAATTCATCTGGTGAACCCATCTGGCCCACAGGGACATCATTCTCAAACTTTATTTTCGCTTCTTCAATTGATATTCCATCAATATCGGCCTTTTTCACAAATAAACGCTCCATTGCTCCAGTACTATGGTAACCTGGAGCGAGTACATTAACCGTAATTCCATCACTGGCAACTTCTTGTGAAAGTGTTTTGGCAAAACCAACAATAGCAGGTCGAAGAGCATTACTTAACACGAGATTAACTATGGGTTCTTTTACTGAAACACTTTCAATAAACAACATCCTACCATACTTTTGTCTTTTTAGAATTGGCAATATCTTATAAGCGAAATCGATCTTCCACCTAATAATTGTTTTATATGCTGTATCCCACATTTCCATATTGGTATCAAATACTCCACCGGCTGGTGGACCAGAAGCATTAAATACAACTCCCGATATTTGTTTTCCATCAATCCAGTCCAAAATTTTCTGCTGAATATCTGTGGTCATAATATCACCAACTACATAATCAATTCTCCCGGGAAAACTCTTTACAAGATTAATTAGCTTATCTTCTGTTCTACTAATACTTAATACATTGGCTCCTTCATTAGCAAGATGCTGGCTAATAGCTTTCCCAAATCCACTACCAGCCCCTCCTACTATAAAATATTTGTTTTCTATGTTCAGATTCATTTAAAATATTTTTATTGGTTCAAAATTAAGAATTATGGTACAAATACAATGATGCATCATATTTTAATCAGGTAGTAAGATATAACTAAGAAAGATAATCAGGCAATTATGACATCTATATTATTGACATCAATTATGTTGTACGTTAATTCCATCAATTTTTTTCTTATATTTACAAATTCGGTATAACTATACTCAACCATCAATTGAGCTTATCATGAAATCAAAACCAACCATCCAGGAACTTCAAAAAGAAATTGCATTGCTCAAAGAAGAGTTATCTGAAGATAAATACAGGGGTTATTTTGAACAGGATATTTCAGGGGTTTATAGATCCTCAATCGAAGGTATGTTGATTGATTGCAACAAAACTTTTGCAGGAATACTTGGTTATACGGTTAGTGAAATCAAGAAAATAAATTTAGATGAATTATACCCAAATGCTGGAATAAGAAAGAAATTCATTAAAAATAAAAAAGACAATCGCAATCTGATAAATCAAGAAATTGACTTGGTAAAAAAAGATGGTCAAATAATTCATTGTATTGAAAATGTATTTGGAATATTTGACAACAATGACAAGCTGATTGAATTTCAGGGTTATATATTTGATATTACTCAACGCAAAAAAGGGGAAATTGCATTAATAGAAAGTGAAGGCAGATTTAAGAGACTTTTTGAAAATCTGGGTGATGCAGTATATGTTTCTGTCGTTGGAGGAAAAGATAGAGGTAATATCCTTGAAGCTAACAAAGCTGCAACTGAGCAAACAGGGTATTCGAAAAAAGAACTACTTGAAATGAATATTATTAATGATTTATTTATTTCAGACTCTGGAACAGGTTCAATAAAAGAATGGGACAATATTCTAAAAAATGGAGATAATGCTACCTTTATTGAGAAAAAAAGAAAAAAGGATGGTTCAGAGTTTTGGACAGAAGTTATTGTTACCCCCTTTAAATTTAAGGGGCAACAAGCAAGTCTTTCGATTAATCACGATATAACAAATAGAATACTTGCAAAAGAAGCACTTGAGGAAAGTGAGAAAAAATTTCGAGATTTGTTTGAAAAATCGGGTGATGCATTTTTAATTCTAAAAAACAGGATCTTCATTGATTGTAATAACGCTGCTCTAAGGATGTTACAATACGATAACAAAAATGAGTTTATCAACGTTCACCCTTCTTTATTATCTCCCAAGTTTCAACCCGATGGTAAAGAATCTGTTATTAAGGCAGAAGAAATGATGCAACAATGCATTGAACATGGGACACATCGCTTTGAATGGAATCACACAAAAAAAAATGGGGTAGTATTTCCAGTAGAAGTACTACTAACCGCCATCTCTGCAGAACAAGGGAATGAAATAATCCACACTGTTTGGAGAGATATTACAGAAAGAAACAAGGATAAAAGGGCCATTATAAATGCTAAAAATGAAGCTGAAAAAAATGAAAAAAAGCTAAGAGATCTTTATGAAAAATCTGGAGATGCAATATTTATTATTGAAAATGGGAGGTTTACTGATTGCAACCTTGCCACAGTGAAACTATTTGGCTATGACACAAAAGAAGAATTGACAAACCTACACCCTTCAGACTTATCACCTGAATATCAATCTGATGGGGAGTTATCACTAGACAAATCCATACGAATGATGGATATTTCCATCAAAATGGGTACAAATAGGTTCGATTGGGATCATAAAACGAAGAATGGTCTTGTTTTCCCTGTTGAAGTATTATTAACGGCCATACTGAATGATTCAGAAAAGACTATAATTCATGCAGTTTGCAGAGATATAAGTGAACGAAAAAAAATACAAAATGAACTAATAAGTGCAAAGGAAAAAGCTGTAGAAAGCGATAGACTAAAGTCTGCATTTCTGGCTAATATGAGTCATGAGATTCGCACACCAATGAATGGAATACTTGGGTTTGCCAGCTTGTTAAAACTACCCGATTTAAATAAAGAACAATTAATTAAATATGTAGCTATTATTGAAAAAAGTGGCCACAGAATGCTCAATATCATTAACGATTTAATGGATATTTCAAAAATTGAATCGGGACAAATGGAAGTAAATATTGATTATTGTAATGTAAATGAGCAAATCAAATACCTGCACTCTTTTTTCAACCCTGAGGCAGAAAGAGAAGAACTTAAACTAACTTACACCCTTGCCCTATGTGATGATGAAGCAACCATTAAAACTGACAATGAAAAGCTATATGCCATACTTGCCAATCTCATTAAAAATTCAATAAAATACTCAAACGAAGGTGAAATTAATATTGGATATACAAAGGAAAATAATGATCTGATTTTTCACATAAACGACAACGGCATTGGAATACCCAAAGAACGACAAAAAGCAATATTCGATCGATTTGTTCAGGCCGATATTGAAGACAAAAAAGCAATGGAAGGCGCGGGCCTTGGGTTAGCTATTGCAAAGGCATATGTTGAAATGCTTGGAGGGAAAATATGGCTTGTATCGGATGAAGGAATGGGTACAAAATTCTTTTTTAATATTCCATATGATCCAGTAATCATTAAAACCAAAGATAGTATTTTAGATAATAAGGTTGAAGTTAATAAGGAACCAAAATCTAAAAAGTTAAAAATATTAATTGCTGAAGATGAAGAGTTTTCAAGAAATTATTTAAAAATTACATTAAAAAACACAACCGACCGAATACTATATGCCAAAACAGGACGAGAAGCAATTGAGGTTTGTAAAAATCATTCCGACCTCGATTTAATACTAATGGATATTAAGATGCCAATAATGGGTGGCATAACGGCCACAAAAGAAATTCGTAAGTTTAACAAGAAAATAGTAATAATTGCACAAACAGCTTATGCTTTACCTGGTGATAAAGAAATAGCAACAGAAGCTGGGTGTAACGATTATATCTCAAAACCAATTGATAAAGATGATTTGATACAAAAGATTGAAAAACACACTAAATAGTATAGTTATTTAACAAATGGGAACTGATTGATTTTATATAAATACTACTACAATGAATAATACTCTTAAAGACTCAAACACTGACTTACTTCTTAAGATATCTAATTTACAAAGTCAATTAAAAGCTCTAAAAAAGGAACATGAGCAATCAAAGCTTATTCTAGAAAACACAAGTGATAATATTGCCATAACAACTTTCGATCTAAAAGCTAAATACTTATATGTTAGCCCGTCTGTATATAATATACTTGGATATCAACCATCAGATCTATTGGGTAAATCATTTTTTGATTTTATACATAAGGATGATAAGAAAGCCTTACTTCCGATTCTAAAGAAATACATAAACAAAATTATAAATCAAATACTTCTAAAGGATACTGAATCGATTACCGAAACAATAGAGTTTAGATTTAGAAATAAAGCAGGTAATTGGCAAAATATGCATAGTACAGTTAACCTTATTGAAAAGAAAATACTAGCAATTACACGTGATATAACAGATCGGAAAAAATCGGAAAACACACTCCAGCAAAAGGTATTAGAACTCAGTGTTATAAATGATTTTTCAAGAGCTGTAAGCTCAAAACTTGAAATAAACGAAGTTCTGGATTCAGCTTTGCAGGGTATTCAACAGACTGTAGGTACGGATATGGCCTTTATGTTTAAAAGAATCGGGGAGCGTTTGATTATCAGTAACTTCATTCCTAAAATGGCAAAAAACAAATTTGGCATTATTCCGGAACATAAAGTTGGTGAGTGTTTTTGTGGGATTGCAGCATCCAAAAAAGCACCTCAATATTCCAAAGATATCTTTTCAGATGATCGCTGCACAATGGAAGAGTGTAAAAAAGCAAAAATTAAATCCTTTGCTGCAATACCTCTATTATCTGGAAATGAAGTTAGTGGGGTGATTGGACTTGGAAATTTTAATGAATACGATTTTCAACCAAAGATGGAGTTTATTGAAACACTTTCTGCGCAAATATCAATAGCCCTTGATAACGCAAGCCTATATGATTCGCTTAAAAATGAGCTTGAAGAAAGGAAGAAAAAAGAAGCTGAATTAAGTGATAGCGAAAGGAGATATAGGTTATTGGCATCAAATACACAAGATTCAATATGGACAACTGATAGTAGTATGAATTTAACTTATGTTAATGATGCTGTTTATGATTTTATTGGATATACTTCTGAAGAAATGATTGGGCTAAACCTAAGTACATTTACAACACCTGAAGATCTTCAGAAACTGTCAGAATTAGCACATCAAATACGTGCCGATTCTTCATTAAATAAACCAAAGACTTATATTATTGAATTAAAACAAATTCATAAGTATGGGCATATGATAGATGTTGAAATATCTGCAAATGGCATTTTCAATTCACATAAGGAGCTAATTGGTTTTCAGGGTAGGTCAAACGATATTACAGATCGTAAAAAATTGCAAAACGAACTAATAGTTGCCAAAGAAAAAGCAGAAGAAAGTGATCGGTTGAAATCAGCATTCTTAGCAAACACAAGTCATGAAATAAGAACTCCAATGAATGGCATACTTGGTTTTGCCAGTTTATTAAAAAATTCCGAGCTTGATATGGGCAAGCATACAAAGTATGTTAGGATTATAGAAAAAAGTGGCAAACGTATGCTTAACATTATCAATGATATAATTGATATATCAAAAGTTGAAGCCGGACAAGTAGATATAAAAATCTCATCATTCTCATTAAATGAACTAATTGAAGATCTAAAACAATTTTTCACAAAAGAAACCATCGACAAGGGTATAAAACTAATAACCAAAATCGAGTTGGCTAATGCAGATTCGAATATAACTACTGACAAAGAAAAACTTTATGCAATACTCACGAACCTAATAAAAAACGCAATTAAATATACCAATTCTGGAAGTATTGAATTTGGATATACAACCATAAATGAACGTCTGGAGTTTTTTGTTATGGATACTGGAGTTGGGATTCCAAAAGAAAGACAGCAAGCCGTATTCGACAGATTTGTTCAAGCAGATATTGAAGACAAAAAAGCCATGGAAGGATCTGGTCTTGGACTTGCAATCACAAAAGCTTATATTAAATTGCTGGATGGTGGCATAAGGCTTGAATCAGAAGAGGATAAAGGAACAAAAGTTGTTTTTTGGATACCATTTAAAAAGGCAGTCTTAAAATCTGATTCCACACATACTACCCCTAAGCCAAATATAGATAACAAGATTAATATACTAATCGCCGAAGATGATGATATATCAAAAGACCTGCTTCTGATTTTACTAGCTGATATATCAAATAAGCTGCTACTTGCAAAAACAGGTTTGGAAACTGTAGAACTATGTAAACAGAATTCTGACATAGATTTAATTATAATGGATATTAAAATGCCAATTATGGGGGGGGTACGAAGCGGCAAAAGAAATTCGGAAGTTTAATAAAGACATCACTATAATTGCTCAAACAGCATATACTCGACCAAATGACAAGGAAATAGCCATTCAATCTGGCTGTAATGACTTTATTACCAAACCTCTAAACAAAACAGAGCTACTAGGGAAAATACAGCATCATTTTAAATAGATAATTACGAAACTAGTTTGATGGGCAAAAACGTATGATATGCCTTGAACAAGTTGGACGATCAAAAAGGAAAAGATGGAAGATTTAAACAGTTTATCAAAAGAGCAGTTAATCCTAAAACTTAAGTCTGCCGAAGAAAGGTTATCAAAATTAGAAGATTCTGGCAATCTGGATATATTCAAGACATTGGTTACTAACACAGAAGAAATAATATATTACATAGACTCCGATGGTATATTTCAACTATCTGAAGGTAAAGGATTACTAAAACTGGGACTTGCATCAGGTGAAGTTGTTGGCAGTTCAGTGTATGATCTGTACAAAGATTTTCCAGAAATGTTGGATTCGATGAGGCGTGTATTCCTAGGCGAAACTATTACAAATGAGGTTGATATTGGAGGAATTTATTTTCGTAATTGGTATACTCCACAATTTGACGACAACGGAAGAGTGCTTGGTTTATTGGGGTTATCAGTAGATATAACTGAGCAGAAATTTGCACAAGACAGAATAAGCAGATATAGTAAGATATTTGAGGATTCGCTTAACGAAATATATTTGTTTAACTCAGATAACCTAAAATTTATTCAGGTAAATAATGCCGCATTAAAAAATTTAGGGTTTACCATCGAAGAAATCCAAAAAATAACACCAATTGATATTAAACCAGAGTTTACAATTGAACTGTTTTCTGAATTAATACTTCCATTAGTCAATAGAGAAAAGGAGGTAATTGAGTTTGAAACAATTCATCAGCGCAAAGATGGTTCACTTTACAATGTTAATGTCCATTTACAGCTCCTTGATTATAATAAGGAGCAGATTTTTGCAGCTATAATACTAGACATAACCGATAAAAAAAATGCTTCCAGAGAATTGTCACAGAGGGACGCTAAATTTAAAAAAATATTGGAGAATACCCCTCTTCCATTGTGTTACGTAAATAGTGAGAATATCATCTCATTTAGAAATAATCGTTTTATAAAACTATTTGGTTATGATGAAAAGGAAGTACCAGGTTTACCTGAATGGTGGGCAAAGGCTTACCCCGATGATCAATATAGAAGTTGGGTTGAAAATAATTGGCAGGAGGCTGTTGAGAAAGCTGCGAAAACTGGTGATGATATAGAGTCTGAAGTTTACAATGTTACATGCAAAAATGGAGAGTTAAGAAGTATTATTATTTCGGGAATAGTTGTTGAAGATGATTTTATTGCAACATTTATTGATATTACTGACCAAAAGAAAGCCGATGATGAATTAAAAAAACTAATAACTCATCAAGCAAATATCATTGAAGGTACAAATGCAGGGACATGGATGTGGGACATTAAAAATGGCGGTATAATTATAAATGGTATCTGGGCACAGATGGTAGGATATACACTTGCTGAATTAACACCTTTTAATTTTGAGATCTGGACAAATATGATACACCCTGACGATCTTGAACCAATTAAAAAACTAGTTAACAGACACTTTAATGGAGAGTTAAAATATTACGATGCGATTTTCAGGCAAAGACACAAAAATGGTCACTGGATATGGATACACGCACGAGGTAAAATTGTAGAATGGGACGAACAAGGAAATCCATCTAAAATGGGAGGTACTCATCTGGAAATAACAAATCAAAAGGAAGCTGAGCTAAAATTGTTGGAAGAAAAGCAGTTTTCGGAAGAAATTATTAATTCATTACCTGGTTTGTTTTATCAAATAAGTAGCGATGCGGAATTTATTTATTTAAGTAAAGAGTTTGAAAAAATAACGGGATATTCAAACTCCGAATTAAGTCAAATGAGTCCCATTGATCTTTTTAGTGGTAGCGATAAAGAATTAATTGCCGAAAGGATAAAAGAGTCGTTTGAAAAAGGTAGGTCATTTGCAAATGCCTCATTAACTAAAAAAAATTGTGACAAGGCACCTTATTTCTTTTCTGGTTCGAGGGTATTTAAAGATGGTAATCCTATTTTGGTTGGAATGGGTATAGACATATCAGAGTTAAAGGAAGCTGAAGAAGAACTCAGACATCATCGTGAACACCTGGAAGAAATGATTGTGGAACGAACCGAAGAACTTGAGCTTAAAAACAAAGAACTTGATAGTGCCATGAAAGTTTTTGTGGGACGTGAACAAACGATTAGAGAATTAGAAAAAAAGATAAGAATTTTAAAGGGTGGAAATAATTAATAAGAGTATACCATGTCAATAAAAGAACTACAAAATAGCACAAAAGATCAGTTAATTAAATTGGTTATCGACCTACAAGATAAACTTGAATCCAAAGCAATACCCAACGAAGATATTACTGACAGGAAAGAATCAGAATACGAATCTAATTCCAGTAAAAATCAATTGCGATTAAGCAAGGAAAGGTTTGAACTGGCTGTTGAGGGTTCCAATGATGCAATATGGGATTGGGAAGATTTAAATAGCGACTTATACTGGTGGTCGGATAGGATGTATGAAATTCTTGGTTATAAACCTGGTGAAGTTGAACCAAGAATTTCTAACTGGAAAAAATGGATGCATCCTGATGATGAGGAAAAAGTTTTAAACGTCCTTACTAATCATTTAGAAAAAAATGAACCCTATGAGGTGGAATTCAGGATGATTACTAAGAATGATGAATACAAATGGATTTTCGTTCGTGGTGTGAGTCTAAGAGATAAAGAGGGGAAACCATACCGTATGGCAGGATCTGTTACAGATATAACCGACAGAAAATTATATAATATTGAAGGAGCTAAGAATGAAAAAAGGTACAAAGATCTCGTTGCTACAATTAATAGCGGTGTAGCAATATACAAAGTACTTAATGATGGTAAATTTGGCAGCGATTATGAGTTTCAAGAATTTAACCGGGCATCAGAAGCTATTGAAGGAAAATCTCGTGCTGAGGTAATTGGTAAAAAGCTATCAGATCTACGACCAAATATTGACGAATATGGCCTAATCCCTATTTTTAGGCAAGTATGGAAAACAGGAGAACCAGCATTTTTTCCAGCAAAACAGTATGTCGACAATAAGTATTCAAACTATTACGAAAATAGAGTATTCAAGCTCGATAGTGGAGAAATTGTTGCTATTTATGATGATGTTACGGAGAAAGAAAATGCCTTTCTAGAATTAAAAAATAGTAAGGAAAGGTTTGACATAGCAATGAATGCTTCACGTGATGGATTATATGACTGGAATCTGATATCCAATCAAATATATTATTCACCAGGTTGGAAAAAAATGCTGGGATATGAAGATGATGAACTTCCAAATGATTTTTCCATATGGGAAAAACTAACGAAAACCGAAGATGTTAAAAAATCATGGAAAATGTTGGAAGAATTAACAACGAAAAAACGTGATCGTTTTGAGTTAGAGTTTAAAATGAAACATAAGGATGGCCATTGGGTAGATATACTCTCAAGGGCTGAAGCAGTTTTTGATGAAAATAATAAAGCCATTAGAGTTATAGGCACACATGTGGATATAAGTGATCTAAAAAAAGTTCAGAAGGAAAGAAATTTAATAAACAAAGCAATCGATAACTCCAATACTTCCTTTGACATGATTGATGAAAATGGCATTTATATATATGTGAATCAAGCCTTCCTTGATATGTGGGGATTTGATAATAAAAGTGAGGTTATTGGCACTAAACCAGAAGGGTTAGTATCGAATCCAGATATTCCAAAAGAAATACAAAGGAAATCGAAGGAACTAGGATTATACTCCAAGGAAATTAGAGCAAAAAGAAAAGATGGGACTATGATAGATGTATTAATTACATCATTTATATTTCATGAAGATGATAAATTAATATATTGTACCAGTTCAATTGATATAACTCAGAAAAAACTTATCGACAAGGCTCTAAGTGCCAGTGAAGAAAGATTTAGAACATTAACAAATCTATCACCTGCAGGAATTTTCTTAACTGATAAAGATGGACAATGCACATATGTTAACCCACGATGGTTAAGAATGAGTGAAATAACATTTGACCAGGCCCTGGGTGATGGCTGGCTTAAGGGAATTCATATTGATGATAAAGAGGCTGTCTCATCATCATGGTATAGTTCAATGAAAGAAAGAAATTCATGGAATAAGGAGTTTAGATTTCAAACTTCCTCCGGTGTAATAACATGGGTGGAGAGTCAAGCCGACCCTATTTTTGATTCGGAGGAAAATATCGTTGGATATATTGGGATAAATATTGATATAACTGAACGTAAGAAAACTATACAGGAATTAATTAAAAGTGAGGCTAAATTTAGGAGCATATTCGAATCAAAACTCCTGGGCTCATTTTTTTGGAATGCTGAGGGTGATATAATCGAATCAAATCAAAAGTTCCTGGATATCGTTGGGTATACAAGCCAAGAAATTAAGGACAAATTGGTTAGATGGAAAGATATGACTCCTCCCGAATATGATGCTAGAGACATTGAACTCTTGAAAGAACTGGCAGAATTTGGAGTTGTGTCACCATTCGAAAAAGAATATTACCATAAGGACGGTCATCGAGTTCCCATTCTGCTTGGTGCAGCAACTTTACCAGGACATAGTACCCAGGGAGTTGCTTTTGTGCTGGATATTACCGAACAAAAAAATGCAGAAAAAGAATCAGAAAAATTAAAGTCAACCTTAGAACTAGCTCAAAAAATGGCAAATATAGGATTCTGGAGCTATAATATAGAAACTCAAATGCCAACATGGTCTGATCAAATGTATCCCATATTGGGATGTAAAAAGGAAAATGGACCATTAACCTATGCCGAACACAAAAGTATTTGGCACCCTGATGATTGGGAATCATTTGACTTAGCCGTACAAAATTGTGTTAAGGGAACCCCTTACAACCTTATTACGAGAATAATATTTCCTGACAAATCAGTACACTATATTAACACTCAAGGATTTCCAAGAGTTAATGAACAAAACCAAATAATTGAATTATTTGGAACATCAATTGATATTACGCATGTAAAAAAAGCAGAAATGGAATTAAGGGATCATAAGGAAAACCTTGAGATTGTGGTAAAACAAAGAACATCTGAACTTGAGAAAAAAAACAAAGAATTGGATGATGCCATGAAAGTTTTTGTAGGCAGAGAGCAAACCATCAGAGAACTACAGAACCGACTGAACGCCTATGAAAATGAATAAACAATACAAGTTAGATGTAACTATTTGATTTTAATAAATAATGTCAATATGAAGATATACGAATTTAAAAGCATAAGAACACGATTAACTTTTTGGTTTCTATTACTAACTTTAATCCCTTTACTATTAGTAATGTCGATTACATATTTCCAAAGAGTTGATGTTATTGAGAAACAGGCAATCGATAAACTGGTGGCAATTCGTGATTTAAAAGTTAATCAACTTGAATTATGGCTGGATGGAATAGTATCGGACATGAATACTTTTTCAAGAGATAATGATATATTAAGTATTGCTGCTAAAGATGATAAAACTACTCATTCACGTATTCAAAACCATCTTAAAAATTATGTAAGAAATTATCCAGCATATTTTGATATATCTATAATTAATCCAACTGATGGAAAAGTAATGGTATCAAACCATCCTCAATATGAAGGAGTTGATGTTTCGAGTAATGAATATTTTACTGAACCAATGCTAACACACAGTCTTTCGATAAAAGACATTTACTATTCTAATACCTTAGGTGAATATACGATGGCATATTCGATTCCAATATTTGATGCAAAGGATCGGGATATTATTGTAGGAATAGTTGTTGCACGAATTGATTTAAATAATTCGTTGTACCCACTTCTACTTGATCGTGTTGGGCTTGGTAATACAGGTGAAACCCTTATTATTAATGAAGATGTTTATGCATTGAATATCCTACGATGGTACGATGAAGCCCCTTTAAAACTTAAAATCACAGCAATGCCAGCAAAAAATGCAGCTTCTGGAAATATTGGGGTACTAAAAGCTAAGGACTATCGTGGAGAAGAAGTATTATCGGCTTATACCTTTATTTCTCAAACCGACTGGGGATTCGTGTGTAAGCAAGATATGAGTGAACTTGACAAACCAATAGATATACTGATTATTAATTCTGTTTTAATATTTCTTTTAGTATCCATATTGATAACAATTTTAGCCTTGAGTATTAGTAAGTCAATATCTAAAAATATTATTGCAATGAATACCGTGGCAAAAAAAATGAGAAGTGGTGATTTCTCCATTCGCAATAAAATAATCTCAAATGACGAATTGGGTTCGCTTGCCTTGGAATTTAATAATATGGCCGATATCACTGAATCGAGAATGACAATACAACATGGAATATCAAGTATTACAGAGGCGATGATTGGCAGGTCAAGCATTAAAGATTTTGGTCTCGGATTACTTAAAGAACTCAAAAGAATAACTGATGCTAATATCTGCACATTCTACATCCTTAATGAAGCAGCTGATTTATATGAACATAATGTATCCATTGGAGCTGATAAAGAAACTCTTCAGCCATTTGACTCAAAACTCCCCGAGGGTGACTTTGGAAATGCATTATCATCAAAAAGTATTTACTATTTGAAAAACATACCTGAAAATACTATTTTCAAATACAAAACAATATCAGGTTCAGCCATACCAAAAGAATTAATAACAATTCCAATATTAGTTGAAAATACAGTAGTGGCTTTTATATCCCTAGCAAGGATAAGTAGCTTTTCAATTGACTGTCACGATATATTAAACCAGTCGTGGGACAACATCAATACTTCATATTCGAATCTTATATCCAGTGAGAGAACGAAAGTATTTGCTGATCATCTTTCAAGAATGAACATACAAATTGAAGCAAAATCTCAGGAACTTGAGAAGCAAACATCTGAAATGAAAATACAGACAGAAGAATTGCATAATGCGTCTCGCGAACTTCAAGTCCAAAATATTGAACTAGAATCGCAAAAAATGCAGGTAATGACTGCAAATAAACTAAAAAGTGAGTTTCTTTCAAATATGAGCCATGAACTCAGAACACCATTAAACTCAATAATGGCTTTATCAAGTGTATTAATCTCCGATTCAACTGACAAACTAAACGAAGATGAAGCAAACTATTTAACAATAATTGAACGTAACGGAAAACGCCTACTTACATTAATTAATGATATCCTTGATTTATCGAAGATTGAAGCTGGTAAAATGGATATATCCCCGGATTTTTTATCCGTTGAATACATACTTCAGCTAATAATTGAAAACATGCAATCTCTTTCCGATGAAAAGGGATTAAAAATTTCACTTTTGATTGAAGACAATCTTCCACGGATTAAGAGTGATGAATCAAGATTGTATCAAGTGCTAATTAATATTGCAAGCAATGCCATCAAATTTACCCACAAGGGTAGTGTTGAATTTTATGCCAGGAGAGATGGTGAGAATATTATAATTAGTATAGCTGACACAGGTATCGGTATCTCAGAAAGTGTTCTACCACATATTTTTGACGAATTTCGTCAGGCCGATGGCACCTCATCCAGGAAATTTGAGGGAACTGGACTTGGTTTAGCAATAGCGAAAAAGCTTATTGAAATTCTTGGTGGAAAGATTAGCGTAGAAAGTGAATTTGGTAGTGGCACTACCTTCACAATATCAATACCCATAAACTGGCACCTAGGCAAAGTAAATGAAAATAATATTCCTCAACCAAAAATCTTAAACACCAATAATACAGTACTAATTGTTGATGATGACTTACAAGTAATAAATGAATTATCTGGTTATTTAGAGCAAGTGGGATATAACACTATTTCCGCAACGAATGGAAAAAAGGCTATTGAGCTAGCCGTTAAGTATAAACCCATAGCAATTACATTGGATATTGTTATGCCTGAAATGGATGGATGGGAGATTCTTCAACACCTGAAATCAAACAAACAAACATCAGATATTCCGGTAATTATAGTTTCAGTATCAA
>JAERTF010000175.1 GCA_016845105.1 Bacteroidota bacterium | reverse complement strand
ATATAGTATAGACCAAAAACTACAATTGCATCACCAATTATATTTGAGACTGTCATATATATTACCTTAAGAAAATTTTGTTTTGGCATATTTATACTATCGAGGGTAATTCCGGTAAATCTATCCAGTGGAATAAGAAGGCCATAGATGCAGAATATTTTGAAAACACCAGCAGTTTCCTTGTATTCAGGTCCACCAAGAATCGTCACAAACTCTTCAGCAAAAATATATGAAAATACAAGTACCGGAAGTAACATAAAGGTAAGTCCGCCAGCATTTTCATAATATATTTTTTTAACAAGTTCTTTTTTGCCTTGTATACTTGCCTTTGACATACCTGGAAATGCTGTCATAGCGAAACTGCGGACAGGAATCTCAAGTATTTCAGTAAGTTTTAATGGAACACTGTATAATGCAACTCCTGTTACACCAATAAATGGACTTAATCCAAGTATAAATGTATCAGCACTTTTAAGAAGATTTGATCCAATTAATGTTCCTGATGTGTATTTACCAAAGTTTAGAATTATATTATTTGTTCTTTGCTTAGCTTTAAATACATATCTGATACCGTCCCAGTTTAAAGAGGCTGCAATTACTGAAGTTGCAAAATTTGTAATTATATATGCTGCCATAATTACCATGATTCCGGCTTGGTAAAAAAAGTAATTAACAACTAGAAATGTCATGAAGGAGCCTACATTTATCAATCGGATAATTAGAATTCTATCGAACCGAATTTTTGCCTGTAATACTGATAGAGAATTATTAAATGGTAAATTGATTATAGCCACCAACGGAAACCAGTCAAAAAACAATGAAAACCCTGAATTTTGAATAGCTTCTGGAAATATCAAGTTCGTTAACACAACAATAATTATTAAAGCCATTGTTGTGGTTAGGTTTATAGCATAATTTGATCCTATTAGTTGTTTTCCTTCTATATCATCAGCTCCGGATAAGAACCTTACAATTGCGGTTCGGGTTATCCCAAACCTTAGCATATCAAGGAAATTAAGAGTTGTTATAAAAAGAACCCATTCTCCAAATTCATCGGTTGGCAGACTTCTTACCAAAACAATAAATGAAAAGAAACCTAATACAGCTACTAAACCATTATTGGCAAGCGACAGAAAGTTATGACTTTTGAATATTTTTATCAATGGATTAGCCACAGCTTAGGCCTTTCTATTAATATTTATTCGGTATTTAAACGGTGATGCCAGCATAACCTTGATTTTGCCAAGTGTATCTGGCTTTGTCATTCGTGGTACATCAGAAAGTAACTCATCAAGATTATATAGTTCAGTTTCATTAATGATAACCATTGGTTTGTTGGAGGCAACTTCATTATAAGTTTCTATTGCAGTTTTATCAGCTTTAGATAGCACATTACTAGCATTTATTACAAAAAGTGATAAATCAACATTGGCAACAAGTTTGATGGGATAGGTATTATATACTATTGAAGGTAGCTCTATAAATATATAATCATACGATTTATTGTCCTTCCTTAGGTATTTTGTATTTATCAATTGCTGTAGATTCTCTACATCAAGAAAGTCTTCACCCACGCTATATCTGAATGAATAATTGAAATCCTCTTCAATTTCTTCATCGGAAGCATGATTTAAGTATAATACTTCATTTCCACTTTCTCTTAGTCTATTTACGATTCGTTCTGCAAGAAGTGTTTTTCCAACTTTATTTTGTGCACTATATATCGTAATTACATAAGGTGAACCATCATCAGGTTTTGAATTCTCATTTAACGACATCTTTATGTTTTGGATAATGATATCGATAAGTCTTCTACTAATAAATAGTAGTTCATTTGCCTTACTTCTGGAACTTAACCTTGGGAATGCTCCGGCAAGTTTCATTTTCGTTTCCTTGGCTACACGTGATGGGTTTTTCATCGATGTGTCGAAATACTCAAGCATTAGTATAATAAATGCTGTTAAGAATAGACCGAAGAATGCAGCACCAAGCACAATAACTTTTGTTTTCGAAGGATTTGCAGCTATGGGAAAGTAAGGATCATCAACAATTTTAATATTTGTCGACATTTCCTCATTTTGTTGCTTCATCTTGGCTAAGTTTAAACTTCTGAGTAATTCAAGGTATGATTGCTCAGCAACTTTAATCTCTCTTTCAATACGTTTTAACATTGCTCCAAGTGGTGCAAATTTTTGGTATGTTCTAACAAAATCCAGCTTTCTACGGGCAAGTACTACCAAAGCAGCTTTCGCTTCTTCTTGACTTATAGTGTTTTGCAGCCATTCGGCCAGAAGTGATGTAATTGGTAAGCCTTGGGTAGAATGGCTATATAAATAAAGCTGATCGACATAAAACTTTATGTCATTTCTTAGTTCAGCTTGTCGGGCTCTTAGTTGAATTAGTTTATCACTTACCCTGTCATCATATTCAGATGCCAATTCGTTTATTACAATGCTCTCTGTAATTTGTGATAATTCTTTCTTAAGCTGATTGATTTCATCACTTTTTAGGTAAATACTGTCGCGAGCTGTTAAATTAAGTTCAAGTTCTTTTAATGATGCGGTTGAGCCTGCTAATCGTATCTGTTCATTTTGGTAGTATAAATCTAAATCCTCTTTTTGACCTGCTATGGCTTTACTTTGCTCATAATAGTTTATGATGTTATTCTTCATATTAAATTTTAAGAGCCTGTCTTCAGCTGCCTGTAGTTTTTGGTCGGCCGAATCAACTTGTGCCTCAAAATACTTCACAACCAAATTAGTTTCATTGGCCCTTAGAAGTTTATAGTTTTTCATAAATACCCTGGAAAGTATTTTTAATGTTTGCTGGCATATACCAGGGTCATCAGATGTATACACCAATCGAACAAGGTCGCTATTATTTAGTCGGTTAATTCTAATCTGGCCAATTGAATTTACACTATAATGTTTACTCTCTCCATAATGAAGAAGGCCGTAAAAGTAATTTGTATCATTACTCGAATAGTATTTAGTGATATTAGCTAGTGTTTTCTTAAAATCAGATGGTTTAACACCTGGCGGAATAATATCACCATTGGTTGAATTATTTCCAACTTTGTTGTTAGCTGATGCACTATTTGATGATAGGTTAATTGTAGATGGGAGAGTTGGTGAGTTAAAGTCAGATTCATTTGAAACCTGTTTTATTGAATAATCAGTAGTATTACCACGTGATTGATTTAAACTTATTAATATCTTCTGACCAGGAATAAGTGAACGATTATCTGTTCCGTTTAATTCACGCAATTTACTGATGTTTACACCATATTTTTTAGCAATGGTATAAAGTGTTTCACCTGGTTTCACATAATGGAACTTTCCCTGATCTGTTGATTTTTTTTTAATTGTTAATGTTTGTCCAGGTGTAAGCTCACTGTCGGTTAGCATATTAAGAGTCATTATTTGTCCTCTTGATACTCCATACCTGCTAGCTATTAACGACAATGACTCACCTTGCTGTACAGTATGATATGTAAAGTCTAATTCATCATCATCATTGCCAACTGAAATTGTTTCTTTAACTACACCAGTATTTACTTGTTCGGCCTTACTTATTGGTTGACCATCTCTAATTTTACCCTGAGCGGCACGATTTTTTTTCTTGTTGATTTCCTTTTCAAGTGATCTTATTTCCTTTTCGAGTTTAAAGATTTGTTCTTCCTTTTCACGCTGAACACCTGATTTATTATTTTTAACAACTAAATCCTTTATACGCTTTGGCATTGATGCCTGTAGTCGGTTAAAATTTGCTTGAGAAATATACTGTACGTTATATTCTTCAAGTGAAAGGTCTTGTGTTAATAACTGGAGTGAAGTTTCGATTAAAGTTTGACGTGATTTAAGTAGGTTAATCATATTGTCAAACTGTGCTCCTGTTGTGAAATAATCGTTCGATCTTTGAGAAGTTGACTCAATTGAGTAACCAGTGGCAATACCTGTGTATATAACAGCTTCAGATTGATAAACCTTTTCTTGACCACGAGTAAAATAATATGTTACCATACCAAAAATTATGGGTATGACAATTAACAGTAATAAATTACGCTTAAAAAGTTTTATAATTTGTATAAGATCCATATTGCTATTGGTTACCTTAATACTGTTATTAGATTAAACCTCATTCCGGTTATAACTTCTAGTGTTTGATAGTTTTTGTTAAAATCAGATATGGCTTTTAAGTACAATACTTTACCAGTAGTTTCTATCTCTTTTAATCGAGTATACTCACCAGTTCCTATTTCTCCGTTAAGGAATTCATTTTGAGCCATTTGCATCTGCATCAGTGTAAACTGCTGGTAATCATTATAAATGCGAATCTCGCTCTGAGCACTAACCATTTGATTGTAAATCAATATTACACGTTCCTGTAAATAACGTTTATTTATTTCGCTTTGTGTTAATGAGATTTCAATCCACTTTTTCTGCTTATTTATTCTATTACGCCTATCAATCATTGGTCCGATTGGCATCCTAATGTAAAACATCGCTGCAAAAGCTGATCGCCAAGATGTTAGATTTGAGTAGTTTGAGTAATAGGATGGATTTTCTGGTGCTGACCTACTCCAGTCGTCATATCCCCATCTACCGCCAACAGCATCCATGTTTATTGTAAAATATTCGAGCCACTCGCGAGCTGCTGAAATTTGTTCGTAATAATAATAATCAGCTTTTAATTCTTCGTATTTTACAGTAGGAGAATTGTGTGATGCAGAATCAACCAGTACCCTTAATGGTGGAAGTCTTCTGGTGATATCATCGGTTAGAGGATTGAAATATTGAGCCTCATCAACGCCGTTGTTTTGCCCAAAAACTGAAACAATATTTAGTGTTATTAAAATACCAGTTATTACTATTGATGCTATACCTCTCATTAAGCGATGCTATCTCCTTATAACTAATTATTACAGTTGCAAGCTACTAAATAAAAATTCGATGTTATTGAACCGTGCTAATAGTTATTAATATTTTTATTAACAATATAATTAAACATTTTCCTTTTGGAGTAGAGCCGGTATGGTTCTGAGTATAAGCCTTATATCTCCCCAAAATGAATAGGATTCAGCATACTTATTGTCTAATGCTTTTCTCTCTTCTTCCGACATTACTCCTTTTTTACCTCTTAACTCCACTTGCCAAAGCCCTGTTATTCCCGCAGGTCCCATAAACCTTGCACTCCAATCGTCTGATGTAAGTTGTTCTGCTTCATACAATGGAAGTGGTCTGTTACCGACAATTGACATATCACCCTTAAATACGTTTATTAGTTGAGGCAATTCATCAATACTCGTATTTCTAATGAAGTTACCTATTTTAGTAACCCTAGGGTCATTTTTTATCTTAACAAAAGTTGAAGCTTCCTGTTTTTTCTTTTGCTCAATATACCAATGCTCACATATCTTTAGTCCTTTAATATAGAGTATTGGTGAGCAATATTCATCGTCACCAAGTTTTTCGCATTCGGGGCAACTTGTATCAAAACTATCATTTTCTGTTTCGGTTTGCGAGTATTGGTTTAGATGTTTTAGGTCACCTAGTTTTTTATCGGCTCCGGTATCCATTGACCGAAACTTAAGAAATCCAAAAATTTTATAACCTGTACCTACACGTTTCGACTTATAAATTACGGCTCCTTTTGATTCTAAACGAATTGCAATGGCAACAATTATTAGGATGGGGGATAGTAACAGTAGTGCAATCGATGAAACCACAATATCAAATGCTCTTTTAAGAAATGGTATTTTGTATTCGTTAAAGGCTGAATCGGGTTTCTTTTTATCTTTTATTGTTTCGTAATAATTGATTAGATACTTAATTCTAACATTCAACTTATGTAAATCAAATGGGTATAAATATATATCATCAACAATAGCCCTGGCTTTAAATGCTGCTTTTGTAATTTCGGCATCTTTTTCAAATGTAAATATCACAAAAGGTGTTTTATCCAAATCCGTTAGCCCCCTTATCATTTTGCCAACTTCAATTCCATTCATGCCTTGCAATCTAGCTTCACAAACAATTGCATCAGGCTTGGAACCCTCTTTTAAGTATGAAAGTGCTTTAAGACCATTTGGCGATTGGTGAATTTTGAATTCTTCAGATAACTGTCCAAAGGCAGATATCGCTTCAGGGTTATTTCCAATGTATAATAGTTCTACCACGTAAAATAAGGTTGATTAATAAATAAATTTATGCACCTCTTCTTACTATAAGGTTCTCAATTCTTATGGCAAGTTCCTCAGGATTAAAAGGTTTTACTAAGTAATCATCTGCACCTAATTTTAGGCATTTCACTCGTTCTGTACTACTTTCAATACCACTAAGCATAATTGTTGGAATATTCTGGAAAAAGCCACTAGCTCTTACATTTGTAAGGAATTCGTACCCATCCAGATTTGGCATTTGAATATCAGCTACAATTAAATCAGGCATATTACCCTCTTCAAGATATTTTAAGCCTTCCTGGCCATCATTTCTGGTGACTACGTCATATGTTTTACTCAGAAAGTTTTCCAGAAGCATTCTAATGCTCATTTCATCATCAATAACCAGTATTGTTTTTTTCATATGATTGCAATTGTTTTATGACGTATATACATTAATCTCTAATGAAGACAAAAGTATGAAATTTATTAGATAATCAAATAATCAAGGGTAAAGTTATTTACATATGGTAGTTAAAAAGATATTTATCCAGAAATTTTCTTTTTATGACATATTAGCTACTTGGTAAACTGATGATGAAGTTACTACCTTTGCCTGTATCGCTTTCAACAATTATACTACCATTGTTTAGTTCAGTTAATTCTTTACAAAGGACTAAACCTAAACCTGTTCCTGTCTCATTCTCCGTTCCAGGTTTGGAACTGTTTCTGGTTACATCAAATAAATCATCAATATTCATTGGTGAAATACCGATGCCAGTATCAGAAATTGTTATAAATGACCTTCCAGATTTTTTGGTTGCTGAAATTATTATTTCACCACCCCTGGGGGTAAATTTTATTGCATTTGATAATAAATTTCTAATTACAGTGCTAATTGTACTTGAGTCAACATATACTATAAAGTTATCATCAATATTATTTATAAAACTTATTTCTTTATTTCTGATGGTCTGATTTAGTAATTCACTTATCTCATTTACTATTAAGTTTAGGGAAATACGCTTTTTGCTAATTTCAATATTACCCATTTGTGAGCGTGATCAATGCAATAGATTTGTAAGTAGATCAAAAGTGTTTTTACTACTCTTATTAATAATTTTGCTGAATTTTTGATGATCAGCTTTACCATATTTATCATAATCGTTGGCAAGTAAATTAGAAAACCCCAGAATAGTATTAAAGGGCCCCACAAGATCATGGGCAATAATTGAAAAAATTTTGTCCTGAGTTTCAATGGTTTTTTTTAGAAATTCCCTGTTTTCTAATAACTCTGCTTCATCTGCTTTTCGTTGGGTAATATCAGAAAATATCCCAAAAAAGATATTAAAATCTTCAGGTTTACTATTAATTGAAGAACAAGTAACTTCAGCTATAATATAATTCGTATCTTTTTTCTGTAGCGTGATCTCACCCTTCCAGTTCCCAATACTTGATAAAGCAGGAAAAATATTTTTGGAAAGTATGTGTTTTCCTTTGTGATCTACAAAACTAAATACACTTTTACCATAGAGTTCTTTCTTCTCACCATAACCTAGCATATTTATCAGTCCATTATTAACATAAAGGAGTTTACCACTTTGGTCGCTAATGATTACTGCCTGGTCAGTTGTTTCTATAATTTTAGATAGTTTGATAATTTCTTTTACAGACTTTTTACGAGAATAATTGTACCAGAAAAGTAGAATAATTAATATAATAGCAAATACTACGGAAATAACAAGGAAAATAACTTCGTTGGATTTTTTCTTCAGTTTAATTGATTCAATTTGTCTTTTCTCCTTTTCAAGCTCATAAAGGTTGCTATAAAAGATTACTTTTTCACTATTTCTAATCTGTCTAATTGAATCACTTTAACGTGTTTTAAGGTTACTGTAATACAAGGCATTTTCATAATTGCCTTGAAGTTCATACAGCACCCCTAATTTTTCATAACCTCTAATAATAAACTTAAGAATCTTTTGTTCTTCTGCAATTTCTAATCCACTTTCTAAATATTTACTAGCCAGAGAATAGTCGCCTAGCTCAGTATAGTTTCCACCAATATTCAATAATGATGATGATATTGAAGATTTATGCCCGGTACTTTTTCTGATCTTCAATGCTTCAAGATTATATTTCAAGGAATTCTCGAAATTATTCTTCATCCATTCAATGTGTGCTTTATAAGTTAATAATGCACTTTTTTCAATATTATATCCTAGTTTATTACAAAGCATAATCGAACTATCAATATAAGTTACTGCTGTATCATAACTATTAAAATCAATATAATATCCTGCAAGTCGTCTGTAGGATAATTGAGTTAAGTTTTCTTTCTTGCTTTTTTTTGATAATTCAAGCGATTTCTTCAATAAATCCAATGAAAGCTGTTTAGTGTCTTCGATGTTTGATATTCGAGCTTTAATATGCAAATTATGAACCATTACTTCTGGATTGTAGTTTGGTAAAGCTAATTCTGAAACAGAATTAGCATAATACTTAGCCGAAGGAATATCATTTATATTAATGTGTACAGTACTAATATGATTAAAGGCATATGGTTTGAGATTTTTAATATTATTTTTATTTATGATTTTCAATGCACTATCTAGAGTTGCAATGACCTTGTTATAATTAAATTTTGAATTATAATACCGAGTAATTTCTATGTATACACTCGCAAGTAATTCATAGTTGGAGTCTTTAATGCATAGTTCCTTGGCTTGGTTAAAAAGCTGCAACGAATGTTTGTGATTACCAATGCTATTATTCACCTTGGCTAATAGAATAAGAGCTTTGATTACTTGGGTATTGTCGTTTATTTTTTGTGCTAATTCAAGAGCTTCTTGGGCATAAAATAAAGAGCTATCATAGTTCGAAAAATAGTAGCTATCTGCAATTTTTTGATTAAGCGTAATATTTTCATTGTTTTTACTAGAACGTAAAATAAGTTTTAGGCTATCAATATCCGCAGAGGATCCTTTACATTTTTGGACCTTAACAATTAGTAGAATTGCAAATATTACAATAAAGCACGAACCTATCCTCATTATTGATATAACGTTCTATTGGGTTAATTATTTAAAAACCATAATAAAAGATATTAGGCAAAAACGGTGGTTTTGTCTAAACTAGTCAACAAATATAATCAATTAGTTTATAAAACTTGGTTGCTGAGTTCAGAATTCAGTTATTCTAATTTGGCTACCTCAAATGTCCAAACATATTCGCAAGGAGGATTATTTCTTAGGTCTTTGGGAATAAATATACTAAAGCCTTTTTCACTGGATTCCCATTTCAACATTTCATCGTGTCCAAGCATGGTAACAAAAGCATTTTCCATTGGCTTATGACCCACAATTGAAATGCGTTCAGGCATAGTTGTTTCATTATCATCACACAGATATAAAAAATATGCTCTACCGTCATCCTGCTGAGTCATACAGATATTACCTTCTTTATATGGTTTGAGTGTTTTACTATTATAAATTGACTCACCGTTTATTTTCAACCAACTGCCTATTTCTTCCAATAAACTGTAAGCTCCATCTTGCCAATTGCCTTGAGGCGTTGGAGCTATGTTTAAAAGAAGATTTCCACCCTTTGCAACAATGTCAACAAGCAATTGAACCCCATCCTTACCCGACATATATTTTGCATCCCTGGTATGCGACCAGCCACCTCCTGATATAATACATGATTCCCATGGGTAGGGTAGGGTCTCGCTGGGAACTCTGTTTTCGGGAGTTAAATAGTTTTGATTTTTACCATATACTGCTCTGTCAACAACCAATAATCCGGGTTGTTTTAATCTTGCTTTTTCCACTAACGAATCCATTTTAATATCCTGATTAACGATTCGGTGTTTTAGATAACCACTGTTATTATTTTTAAGTTGCCCTTCATACCAGTCTTCAATATCATCTTTATGTTCTTTAGCAACCCACCCTCCATCGAGCCATAGGATATCGACTTTGCCATAGTCAGATAGTAGTTCCATTATTTGATTATGTGTGTACTCGATGAAATTATTCCATTTATCAGGATTTGCTTCTGGTTCATAGTTTACATTTCGATCGCGTGGTGGATAATATGGATCCCAATAGTAAGGTGAATGCCAATCGGGTTTCGAAAAATATGCGCCAGTCCACAATCCCTTATCCCTAAAAGAATTAAAAATTTCAAGGGTAATATTGGATTTTTCATTTTGTGAAAATGGGCATTCAGGATCCGTAATTTTATAGTTAGTATATTTCGAATCAAACATGCAAAAACCATCATGATGTTTTGTAGTAAATATCATATATTTCATCCCGGCATTTTTGGCAGCAGTGGCCCATTTATCAGGATCAAAATTAGTTGGGTTAAAGGTAGTTTTTAGCCTTTCATATTCCTTAACATATTCCACATAATTATCTGGATTGTTGCCAGCTTTTCGTTCACACCATCCATATTCTTCGGGGCAAATCGACCACGACTCAACAATTCCCCATTGACTATATGCACCCCAATGCATTAGTAGTCCAAACTTTAGATCTTGCCATTCTTCTAATTTCTCAAGGACTAATGGATCAGTTTCAGGTAAATACTTTTCATGCTCGTAAATCGCTTGGGAAAAAGCTGATTGTTGAAATGTCAATATCAAAATAATAAGTAAGTTTCTATGCATAGTATACAGATTTGATAGTCAAAAATAAATAAAAATTGACCGTTTCGTTTTGTGCCGTTTAAACATGGGAAGATTTTATTTCTTCCAATATTTCTATTGAATCGCTAATACATTTTTGGCATACCTTTTTCCCAAGATCATTCTCAATAAAACTGTTCTGACCAATCTCAGTTTTTAAGTCGCAATTAATCAGGGTACTGCAATCTGTTGTTCCATTTCTTTTGATAAATTGTGAGTTAAAATCCTGTATCATCAGTGGGTTGCGTTCTGACCTAATTTCATCGTTTGAAATTTGTTGATTGTTATAGATGCCAATTACCATGATAGATCCTGTTACTGCACCACAAGTTTTTTGCAATCTACCCATTCCACCTCCAAATCCCGAAGCCAACTCTAGGGTTGGTCCCAGGTTCAAATTTAATTCATCAGCATAGGCTATTAATACTGATTGTGCGCAATTATTGCCTGCTTTAAACGAGTTAAGTGCGGTCTTTGTTTTGACCTCTAAAATAGTATTATCCATATATTTATTTAAAAGTACTAAGGTTAAAACTGGTTATTAATCATTGCATTAAAAAATTGTACTTAATATTTCGATATGTTGAACATTAAAAGTGAGCTACTTTAATTAAACTGTATTGCCTGAAATTGATAATTGCAAAGTTAATAAAGCAGGCGATAGTTTAAAAAATAGTCGCTTATGCAAAAAAAGTTGCCGTTACTTTTGGACAATAAAATTGATTAAACTTTTAAAATATAATTGGAAAGTCAAAGCTGGTATTTTATATCATAAAAAGAGTGTTGTTTATGAATATATCTATATGATTATCATTTAGTTATGAAGGATAATCACTAATCTTATATT
>JAERTF010000174.1 GCA_016845105.1 Bacteroidota bacterium | reverse complement strand
CAATAAAACTATATATTGAAATGCATCCTGTTTTTGGAGGTAAGCCTAGTAATATAGAATCGGATAGAATCCAAAACTCTCCAAATTACAAAAATGGAACATTTCAAAACCTAGAACCTACTGTTGTTATGGCCGAAAATAGTTCGATGCTCAGCAATATGTGGAAATGGATAGTAGGACCTGAAAATGGAACTCCGGATATTGTTGTTACTAATATTTTTAATAAAAAAGAATTTTTAAGTGTAAATAATAGTTCTTTCAAACTAAGCTGGTTTGGACATTCAAGTGTAATTGTGAATATCGATAGCAGGGTTATATTAATTGATCCCGTATTTAGCAAGTATGCATCGCCGGTTCCATATACAAATGGGAGTTTTAGTTTTACAAATAATTATACGGTTGATGATATGCCTAACATTGATATTCTTCTAATCTCTCACGATCATTATGATCATTTGGATATGAATACCATCAAGGATATTGATGATAAAGTAGAGTCGTATTATGTTCCCCTTGGCGTTGATGCTCATTTAATTAGATGGGGCATTGATAAAGATAAAATAAAAATTGCCGATTGGTGGGATGAATTCGAAATTACGGAAAATCTAAAAATAGTATCTACTCCGGCGCGTCATTTCTCAGGGAGAGGTACAAAACGAAATACTACCTTATGGTGTTCCTGGGTAGTTAAAAGTAATGTTGGGAATATATTCTTCGGAGCCGACTCAGGTTATGGTAAGCATTTTAAAACAATTGGAGAGAAGTACGGTCCTTTTAATTTAACCATGATTGAATGTGGGCAATATAATGAAGGTTGGCCAAGTATTCATGCCATGCCCGAGGAATCTGTACAAGCTCATATTGATTTATTGGGGGATAAAATGATGGCAATTCATTGGAGTAAGTTTCAATTGGCTTTGCATTCATGGACCGACCCAATCGAACGGGCTAGGGTAGAGGCAAACACTAAGAATGTAGAGTTAATTGAACCAGTAATTGGAGATATAGTTGAGTTTGATTCAAAATAGGGTTAACAATTTCAAAGAAGTTGTTATAAGTTCATAACAATATCCTTGTAATTAATGGGCACAATTTATACAAATTGATCCTGGCATTAATAACAAACGCTGTATTGGAATTGATTTTTTGCACTGGATACAAGTGCCGAAATCTTTATCATCAATTCTTTCCAAAGAGATATTTATCTTGTTAAGTTTATCATTAGCTTTCTTGAGTGCTTGCTGATTTATTGTTTTGTTATTAATGGCATCCATTCTGCTAACACGTCCAATTGCATCATCGGGTTCTATGGGTTGTGTTAATTCGCGTAATTCTTCAATTCGAACTACAAGCTTGGTTTTTTCCTTAATCAGGTATTTTTGAATCTGGATTTTTTCTTGGTCGGTCATATAAATATGATGATGTTATTAAATTGCAAAAATAAGAAAGTGAGTTTTTCAAAATAAGTTTTTTACCAGTTGTTTAGATAATTTTGAGATTAACCTTTATCGCATATTATATAATAACATTTCAGTGGAGGATAATTATCCAGATGTTTGATTGGTTCGTCAATCTCTTTATAGTCAATTAAGCCAGTTACGCCAAATTCCTTTTCAATTGCCGAAGGTGTATAATAAAAAACATTTAATCCATTATTCATTCCATAGCGATTTTTGCTCAGTAGTTTACCCTCTCCAAACATTGGTGTATTTGTTGAAACAACTACAAAAATCATTTTTCCTTTGGGAGTTAATTGGTTGTAACAATTTTGTAAAAATGTCTTTCTTTCTGATCTGTTAAATAAATGTAATAAAGAGTAACAATATATTCCGTTATATTTTGTACTGGAGAATGGCATGTTTAACACTGATCCATGAATAATTGGGAAAGTCAGGTTGTTTAATCGAGCTGTTTCTATTGCTTTTTGGGATATCTCAATTCCAGTAAGCTCCATTCCTTTCGCTATAAAGGGATCACAGTTTCTTCCATATCCAACACCGGGAATTAGTATGGTGGATATGTTATGCTGATGAAAATATTTGGATGCAAGAATCGCCGATTCAGCTGGATAAAATGCCCAAATTGCACCGTCGTTAAATATGCTATCCCAATAATTCATTGCTCAGAGAGTTTGACTCCAAGCAATCAAAATTAGTGTTTTTTCTTGTTAATAGGTTTGTGTGCAACTAACCTAATAACAGAAGCAATACCCTTGTGGAATTCACCTTCTTCAAGTAATACCTCTTCTTCATATAGAGAGGAGATTATTAGGTTATTAAAATCTGATTTCAATTCATCAACAGAAAACAGCATTGAAATATCCTTAGGCCCACCAGAAGTATTTTTTATCTGATTTTTACTAAATCCTTCAAGTATAATTGTTCCTCCATGAGATAGTAGCTCAGTCAGCTTGCCATGAAAATCCTTTCTAACATCTTTAGGCATATGAACATAGGTTAATCCTATACAGTCATATACTTCTTCATTGGCCTTAAAATCGTCAAAGGAGGATATATCATAATTGATAACCACTTTGTGCTTTGATGCAAGTTGCATTGCTTTTGCTTTGGCAGATTCACTGAAATCAAATGCTTCAACGTGCCATCCAGATTTAGCAGCAAAAACTGCATTACGTCCTTCTCCCTCGGCAGGCAATAACAACTTACCTGTTGTAAGTTTCAATAACTGATGACTAAAAAATAGATTTGGGGACTCTCCATAAACATACTCCAACCGTGAATATCTTGAGTCCCACATATCTTTCATTTTAATTGTTTTATTTTGCATGAGATCCATCGCAATGTGGTGCATTTGCTGTTCGTTTGCACATACACATTGCAGCTTTTTTATCTTCTTCAACTTTAATTATAACCGGAGTAATTCCTGTGCCTTTATGTGAGCCATCGCACCAAGGTTGATTTGAAGAGTGACCACATGCACACCATGCTTTTGGTTTACCCGATTCTAATGATACCATTACCGGAGCATTTCCGGCTGATTTTTTTTCTTCCATAGCTGTAGTTTTTTTATGTTTGGTTTTAATTTTTTCTTTTAATTCGTATGATAAGGCACCCGAAGGACATGCATCGATTTGATTAATAAGTTCTTCTGTTGTTGCATTTTTCACTGTTATCCATGGTTTGGCTCTTGGATTGTAAACCTGTGGTAATTTTTGGACACATATACCGGCATGAATACACACAGAAGGCTTCCAAACTACGGTAATGCTATCTGTGCTATATTTCTTGGTAATATTTCTTTTCTCCATTTTTTATTATGTTAAAAAACAAGGGAAAGGAAGAAAATTATCCCTTCCTTTCCACAATAATTCTATGCAACTTTTAATAATTCTTTGAATTTATCTCTGTTGACAACCAATAAATAAAGATTAAAGATTATAGCTATCGCTGATCCACCTATTCCTCCAATATCAAGAAATAAGTGAAACAGGAATGCATTCACCATAATTGGAAACAGAATTAAAAGTGCAAGAGCTTGGTATCGATTGAATATTATCATTAGAGCCGTTACAATTTCAACAATTGCTACAATTGGCATAATGTATCCAGTGTTAACCAAAGCCTTCATAAACTGTTGGGCAGACTCAACCATCTCTGGCATTGGCATAAACATGAAAAACTTGTTAAAGCCGGTCATTAATAATAATAGTCCCAACAAAATTCGAATTACTATATTTACAGTTTTCATAGTTTTAATTTTGTTATTGAACTTTTATAAGTTCAAAGTTACATACGATATCAACATCTTCACCAATCATTACACCACCTGTATCCATTTTCGAATTGTATTTCAATCCCCAATCAGTTCTATCAATTGCTCCAGTAATCTTGAACCCTGCTTTCGTATTACCCCACGGATCTTTTATTGTACCGCCATATTTGGCATTAAATGAAACTTCTTTGGTTACACCAAGCATTTTTAGATCACCTGTTACTTCGTATTTATTTTCTTTAATTTTTTTCATTGAAGTACTTTGGAAAGTAATGGTTGGAAATTCTTCAACTTTGAAGAAATCTTCTCCCCTTAGGTGTTCATCCCTATTCTCATCATCAGTATCAATGCTGCTAACTAATATTGAAAAGAAAATTGCAGCATCTGAAAAGTCGGGTTTCATACTCGTTACAGTACCTTCAAAATCAGAGAAGTTACCTTCTACTTCTGATATTACCATATGAGATACGGCAAATCTAACGTTTGAATGTGATTGGTCAAATCCCCAGTTGGGAGTTTGTGCATAAGTTAAGGCAACAAATAATATTGCTACCATAGTTGTTACTAATTTATTCATTTTTTTTGTTTAATTGTTTATAAATTTATTATTACGTATTAATCTTAGTATCCCTGATGTCCTAAGAGCTTCTTCATCCGAAATTTCCGATTCAAAGAAACAACCGAACTCAATTTCAAAATCTTTGGTAATTTTATTTAAAACTGCTGTGGCTTTTTTGGTTATGCGGATATCAACCTTACGACGATTAATGGGGCATGTCTGACGACAAAGAAGTTCTTTTGCTACTAGTCTGTCTATTAATCTTGTAACATCAGAGTTTGAAAACATAATATTGTCTTTTATTTCTTTTACTGATAAAGGCTCTGGATTAGTGGCTTTAACAATCTTGAGAATATTAAACTGCGGATGAGTAATTCCATATGCCTTTAATACTATTGATATTTTTTCATCCAACCAATTGGCAGTATGAATTATATCTATTACCATTCGCTGTTGCTTAGTGATAGTTGGATCTTTATTTATTATGGAAGACATAAGTGTTAAAAACAACAGTTGTTTGTAACAGCAAAACTAATATCTTTATTTGCTTGTTATTTAATAACAGGTGTTAAATTAGTGTTAAAGAAATGTGTGGGTAAGCAAAATGCTAATAATATGCTTGTATTACAGATGCTTATAATGCCTTGAGTTCATGTAGTTCAATGCATGATATTCCTTTTTTTTTGAGTTTTGATATAGCTTTATCTCTACTTTTAACTGTTTTTCCATAAACCGTTTCAGGAACAACTATCATGTTAAATCCTCTTTTTTGTCCTCCTATTAAGGTTTTTGTAATACATTTTTCTGCAAGTAGTCCTGCAACTACTATATCTGTCGCTGATTTTTCAACCAATAAATTTTTCAATTTTTCGACAGTAAATGCATCACCTTCCTCTTTTATAAATATCTGATCGTTTACTGTGGTTAGCTTTTCATTAAGATCGGCACTAATAATAGTGTCAACATATATTCGTTTAATTGATATATTCAACGCTTTGTGAATACTAGCCACATAAATTACATTTTCAGGTTTAATTGCTACTATAAGTTTATTCAACGATTCAATAAAATGACTGTATTCATTAGATTCGTACTTACTTGAATAATCATTTTGCACATCCACTACAATCAAGAACGTGTTTTCCTGAATGCTTTTCTGTGCTTCGCTATTGTTTACGGTTATTAGTAAAAAAGAAATTAACAAGAAAGTAGTTATTGATTTCATAGTACACAAAATTTATAAGTTTCATCAAATGTAAAATGAAAACGTCAATATTATTGAAGTACGATGTAATATTTAACATCTGTTAAGTTAAAAATAGTTACCTCTTGATAACTAGTTTGTATGCTTATCGAATGTTTGAACTATTCTTTAAATTCGTAGTAAATTTTATTTACCATCATCCAATCATTCTCAAATCTATATAGCGAAATATAATCAACATATTTCTTCTGATCTCCCACGTAAAATTCAATCTTGGCAACGGCAGCATTTCCTGTAACATCAACATCCAGAAATTTAATTGTTACCAAATCATCTCCGGTTCGTGGTAATTTACCCTCTTCAAGTTTTTTTGTTGTATTTGCCTTCCACTTCTCTATGGGATATTTCCACATCGATTTTTCTTTTCCTATTCCAAGAAGTACGAAATCAGGATGTATACCAGAGTCTATTTTCTCCAAATCCCCTTCGTTCTGTAAACCATCTACATAGGCTGTTTGGATTACTTTTTTAATTGCTTCTTTCTCTAAATCAGTGTTTTGAGCTATTGTTGGGAGGCTAAATAATATAGCGATACAAAGTATTAGTTTCTTCATTTTCAGATATTTTAGTTTAAAACATTAAAATTACATTAATTAATGATCAAGTCCACTATCAAAATTCATATCGAGATTATTTTTCGATCTATGTCGTTTAAAATCTTTAAGTCTGTATGTTAGAGTAATCATAAAAGTAGGCCCCTCATATTTAAACCATGTATGAGCATAGTAATTTATTCCTTCAGTATCTTCGATATATATACCTGTGTCAAATGTATTGTGCGATCTTAGTGCTATGGTAAGACTTCTATTAAAGAAATTGCGCTTGATAAAAAAATCAAAATAATAGAAATCCTTTGTTTTGCCTTGAGCTAGAATTGAAGGACCGTAATAAATAGCCAAAAACTCTAGATATGTTTTTCTTTTAACAATAAAGGTAGTCCTGAAACTTCCATTCCATGTATAACTTTTGTTATTTATCTGATATCCACTTAACAGAGATCCAGTTAGTTTATAATAATATGCGTTTGCTGTTAAATTAATACGCCACCATTTTCTAACATTAACATTACCCATTACCTCAATGCCAGATGATATTTCACTTTTCAGGTTCTCATAACTTTGATAGAATATTCCTTCTTTATCTGTTATTGATGATGAAATTGAGTTCGTTGTTATCCTTGCATATAGTTGTGTGTTAAACAATAATATATCATTTTGCTTTGTGTATCCCAGTTCAAAAGAGTTTGTAAAATCGGGGAGGAGTTCAGGATTCCCAAGCTGAAGCATATTTCTTCCTGTTGACCGAGGAGCTGGTATTAGCATCCATTGATTTGGTCTGTTAACTCTTCTGCTGTAACTTAAACTAATCTGTTGATCATTTTTTAAACTCCTGGCTAAATGTAATGATGGAAATATATTTATTGCCTCATAAGGTGAAGATATATTTGAATTTGATTCCCATAATGATCTGTTTATCAATTCAATTTTTAATCCTAACTTAAGCGAAAACCCAAAGAAACTTGTGTTGGCAATACCATAAAGTGAGTTAATGTTTCTTCTAAAATCAGAATTTGCAGATAGTAATGAATCACCGACCCAACTATTGCCTATACTTGAATAGATATTGTAAGAATAATCTGAGGATGATTTTTTGTTGTCTATTTGATAACCTATTTCAAAGTTTAATTTATCAGATATTGGTAGAGAATAATCGATATTGAACCTTATGTGATTTCGATTAGATTTACTATCTAGCTTCATCAAAATAGAGTCAAATACAATATAATCATTATCAAGGCCATATTGCAGAATTTTATTTGGTGTAGAGTTTTGAAGATGAGAGTAGTAGAAATCTGTAGATATGTGATGATCCTGTTTGCTAAAATTATGATTATAGCCAATATCACCTTTAATGTACCTGTTAATTATCTGAAAATCATCATTTGTCGATAATATTGGGCCATATGAATCATAATTATTATCATATACTATCTTTGAATTAATTTGGCGATCATACCCCCAACTCCCCAATTCCAGATCAAAATTAAGAATGTCTGTTTTAGATATACTCCACCCAAGACCTCCATTAAACTTGTAATTCTCTCTATGTATATCCCTTTTAGAAGAAATGCTTTGTGAAAGAATGCTGTCTCCGAAATAAGAGTCTCGAAAATCTTTGCTATCCGTTTGTTTTCGCTTTTTGGAATATGTGACACCAAATCGAGTTTGTAGCTTATGTGATCGCTGGTTTAGCATTATATTGCCACTGTATTTATCTCCTGTAGCAAGCGCAAGGGTAGCTTGACCGCTGGTGCCAATTCTTCTTTGCTTTTTCATTAATAGGTTAATTATCCCAGAAGTACCATCCGAGTCGTATTTCACCGATGGGTTTGTGATTACCTCTATTTTCTCCACAGAACTTGATGGTATCTGGTTAAGTGCATCCGATGCATCAAGCACAGATGGCTTTCCGTCAATTAATAATGTAAAGCTACTGCTCCCACGAAGAGATACATTTCCTCCTCCATCAACTTGAACAGATGGAACACCTGATAATGCATCTACGATAGGCCCCCCTTCAGCACCAATTTGCTCTTGAACGTTTACAATTGTTTTATCAATTTTGAAAGTTATATAATCTGCTGTGCCAATTATTTCGGTCTCCTGTAATTCTATTGATGAAGGAGATATACTAATGAAACCCAGATGGATATTTTTATTATCTGAATTGATTTCTATATTACCTATGCTATGAGTTTTATAACCAATAAATTGTATGAGTAAGTAATACAATCCATAATCAATATCTTCTATCCTAAAACTTCCATTAGATAATGATACTGCACCATTAACTAGTGAACTATCGTTGGAACTAAATAATACCAAATTTGCATATTCAATCGGATTATTTGTCGACTTGTCAATTATAATTCCTGTGATTGATGATCTTTTTACAGCTATAGCAGATGTGTTGATTGTTGTGGAAAAAATAATAACTAAAGAGGCAAATATTTTGATTTTAATTAATTGCATGTTGTTTTTGTAAACAAATAAAAAGTATTAATTGATTGATTACAAATGAAATCAACAAACCAATGTATTTAACTATCCAGCCATAAAATCGAAATACATTTAACAAAAACATTATTTGGTTTATTGAAACTTTAGAATGGTTTAATAATGCTTAAGATGGGATTATTTCTGATAAAAGATTCTTAGTTTTGTGTAAAAAAGATAATGACTCATAAGCGAGTACTTATTATAACACCCCTGATTTTCTGGCTTTTATTGATAGCTATAAAGTTTATTAGATTAATACCAATGTACCATGGTGATGAGTTGAGTGAGATATTAGTTACAGTACTGATTACTACATCATTAGATATGATTACCTTTTCATTTTTTTACTATGTTATTCTTCCTGATATATTATTAAAAAAAAGAATTACGTCTTCCATTACTTTGAGTATTAT
>JAERTF010000173.1 GCA_016845105.1 Bacteroidota bacterium | reverse complement strand
TAGCAATATTAAAAGAGAGATTTAATAAGGTAGAGTTTTTTGGTATGGCAATACTTCTTTTGGGAGCAATTATTATTTCTGTCAAAGGATCTGGAAATATTACTGGTATTTTTATACCCGGAGTGCAATGGGTTCTTATTTCGGGATTTATATTCAGCATAGCAGCCATCATTGCAAAAAAGCAAATCAAATATGTTGATGCTTCATTTTTGGCCTTATCCCGAATACTCCTATTATTTCTATTTTCAATTATTTCACTATTGATACTTGACCTTACTATTACCATACCCACCGCAGCTTTTAGAAATGTTGTAATTGGTTCAATACTAGGACCCTTTTTAACTGCAACGTTGGGATATATGTCGCTCAAATACATTGAAGTATCAAAAGCATCCATGGTAAGGAGTGTGAGAAGCTTATTTGTATTAATAGGAGCATATTTATATTTTGGAAATTTACCCGAATTTTGGCAAATTATTGGTGGATTGTTCACAATTTCTGGTGTAATATTAATTTCACTTGGTAAGTTGAGGCTAAACAAAAGTTCCTAACAAAAGGTGTTGAAAAAATAATAATCGTATTAATATATTGATAATGTGAAACATAAAGATTTATTAGGTATTTTACTACCTAATTAACTCTTTTATGTTAAAAAAAGAAATATTTTTGATCTTCATTTTTTGAAAAAATTAACATAATTTTAACAGGAAATATTTCAAATAAAAAATATCAGCTATTTGATAATCTTTACGCCATGATAATAAACAATATTATTCGTAATAACTCTTTGTTTATCAAAGGGTTTCTTATTAGTGGATTCCTTTCTCTTTTCATGCTAGTCTCAAATTTTGGTTTTTCTCAAACTGCCGAAGATGAAAAGAATTTCCAAGTTTGTAAGGCTTGTCACACAATTGGTGGTGGCAAATTAGTTGGTCCTGATCTACTTGGAGTGAACGAGAAAAGGGATGAAGCGTGGTTGATTAGTTTCATCCAGAACTCAACAGCCATGATTGAGGCAGGTGACCCTATTGCCATTGAAGTCTTTAATGAAAACAATAAAATACCCATGCCACCAAATGCTTTAACTGATGATCAGGTTAGAGGTTTGTTATTGTATATTGCCTCAGGAGGAAAGATTGAAGGTGGAGAATTAACAGCTTCTCCTGAAACAGAGAATGTTGAAGATATGGATCTAAAAACAGCAGAAGAAACAACCAAGCTTATTGCTGAAATGAAAAGAGATGGTCAGCGTAACATGAGCTATGTTTTTATTGTGTTGGCAATTCTGTTTTTAATTAGTTTATTTGATCTGGTGATTATAAAGATTGTGAAGGCAAAATGGATCCATTACATTATAATGCTTACTTCAGTGGTAATAATTGGTGAAATTGTATTTGTGGAAGCAACTGGATTAGGACGTCAACAATACTATCAACCTGATCAGCCTGTTTGGTTTTCGCATAAAGTGCATGCTGATCAAAATCAAATTGATTGTAAATACTGTCATTTCACAGCCGACAGAAGTATGCATGCAGGAATTCCTCCTGTTGCAACATGTATGAACTGTCATGCACAGGTTAAAGAAGGAAAGAAAACAGGAACTAAAGAGATTGCAAAAATACACGCTGCATTTGAAAATAATGAACCAATCGAATGGGTTAAGGTTTATAATTTACCCGACCATGTTTATTTTAACCATGCTCAACATGTAAATGTTGGTAAAGTTGACTGTGCACAATGTCACGGGGAGGTTGAAAAAATGGACGAGATAATTCAGATTCCTGACTTAAGCATGGGTTGGTGTATAGAATGCCATAGGACTGAATCTGTTCAGTTTACAACTAATAAATTCTATGATCAATACACTAAACTTCACGAAAAGCTAAAAAAAGGTGAAATGCCTAATGTTACTGTACAAAATATCGGCGGTGACGAATGTGCTAAATGTCATTACTAAAAAATTTTGAAATTAATTCCATTTAATATATACCATGGAAAAATTATATTGGCAAAGTCTTGATGATTACAAGGAACAGAAGAGTAATTCTGTTATCGACAAAAAGGATGCTACTCCTGAATTTTCAATCGAAGGTTTGGATGAATCAGAAGTAAAAGGACAATCCAGCAGAAGAGATTTTCTAAAATTACTTGGCTTCTCGGTAAGTGCAGTAGCGCTTGTTTCCAGCTGCCAGATGCCTGTGCGTAAAGCCATACCACTACTTAACCAACCGGATGATATGATTCCAGGTGTGGCAAATTATTATGCTTCTACTTTCTTTGATGGAAAAGATTATTGCAGCATATTGGTTAAAACCCGCGAAAGTAGACCAATTAAGATTGAGGGTAACGATATGTCTCCACTTACAAAGGGTGGAACAAATGCAAGGGTTCAGGCTTCGGTACTCAACTTATACGATGATGCCCGTTTAAAAAACCCATCCATAGCAGGGGCCAAAGCAACTTGGGATGCCATTGATAAAGAAGTGATTGAGCGTTTAACAAAGCTCAATGAGGATGGTAAAAAAGTAGTCCTATTAACCTCTACCATAATCAGTCCGTCTTCAAGAGCATTAATAGAAGAATTTATTACAGTATACCCTAATGTTGAGTGGATTACCTACGATCCGGTTAGTTTTGCTGCCATGCGAAAAGCCAATGAGCTAAATTTTGGAACATCACTTATTCCTTCTTATTCATTTGACAAAGCAAATGTTATTGTTGGCTTTAATGCTGATTATCTTGGAAACTGGCTAATGCCTGTTACCTTCTCAAAGCAATATTCTGTGAATAGAAAGGTTATCCAGGATAATCCAAAAATGTCAAGGAGTTATCAGTTCGAGAGCTTGATGTCACTAACCGGAGCCAATGCTGATTTTAGAGTTGGAATTAGACCCTCTGATGAAGCCGCCATTTTGTTGAACTTGTATAACGAAATTGCCAAATCTACCGGAATGTCTGTTTACAATGCTCCAAAAACTAATATTGATATAAGTAAAGTTGCCAAAGAATTATTGTCAAATAAAGGGAAATCGCTTGTTGTATCAGGTACTGATGACATAAACATACAGTTAATAGTAAATGCAATCAACACTGCCCTAGGTAATTATGGCTATACAATTGATATCAATACACCTGTAAACTTAATGCAAGGTGATGATGAAGCAATGGATAACCTTGTCAAGGAAATGAATACAGGTACTATCGGTGGTATTATAATAAACAATTCAAATCCTGTATACGATTATTCAAATTCCAAAGGTTTCATAACAGGATTAAAGAAAGTAGGTACAAGTATTTCTACTTCTGATATAATGGATGAAACAGCCCTTGAATGCGAATTTGTATGTCCTGATAATAATTATCTTGAATCATGGAACGATGCAGAACCTGTTAAAGGGCATTTTAGCATTATGCAGCCAACTATTCAGCCAATTTTCAACACTCGTCAATTCCAGGATAATTTGTTGATTTGGATGGGAAATAGTGATGATTTTGAAACATATATGGAATCAAAATGGCGCCAACGACTTGTAGATGTTTCTAATTTCAATAGTTCATGGAATTCTATTAAACACGATGGAGTTTATCAAATTAAAAATGAAATAGCAGATCAGCCAGAATTCATTGGTCAAAGTTTAATGGCCAAAAAAGCTCTTGATAAAGGTATTGAATTAGTACTTTATGAGAACATAGGTATGGGTATAGGTAAATATGCTAATAATCCGTGGCTACAGGAATTACCTGATCCGATAACAACAGCAACCTGGGATAATTATTTATGTATTTCTCCAGCCTACGCCGAATCCAATGACCTTAAACTTGAGGATATTGTTAGCATAAATGGAATCGAAATCCCTGTTCTTGTTCAACCCGGGCAACCAGATGGCACAGCAGCTCTTGCAATTGGTTATGGAAGAACTGCAGCTGGTAAAGCAGGAAATAACGTTGGTGTAAATGCCTTTGGACTAATAAATGGATCAACCATTGATATTAAGAAAATCGATGGAAAAACATATCCATTGGCTCTTACTCAAATGCATCACGACATGGAGGAACGTCCGATTGCTCGTGAAACTACATTGGCCAAATTTATAAAGGATCCGGCTTCTGGAAATGAACTTCATGCATACGATGAAAAGCATAATGTTACACTTTATAATAAGATAAAATATGATGGGCTACACTGGGGAATGTCCATTGATTTATCCAGTTGTACTGGTTGTGGTAACTGTGTAATTGCTTGTCAGGCAGAAAATAATGTTGCTGTAATTGGTAAGGAACAGGTTAAAAACCGTAGGATTATGCATTGGATGCGCATCGACCGTTATTATAGCAGAGATGAAGTTAATCCTGAAGTATTTCATATGCCGGTAATGTGCCAGCATTGCGATAATGCACCTTGCGAAAATGTGTGTCCAGTAGCTGCTACTAATCATAGTACTGAAGGACTAAATCAAATGGCTTATAACCGTTGTATTGGAACAAGATATTGCATTAATAACTGCCCATACAAAGTAAGGCGTTTCAATTGGTTTGAATTTACCAATAACAATAACTTCGATTATAATATGAATAGTGAATTGGGTAAGATGGTTCTTAATCCAGATGTTATTGTTCGTCAACGTGGCGTTGTTGAAAAATGCTCAATGTGTGTACAGCGAATTCAGGAAGGCAAACTAGTTGCTAAAATGGAAAATCGCGAGCTCAAAGAAGGAGATATCAAAATGTCTTGTGAGCAATCTTGTCCAACAAATGCAATTCAGTTTGGTAACTTATTAAATGAAGATAGTGTTGTTAAAAAGGAAACTAAAAATCCACGAATGTATCATTTACTAGAAGGATTACATACACTTCCATCAACCAGTTATCTTACTAAAATAAAAAATACCTAAGCATAGTTAAAATTTGAAATGATTAAAATCTGAGAAGATGTATAATACAAGAGTCAGAGGAGTTTTAATAAAAGGAGACAAATCCTACAGTCAGGTCAGCCGAGATGTACTAAGGCCTATGGATGCCCCGATGCCAAAGTGGTGGTATGTAACGGCATTTATTGCCATATCCGCAATGATCTGGGGTGTATGGGGATTTTATAACACCATCACAACAGGAATTGGCACATGGGGTCTTAATAACAATGTTGCTTGGGGCTGGGCTATTATTAATTTCGTTTGGTGGATTGGTATTGGTCATGCTGGAACTGCATTTTCAATATTCTTGCTAATTCTTCGTCAAAAATGGAGAACCTCAATTAACAGAGCTGCAGAGGCAATGACAATCTTTGCTGTAATGGCAGCAGGTTTATTCCCTCTTATCCATATGGGAAGAATATGGGATGGATTTTTCATTTTCCCATATTGGAATACACGTGGCCCGCTTTGGGATAACTTCAACTCTCCCCTATTTTGGGATGTTGTGGCAATCAGTACTTACTTTACAGCATCATTTGTATTCTGGTATATTGGTATGATTCCTGATTTTGCAACAATTCGTGAAACAACAGTATCCAAAGTTAAGAAGAAGATATATGGAGCCATGAGCTTTGGTTGGCTAGGTAATGCCAGAAGTTGGTTAAGATTTGAAACAGCAGCACTATTATTGGGAGGTTTGGCGGCACCTTTAGTAGTTTCTGTTCACTCAATAGTTTCCATGGACTTTGCTGTTTCGGTTATTCCTGGATGGCATACTACAATCTTTCCTCCATATTTTGTAATTGGAGCTATTTTTTCAGGATTTGGAATGGTATTAACTCTAATGATTGTTCTAAGAAAACTATATAAATTTAATGACTATGTTACTGATGGTCATCTTGATGCAATAGCACGGATACTAACATTTATCTCATTAATAATGGGATCTGCATACTTAATTGAATTATTTACAGCATGGTATTCAGGAAACGAATACGAACTGTTTACATTTATGAAAAACAGAGTAACTGGTGAATATACATTTGCCTATTGGTCGATGTTAATTTGTAACGCGATTATACCTCAATTCTTCTGGTTCAAAAAAATAAGAAAAAATATCACACTTGTATTTATCATTTCAATATTTATTAATATCGGTATGTGGTTTGAGCGTTATGTTATTGTGGTTACTTCTCTTTCAAGAGATTTCATTCCTGCAACATGGGCCACTTACTCACCAACATGGACAGAGTTAGCTGTATTTAGTGGTACAATTGGATTATTCGTAATGGGCGTTATAGCATTCTTCCGCTGGATTCCAACGATAGCCATTAGCGAAGTAAAAAGTGTATTAAAAGAAACAACAACATTAAAATCATTTACTGATGAGGACTAATATACTGGGAGTTTATGATGATGAGCATGATGTAATGCATGCCGTTGATAAGTTACAAGAAGGTGGCATTGTCGTAGCTGATGTTTTTTCACCTTTTCCACTTCATGGAATTTGGGATAAGCTTAAACAAACCACTTATTTACCCTACGCAACATTTGCCTATGGGCTTGTGGGAGGCATTGCAACATTTGCACTGTTATATTGGACATCTGTTATCAATTACCCACTTAAATTCGGTGGTAAGCCTCTAAATACTTTATCATTTATAATTATAATGTTTGTACTAACTATTCTTATTGGTACCGTATTTACAGCTTTAACTTTCTTTATTCGTCAAAAACTTTATCCCGGTAAAGAGGTAGAAATGCCTGATGTTAGAACTGTTGATGACAAGTTTGTGATTGTTATCGAGAAACCTGAAGACATAGATGATGTTGAGTTAAGAAAGATTAAATCTTTACTTACCGAAACAGGTGCTGTAGAAATTAATGAGTCGGATGTTGAATATGAAGCTTAAAAAAATATTTAAGATGAAATACACAAAATATTTATCGTTAATTGTTTTATTACTTGTTGTGTTATCGTCGTGCAACAAGGATAAGAACAATCCTGGATACGATTACATGGGTGATCATGATATGTATTATACAAAATTTTACAAGGCATATTCTCCCAATCCTGTTTTTAGGGATAGCATGACAAACCAGCTACCTGTTGAAGGTACTGTGGCAAGAGGTAGTATGCCTTTTCCATACCCAACTGCATCAATTGGCGACAGGGCTGTTAATCAAGCTCTTGCTGGTGTCCAATTAATTAATCCAATTGCAGCTACTGATGAATCAGTTGCACAAGGTAAAGAGCTCTATAACATTTATTGTAAAGTATGCCATGGTCCTTCTGCAAAAGGAGATGGCAATTTATACACAAGTGGATTGTTCCCAGCAAAACCAACATCCTTGGTCGAAGCCTATGTACAAACAAAACCCGATGGTGAGATTTACTATGTTATAACAGCAGGATCAATATCAGGGCTTATGGGTCCTCATGGCACACAAGTTCAGCCTGATGATCGATGGAAAATCATCAACTATCTTAGGTCAATATCTAAATAATAAAAACTCTTAAACTAATCTAAAATGGATAAAAAGGTACAGCTCAGCGGAAAATTTAAAATTGCCATGATTGTATTGATTGTGGTTGGGCTTATTTCAGTTGCCATCGGATTTTTAACCGAAGATGGAGAAAGAGCATGGGCAAATTTGCTGCTCAATAATTATTATTTTCTTTCAATAGCCTTGGGAGCAACATTTTGGCTTGCCATACAGGCTGTTACACAATCAGGGTGGTCGATAGCATATATACGTGTTCCCCAGGCCATGAGTAACTACTTCATAGTTTCAATGCTATTGTTCGCAGTTATGTTTTTGGGAGTTCATGATCTGTATCACTGGAGTCATGCAGATGCCGTTGCTGCTGATCCAATACTTCAACATAAATCACCATATCTGAATATTCCTTTTTTCACAATCCGATATGTTGTATTTTTTGCCCTATGGATATTGTTATCACTACGTATAAAAAAGCTTTCTCTACAGGAAGACAAAATTGGTGGTATTAGTTTTTTCAACAAAATCGAAATGACATCTAAAATATTCATATTCGTTTTTGCCGTTTCATTTTCCTTGTTTTCAATCGACTGGCTAATGTCGTTGGATGCCCACTGGTATAGTACAATATATGTAGTTAAAAAGTTTATAATGGCATTCTTCCATGGAGCCTCTGTAATCACCGCCATTGTTATAATACTGTATAAGCTAGGATATTTCCCAATGCTTACAAAGAAACACCTGCACGATTTTTCAAGATATATTTGGGCTCTTAGTTTAATCTGGGGTTATATGTGGCTATCACAATATTTACTAATTTGGTATGCTAACATTCCGGAAGAAACTATTTATTACATCCCCCGTGAAATGGGTGAATTTAAATCACTATTTTATACCGAGTTAATAATGAATTGGACTTTCCCATTCTTTTTCCTTATGTGGAATAGAATAGCGAAAAGTGCAAACTGGTTATTATTTACAGTTGCCGTATTAATTATCGGACAATGGGTAGAGTTATATATGTCGATTATGCCTGGTACCCTCGATTCATATGGAATTGGAATCATTGAAATAGGAACATTTATTGGTTCGTTGGGATTATTTGCCCTTGTGGTTGGTACATCCTTATCAAAAATGCCTATTATTCCACAAAATCACCCATACTTAATTGAAAGTACTACCGAAGAACATTAATATCATTGTTAATAAATATTGAATCCTCCTGTTTATACCAAATAGGAACCAAAATGCGCCTTAAAAACTTTATATTTTCCATCTTATTTTCATAAAATATTTCTTCCGTAGCGATGCTATGCAAGTAATATTTCATTTCGCTAAGAAGAAAAATATTTTGATTTAAAAGGCGCATTTTGATACCTAATTGGTATTACTTTTTCAGGAGGATTTTTTTTGCCGTTATTTCATATAAATTAGCAAACAATCTATTCCTCGTTCCAATCGACACAAATCATCTTACGCCCTGATTATCCACGGATTACATTGATTTGTTTTCATATACATAAGATTATTGTTTTTATTTCAATTTGAGTCGAAGTGAGGTATCTCAAAAAGATCAACTATATTTACCATACCATGAAATCCGTTACAAATAGATATTCCTTATTACAAATAATGCAATTTCTAAGCTTAGATATTGTGATAGGGACAGTTGCTGTTGGATACATGGCAACAAAAGTATTAGAGGTAAGGGCTAACCCTGTTTGGTGGATAGTATTACCGTTGGCGGTGTGGGTTGTTTATACATTGGATCATATTATTGATGCGTATAAAAAGAAACGAGAAGCAGCAATCAGTAGGCACAATTACCATTACCTTAATCGAATACCAATTATCGTTGTTGTATCTATAATTGGATTAATCACAATGGCTTTAAGCTTGTTGTATTTGAACTATCATATTGTAAAAATGGGGATTATATTGTCGATTACAGTTGGCATATACTTTTTATTACTATTTCTGCAAAAGGACAAAAAAAATGCAATGGTACAAAAGGAGCTATATATTGCAATAATTTATACTGTTGGAATTTTTATGGCTCCTATTTATTGGCATGGTTCAGTTCCTTCCATTCCCATTATTATTATTGCAATAAGTATTTCTTTATTGGTCTGGGCTGAAGGAATTATGATTTCATGGTATGATTATGAAAATGACACAATTGATGGTCATAACTCCTTAACAATTTTATTTGGCAAGAAAAACGCTCGACGATTTGCAATAGTACTGCATTTATTTGTAGAAACTGTGCTAGTGCTTGTATTATTAACTACCACTTTAACAAGTATAGTTATATTTTCGATGCTGATTATTCTGTTAATGAACCTAATATTAGGCTTATTGATATTATTTCCATACTCCTTCTTAAGTAATACATACCATAAGTTAATTGGTGAAACTGTTTTCTTACTTCCTTGTTTACTTATATTCGTATAACAATAAATATTCTATTCTTCCAGATCCTTTTTATTCATATTATAAAGTTTCCTTCCCCCATAAACTACAGCTAAACCTATTAGTATAGTTAACCCCCCTCCAATTGGAGCACCACCTCCCAAGGGGTCAGAGCCAATGGGGTCTCCTCCGGGATTTCCAGGACCATCCATTTGAGCATGACTTACAGTTACAATAAAAAGAAAACCAAGCAGAACTATATATTTCATTTTTTTCATTGGATTACAATTTTAGACTAATGAACAAATACTTTTTTAACTATAATATCACCCTGCTGAACTACCCTAACAAGCAAATAAGCATTATCAACATCAACAGGGATAAGTATCATTTGTGAATTATCCACTTTTGTTCTATAATCTTACGTCCATATAAATCATATACTTGTAAATGAGTTTCTTCCAAATAAAAACCGAGGTTTGATTTTATATAAATAGCTTTATTCCATGAATAAATAGAAATAGATTCATCAATTTTATTTTGATAAAAAAAAAGCAGCTATCGTTAAATGATAACTGCTTATTCGCCTTTGTCCTTATGCTTTGACTCCGGTGTTAATGACCAAAATTCCTACCTTTTGGTTATTTCATATTTTTCTCAAGATTTTTAATACGTTTCATTATCATTACATTCTGCTCATTTAATCTATTATTCTGTTCCTGCAGCTCTTCAATAGTTTTTTGCTGTGTGATATTTACTTTCTCCTGTTCTTCAATCATCTCCTGCTGTTCCTGTATTGCCTTTACCAGGGGCACAACGAATTCAGCATATCGAAGGCTGTAGGCCTGGTTTTCTCCTTTGGGTGCAACTACACCACTGAAATCGTAGCCCAGTTCCCTGGCTGTTTGTTCCACTTCCTGGGCCAGGAAACCGCTTTGCTTGATCTTTTCTATATCGTATTTCTCGGGGTAATCGCTTTTGTCTTTAATACCGAGTAGTTCATCCATTTTATCTTTGTCCCAGTGCCATGTAACCGGCCTGAGCTTCATAATAAAATCAAGGCCTATAACATCTTCTTTAACATTTTTCTTGGCTCTTTTATCTGAATAGGTGCTCCAACCGACCTGTCCACCAATATCCGTTACAGCTGTATTACCTATTCGTACCGAGTTAGTAAAGGAGGAGATTCCATAACCAAGAGAAGTAGAATTAATATTATTATTACTATAACCTGCGTGAAAGCCAACGGCTGTATTATGATATCCTGAAGTGTTATTATACAGGGCACGATGACCAATTGCTACATTATTACCTGCAAAAGTACTATATGCCGCTTCACATCCTATTGCAACAGTATTGTGACTTGTAACGGTTAGTGTATGATGCGTTTGCGACCCTTAGGGAGCATATGCATTATACATTTTGTTAGCTGCCGTGGTTTCTTATTATCAATACAATTGATATTACTAAGAAACCAGGCATTGTTTCGTGAAATGTCGATCATTTTACGAAAAAAAATACCAATAGGTTCTCAGTAACTACCAATTCTGTTTTCATAAGTCTTTTCAGTATTAGAGTCGAAGTGTACTTTACCAAGTCCTTTTATACCCTTTTACTGATTCTTTTCTGATATTCTAAAAATATTCTAAGTCAGGTATTTTCTTTTCTTTTATCTTTTGTCTTGATACAAAAGAAACAAAAAATCAAGAAAGAATAATGCTATCTTCCCGCAAATGGCCTACGCACGCACGCCGACATTCTTTCGGGCCTGCGCTCTTTTAGTCTCATTGTCAGTTTTCAATACATGAAAAAAAAACTTGACTTTCTCGTTGATTATTAGTACATTGGGAAACCATTTTTGATTATAATATAATCATTCTAATCCTCATAGTTTTCCAATGTACTAAGTTGTCCGAACAATGCCGTCATTAATGTCATGATATTCAGCTGATTACTGAACTTACCATTGCTGCTAACATTTAGGTAAAGTGCATTGTACCCTATAGCCACATTTCTATCACCTGTAGTATTTTTAGCTAGTGCAGCTCTACCAAATGCGGAGTTATAAGCACCAGTAGTATTTGCCATAAGTACAGAGGAACCTACGGCAGTATTTTCATTGCCTCCAGTATTTGCTATTAGTACCTCGGAACCTATGGCAGTATTGTCAATGCCATCAGTATTTGCTAAAAGTGCCTCAGAACCTATGGCAGTATTATCGGATCCAGTTGTATTAAAATAAAGAGAATTCCAACCCAAAGATGAATTGCTTGATCCTGAAATATTTTGGTGTTGGGCTCCGCAGCCAATTGCAGTGTTATAATAACCCGTTGTATTAGAATTAAGAGAATGATAACCCATAGATGAATTAAATGCTCCGGAAGTATTAAGCTGTAATGCCCCGGCGCCAATTGCTGTGTTATAATTACCCGTTGTATTAGAAAAAAGCGCCTGGTAACCAATAGCTGTAAGTTCATGTATTATTGTATTCGAAAATAATGCCCAGGTGCCCACTGCTGTATTTTTGTCAGCGTAATTATTTTGGAGTGCACCATATCCTGTAGCTGTATTACTCACACCGGTAGTTAGGCTCAAAAGTGCAGAGCTACCTATTGCCGTGTTATAACTACCACTTGTGTTTTGTGAAAGTGAATAAGAACCACATGCTGTATTACTGCCTCCCACATTATTAAAATTAAGTGCGTAATAGCCAAATGCAGAATTATGAGTTCCTGTTGTATTACTATATAACGACTTATAACCGGTTGAGGTGTTCCACGTTCCTGTTGTGTTTGAATATAGTGCATATGAACCTATTGCTGTATTCTCAGCTGCCGTTGTATTATGTAAAGCACCGGCACCCACGGCTGTATTATTATTGCTTGTAGTATTTGAGTAAAGAGAATTAAAGCCAATGGCTGTATTTCGAATTCCTTTGGTATTTGAATACAGGACTGAGGAACCTAGTGCAGTATTCATTTCTCCTGTTGTATTATGTAAAGAATAACTACCCACTGCTGTGTTATGATTGCTCGTAGTATTCAAACAAAGAGAACTAAAGCCAATGGCTGTATTTCGAATTCCTGTGGTATTTGAATACAAGGCAAAGGAACCTATGGCTGTGTTATTTGTTCCGGTATTATTAGCGCCATCGTTTTCACCTAAAAGTATGGAACTACTGTTGGTTTTTGCATCAAGCAAATCATTCAGCCATAATGTTTCCGAAGCTACTGCTTTCCAGGAGCTGCTATTGTATGAGTAAAAGCCGGGGGTATTGTCGGTTTGGTAGATTAACAATCCTGTGGCGGGTGTAGTTATGGCGTCTCGCTGGCTTATTGTCAGGCGAGGGATCAGGAGTCCTTTGGAAGTTGAGGAAACATCAAACATGGCAGATACATCAGCTACAGAGCCATCATCATTAATAGCTACTCCCTGCGCTATTATTGTAGTACTAAAAGAGAAAGAAATAAGTAAAACAAGGGTTATAAATGTGATCGTTTTCATAGAGTAAAAATTTTGCAGCCAACATACGATGAAAGTGGCGGAAAACATTTCACATATGTTAAAAAATTGGGCATATGATTTAATTGTCGATTAGTGATTAGTTATTTGAACATTTAAATCACTCATCACTAATAACTAATAACAAATAGGCTACGTTCAGGATTAAAAAATAAAACGCTAATTCTCTATTAACAGGACTATATACCCGGCTCTCTCCTTTGGGAGCCCTTATCCCGTTGAAATAATATCCTGGTTCATTGGCAGCCTGTGAATTGAAATTTCTCAATCGAAAGATCATAATGTAATCACATAATATATATAAAATTCGACCGCCACAGGCGGTATTATTAAATAGTTAAATGGGTAAATGGTTAAAAAGCCCGAATAGCACGCACTCTATAAGTGCCGTCCTTAAGGAGGTGGCCCGAGCCACCGCCGAAGTACTGACTCCAAGCGTTGGTGCTATTGAGCTCGGTAGAACTCCAATAGTTGGCACTACTAGCAAAACCGCCAACCACGTCTTTTTGCTGGTATAATAAATTGAGTTCATATTTTGAAGGTAAGTACCAGTCACCATATTTAACACCACTAACAGTTACTGAATAATCGGCACAAACTTTTGCGGCAAAATTTCCTGTTTGGTTATCTGCCAATTGTGTGGCTACTATCATTGCGGTATTCATAGCACCTGCATATAAACCATCGCCTGTGGTACCGGTATTTCTATAAGTTCCATTATACCATTGTATTCCTGTACTTTGGTCTGCTGTGGCTGCTATTAAGCCGTGTTGCCCTGTGGCATCTAACCAAAATATTATGCCGCCTTGGTAACTATCACCAATAGCTAAGGGTGTAGCGCCTGTTGCATTTACTATATAAGGGCTTGCTGTTGTTCCGCTGCCTGTTACGGTTATGTTGGTTCCGGCTGTAACTTTGGTTTCGGAACCATCTGCGATTTGGTCTACAGCACTCCAATTAAAGCCATCATAATAATATAATCCAGTTGTACCATCAGTCTGGTAAACAAGCAGACCTGTTGCCGGTGAGCTTATTGCATCTCGCTGTACGTTGGTCATTCGAGGAGGCAAGAATCCTTTAGTACTACTGTTCAATTCTAATGTTGCAGATGCAGCAGGGCTTGAAGTTCCAATACCGACACTTCCATTCAAACCTACTATGTTTGCATCAAAATCACCGTAAATCAAAGGATTACTTGTGTTACTATTGGAAATATATAGCTTATTGCTTCCTGTTTCACTATAACCTGCCTGGTAACCTAAAAAAACATTGCCTGTACCCGAAAGAACAGAGTATCCTGCATTATAGCCAAAAGCTGTATTTTGTTTACCTGTAGTATTAGAATAAAGAGCCAGAGAACCATAAGCTGTATTTGCATTACCTGTTGTATTTGAGAAAAGAGATTGAAATCCTATGGCAGTATTATTACTGGCATTAAGTGTTGTAGATGAATAGGCCGTTTTATTGCCACTTTGGTAACCAATAAAAACATTATTTCCTTCACTTCCTGTTATGGAATTAGCAGCACCTTCTCCTATAATAACACTACTATTATTATTTTTAAACTCGATAGCTTTATCTGTAAAAACAATTTTTTCTGTTCCCCCTAAATCAAATCGTATAATGTCTTCATCAGCACTTTCCTCTACCTGTATTTTGGTGTCGCCATCTGCATCGGATAAGGTATCGGGCGTAGGTTTATCGCCGACATTGAGGCATAACCAGTTTGTGCCATCGTAGAAGTAGAAGCCTTCAGTAGCATCGGTTTGATATACCATTAAGCCTGTTGCGGGACTGCTTATCTGGTCTCTCTGGCTGGCTGTAAGCCGTGGTATGAGAATGCCTTTGCTATCGGATTTAACATCAAGCATAGCCGAGCCATCTGCTGCAGAGCCATCGGTATTAACGGCTACGCCTTGGGCATGTGCAGCTCGGGTTATAGTTATTACGAAAATAACAATAGTAATTTGGATGAATAATGTGACCGCTTTCATAAGTATATTTTTGAGGGTACCAACATACGATGAAAAAAGCAGAAAGCATTTCACAAATGTTAAATAATGCTTCTAATTCGGCTTAAAGAACCAAGGGTGATTCCGAGGTAAGAAGCTATATAGGTAAGTGGGATGTTTTGTATTATATTAGGTTCCTTCTCCAGTAGTTGTAAGTAACGCTCCTTAGCATCCAGAGTTTGGAATTCCCTCAGCCTCTGTGCCAATTGTAATATAATAATCTCATTAATATACACTTCAAACTGTATAAGTTCAATGTGAGATAATTTGAGTTTGTTGAAAATATTTACATCAATGATGTTAACAACTGTATCGGTAAGTGCCTGAAAATACTCATCGGACTCAGCACCTGGGATATAAGAGTTTATGGGAAAACAAAAGGCCTTGTCAAAATTAAAACTGGTTGTAATTTCGTTTCCAGATTTGATAATATAACTACGGACAATACCTGTATTAATAGCAAATGCAACACCTGCGTCTTTACCGGGTTCAATCAGGTGTTCATTCTTTTTGTAGATTTTGTGGGTTGTTGCATTTTCCAGTATATCCTGATTTTCACTGGACAAACTATAAAACAGTTTACTAAATTCATCGTTAATACTCATTTTAGTAATAATAGAATTTATTTATAAATAAGCTACGTTAGCAATACTAGTTGTAATAGTTAGTTGTATCAAATATATAAATAAAATCCGGAATGCAAAACATTCTGAATCAAGGTTGAATTTAACTTCAGCTTAAGTCACAATTATTTATTTGATCCTGCTCAAATGAAAAAGCAGCTATCATAATTTGATAACTGCTAATTCGCCTTTGTCCTTATGCTTTGACTCCGGTGTTAATGACCAAAATTCCTACCTTTTGGTTTATGATTTATACCTCAATAATTTTCTTATATGCTACCTGTTATTTACTCACATACTTACTAATATGATTTTCTGATTGTTTTTACTCTTTTAGTAGTGTGTTATTTTTTAAAACATTATCTTATAATTAATCCCTTATGCATCGGACAGAAAACCCAAAGTTTTTATCCCATTCAAGCTTTTGTACATCGTTGAAATTGTAGCCTGCCCAATGAGACCATGCGTTGTCAGTGTCTTTCTGAGTGGCACTCCACCAGAAACCAAATAAACCAATAAAATCATGAAATGGGCCATTGCTATGACAGTAACCACCTGGTAGAGCCCTAAAACCACTTTTATTACGACAAGATGAATAATCGGTGTTGCCCGGCACACCGGTAGAAGATGATGAAGTCCAATTAAAGGCTGAAGCAAAAGATTTGGCAATTTTATTACCAGAGTTTGTACCATCATAATTATAGCCGTTGGCTATCATATAGTCTTCAAGTATTATCCATTCAGAATCAGTTGGTACGTGCCAGCCTGATGGACAAAGGATCCCTGTATTAACCGCGTACCAGTTGTATAATGCACCATATGTATCACCATAGGTTATGCTATCGTAATTGTACCAGCAATAGCCTGGTGTAGTTAAAGCTCCCCAGGAACTAAAGTCTTCAATTAGCGGTATATCTGTGCTATCATTGTATTTTGAAGAGACCAGGTTTCTGGACATCCAGCATTGGTTGCCTATCACTACTGTTTCGTAATACTGGTTGTTAACGGCATCGTAGTAAGGTTTGCCGCAATTACCATCGGTAATCAAAACCCAATTGCTGCCGTCATATAATTGTAATGCTTCAACCTGGGTATTGTAAATTACCAATCCTGCTGCCGGAGCACTTATGGCATTCCGTTCAGCGCTGGTAAGCCTTGGGAGTAATACACCTTTTGTTAAACTTTGCACATCAAGCATAGCTGAGGCATCAGGCGGGCTGCCATCGGAGTTTATTGCTACCTGACCGGTGAGTGTATGGCTGCCTAATATTAGTATACTTACTAAAATTATGTTGGTGTTTTTTTTCATTGCCTAACTGGTTAATTGGTCATTTGTAATTTTTACCGTCGTTATCTGAATCATTATCGCATTTCATCATTTACTCTTTCAACTATTTTAATGTTTGTCATATTTCATAACTTCAATTGCCTCAAACCAAAATTGTATTTAAATTAACCGATATTCAATTAAAAACTCCTCACAGCTCTTACTCTGAAAGTATTTCCCTTAGAACCGACCGATTGACTTCCATCAACAAAATACTGATACCACGCCAAGGTGTTATCTACCTGGGAAGAACTCCAATAATAATCTGCTGAAAAACCACCAACTATACCCTGGCTTAAATACAGCTTACTCAATTCGTCTTTGCTTGGCAAAAACCAGTCGGTATAACCTCCTCCATTGTAGTTTCTGGATACTGAAGCAGCATATATACCTGTGTTTCCAGGAAAAACGACCTCATAAGTACCAATAATTGTATCCGTATTAGCACTACCAGTTCCTAGTGTAGTTTCTGTTCCCCAAATATGTATCGTCACCATGTAGTACCAAATAACAGCGGTACTTTGGTCGTTACCAGCCGCAATTAGCCCATGGTATTCATCAGAAATATAACCCGGATCACCTGATTGCAGAATGTAAGCGACTATGCCTCCCTCGTAGCTGTCGCCAATAATTAAATCAACAGCAACTTCTAGATTTGAATAATTACTATTTCCACAACCAACATTTTCAGCACGTACACTTACATTCCCACTAGTTGTTCCAAATGAAACTGTAATGCTTGTTGTACCTTGTCCTGATGTTATTGTTGCACCTGCAGGTACTGTCCAATTATATGAAGTGGCATCCGGAACCGGTGCTATACTATATACTTCACCGGTAGTATTTATTATTACTCTCGAACTACCTGTAATTGTACCTGGAGCATCAGGTGCGCATGATATGGTATTAGTCTTTACCCAATATGTACCATCGAATACTTCCAACCTTTGCACATCCGTATTATAAATCATTAGCCCAGCAGCGGGTGAAACAATTGCATCTCGTTGGATACTAGTCATTCTGGGTAGTAATAAGCCTTTACTGGCACTTTTTATGTCAAGGATGGCAGAAGCATCGGCTGAAGATTCGTCGGTGTTTATAGCTACTCCCTGACCAATACAATAAAGGTTTAAAATTATTATGGTTATAAGTATACTTAATGTAAGTATCCGTTTCATTACTTAATAAATTATTACGTGTTTATTGTAACTCCCTGTGATATCGAATAATTATTTAAGGCTTCTATATAATCATTCAACCTGATTATCTTTGCGCATCCCATATGTATCAGGGATTCACATCTTCCTTTGACATAGTTAAGAGAATTGGCCGACTTATAAATTTCATCCGAAAGGGTAAGATGTTTCAGAGTATCATTACTGTCATTGGATTCAATTGTAAACTCTACTAATAAGTCAACTTTGTGCATTCCTTTAGCTTGCTGAATTAGATTTTGTAGGCTATCTTTTTTCGTTTGCTTTGTAAAAATTTGCTGAGGATACAATAACAGGAAACTGATTGCAAAACATAAGCAAAAAAGCTTTTTCATTGAGGTACAGTTAATTAAAGTGGTTGTGTTACAAATTTAATCTTTACTTTAGTTCAATACCTAAGTAAGGTATTAATTTAGAATTATTATTAATAATATTTCCATTGCCATTTAGAACTATTATGAATCATATAAAACTCTTTAAATATGATGCGGAAAGAAGGAAATCGTTCCCCAGAATTGAACATGAACTATTTTAAATGCCGTCAATTAGTAATTATTACTTCACTCCATACTTTATCAAATGAATATATTAATTTTACAAATTAGTTTTAGGCCTGATAATATGGCTTAATATAATCAAATGAAATGCAGTTACCCAAGCGGAATATACTTGTAATAGGAGCTCAGAATATAGACTTATACGCTCACTCAAAATCAGACTTTTTGTTACACGATTCGAATAGTTCAAAAATAGAATTGGCCTTTGGAGGAGTAGCGTGTAACATTGCAACGAATCTATCTATTTTGGGTGATAATGTTAGTTTATTAACTGTTTTTGGTGATGATTATTTTAGTCAATTGGCAAGGCAAAACTTGTCGAAATTGAATATTAACTTCAATAGAAGCCTTGTTGTAAAGAATGCAGGAAATAGTATTTACCTGGGGGTTATGGACAAAGCTAACGATTTGTTTCTTGGCCTAAACGATATGGAAATCGTCCAAAAATTGAATATTGATTTTTTTGAAGACAAGAGAAACTATATTGATGACTTTGATTTTCTGGTAATAGATAACAACTTAGATGAAAAAGCGCTTCAATATTTGCTTACTACATTCGAGCACAAAACAATAATTATGGATGCTGTAAGTGCATTAAAGGCACCCAAACTTCAATCTATCCTTTGCTATATTGACTTATTGAAAGTAAACATGCTCGAACTAGATATTCTATCGGATAAAGAAAGCATCAAACTAAAGCTAACAGAACTATTAGACCAAGGTGTAGGATCCGTATTACTTACCAATTCTGATAAAGAGATTAACTACATTAGCAAGGATAAACATATAATTACAAATCCAATTTTTATCGATAAAATTAATAATGCTACAGGAGCAGGAGATGCATTTTTATCGGGGTTTATCCATAAACTAATCCAAGAAGAATCCGTTGAAGATTGCTTGGAATCTGCTAAGAATGTGGCATATGAATGTTTACAATCTCCTCATTCCACCAACAATAAAAACACAGGAAAATAAAAGTGTATGCAAGAAAAGTATTTATCATACAGTACCGAAGTAGCTGATGCAATAGAGAATAAGCTTCCGATCGTGGCTTTAGAATCTACCATTATTTCACATGGTATGCCCTATCCTGAAAATGTTAGAACAGCACAAAAGTGTGAGGAGATTATACGTGATGGTAGTGCTATACCAGCAACAATAGCAATACTAAATGGAAAGCTGAAAATTGGTTTAAGTAATGAAGAAATTGATTTTTTAGGTAAAGAAGGAAGAAAAATTCAGAAAACATCACGTAGGGATATTGCATATAATGTTGCTAATAAGATTAATGGGGCGACCACAGTAAGTGCTACAATGTACATTGCTTCGCTAGCGAAGATTCTAGTTTTTGCGACTGGTGGAATTGGTGGTGTTCATAGAGGAGCTGAAACAACAATGGATATTAGTGCTGATTTGGAAGAATTGGCAATGACAAATGTTGCAGTTATTTCGGCTGGTGCCAAAAGTATTCTTGACTTGGGACTAACAATGGAATATCTTGAAACCAAAGGGGTTCCGGTAATTGGCTATAAAACAAAAGCTTTGCCTGCCTTTTATTGTGCCAAAAGTGATTTTGAGGTAAATTTTAAGATTGATACTGCTGCTGAGATTGCAAAACTAATTCATACGAAATTCGAACTGGGTTTAGATGGTGGATTGTTGATTGCTAATCCTGTTCCGGAAAGTATGTCGATGGAAAAGGATGTAATTGATGGGGCCATTAATAATGCCATTTCTGAGATGAACATATTGGGAATAACAGGTAAAGAAACAACCCCATACCTATTAAGCAAGATAGCCAGCATAACCAAAGGAAAATCGCTGGAATCGAATATTGCATTGGTTTATAATAATTGTAAGCTAGGAGCAGAAATTAGTGTGGAGATAAGTAGGTTAGCAGGAACTTGATTCTTCCAATACAGTACTACTTGAAGGAGATATCTCAGCGCTACGCTTTCTTCGATATGACAACAAACCATTCACTGTCATTTCGACCAATGGGAGAAATCCCCAGTACCTTTGCTGTCATTTCGAACGACGAAGGAGGAGAAATCCCCAGAATCTGAAACCACACTACCACTATCTTCCATTTGCAGGGGATCTCTAAGTTGTACCTTCTTCGAGATGACAGCACTGTCTTAGGAGATATCTCGTCGTTTCGCTATGCTGCACTTCCCTTGATATGACAGAAAAGACCGTAGCTACGCTTTCTTCGATATGACAATAGCATATCTATATCCCCTCAATTTCATCATTTAAAAAATTCCAGTCAGGATTCGTAGAAGCGATTAATCTATTCTTCTTTTCTCTTCTCCAATTTTTGATTTCCTTTTCCCTGTCAATGGCTTCTTCGATATTTGTGAAGTGTTCGTAGTACACTAGAAAATGGCAATTGTAACGTTTCGTGAACCCTTTTGTTTCACCTGTTTCGTGTTCATAAACTCTTCTTCCCAGATCATTTGTAACTCCAGTATAAACCACATTTTTGTGTTTATTGGTCATTATGTAAACAAAGTAATTGTGTAATAGGGTCATATGCAAAGGTAATAATTATTGTCATTTCCACTTTTCTTGTCATTTCGAACCGACCTTAGGGAGTGTGAGAAATCCCCCATTCTTGTTTGTCATTTCGAACCGACCGTAGGGAGTGTGAGAAATCCCCAGAGCCTGGAACACTACTTCCAATGTCCTCCGGACTGAGGGGATCTCTCATCGCTGCACTTCCTTCGAGATGACAAGGTAATTATGTCGTTGCGCTTCCCTCGATATGACAACGAGGGAACGCATGACGATACCAAAAATCCCTGTCTGCCGACCAGCAGGCTACCTTTTGGTTATTTCCTAATATTATCCACGTGCAGGGTAACGTCCTTCATAACAAATACAGTGATACATCACAAGGCATGGTTGCGCATTGTTTATGGGCTCACCATTTCCAGCAGAATCTACTTTAATTGTATCCTCATGCATATATCCATTTGGCTGTTTGATACTGTATTCATGCTCCATGCCTCCTGAAGCAAGGCAATTTCCTTCAACAGTTCTTTTTGTTGAACTTCCTGAATAACCCCATAATTTTATATCATGATTATGATTAGGCATCAGCTCATTCGTAATTGTTTTACGCATTGAGCCATATTTTTCTCCTACTTTATACTTTTCGTTTTCAGAGTTTCTGCCAGCTCCCATTAAAACGCCTTCTCCTAGATCAGGTACACAAAATGTTGTACTGCCATCTCCGCCAAACTTAGTACCAAGTAAGGCAAACAAAGAATAATGATCTTTAATTTTATAAGTTGCACCATCACATACTAAAAATCCACGAGGAATAAAATTTCCTGCAAACAAAGCTATTTGACCTATGTAATATTCTTCCATTTTTCTATTTTTTAATCTCTACATGGATATGTTCCATTAATACAAATTATATAATTCATGCATAAGAAAGGTTGTCGGTTCTCTTGCTGAATATCATCCTGATTTCCTATTGACTCACCAGTAATACTCAATTTATGCATTACTTTATCGGGTTGGCTGTTTACATACTCCATATCTTCACCTCCACCACCAGGAATATTGTTCTCAACCATAGTGGTTTCAGAATCTTCGGAAGTACAGCCCAGCTTTACAGTATGTGTATGACTGGGTAAATGTTCCTTACTAATCCTATTTATCTCACTGCCAAAATAACTCCCCGTTCCCATATTTCCAGCAAGATGCCCAACAGCTACCCTGCTTCTTAAATCGGGTAATTGAAAATCGTACACGCCATGTCCACCGTAATTCTTGCCTAATAAGGAATATAAAGCTCCATAACTATTGATATTCAGTTTTTCACCATCACAAATATGCCATTCGGGTGGAAGTATACCGGTATAACCGGGCCACAACACAATATTTCCTAAATAATCGAGATTAATTGCATTTCTATCATTAACATTGATCATAAAGTTTACAACAACGGAAGGCATCCTATTATCTAACCTACCCGGTTCTGTAATTACCTCTTCCTGTTTTACAACCTCTTCAAGTCGCATTTCAACATTAGGATCTTTTTGGCTGTATTTTTTGTCGTTTGACACTTTGGCAAATGAATTACCAATGGGGTCAGTTTCATTTGCCTGTACGGAACTTCCCATTAATTTGTAATTATGATTATGAGCAGGAAGATTCGATAGTTTTATTTCATTGTAGGTTTCGCCGCCTGTATCACCATCTCTATAAAAATACCTCGATCCTTCAGTTTGCCCTGACCCCATTGCAACACGACCTCGTAGGTCGGGTAATGCAAAAGTTTCACTGCCATCACCACCATAGATATTTCCAATCAGACCATATAATTCTCTATACTCAGATTTTTTGAGTTGACGTCCATCGCATATCATCCATCCTTTTTGATCGAAATCCATTATAGATGGTATGATATAACCAATCTCTAATTTTTTTAATACTCCCATAAGATTATCGCTTTTTAGATTTTTATTTTTGAAATAATTCAAGTAGCATATATTACTGAGGCCCAATGGCTATAAATGTATAATTCTCTGGATCACCGTCAGTTCCTCCATTTACACCATCCATGCACAATACTTCAAAACCTGATGTTGTAATATTGTCTAGAATGATAGTATAAAGTACCCTGTCAGGGTCAGTATCATTCCATGTGTATTTAAGAGATGCTGTAATAGTTGGTAATCCCGAAAAAGCTGAGGAAAATGTTATTGTATACTCTCCTTCATCATGCCTGACAACACTAAAACCCGAGCCGGCGACAATAGATCCATCACTCCCTTTCACTGTCCCTCTGATAATCTTCAACCCGCTTTCATCAGATCCAACTCCTCCTGAAGATGATGTTTCCCATGTTGCATTTCCACTAGCGTCGGAGGTAAGTACTTTGTCAGCTCCGGGTGAACCACTTTCTATTTTAAGTGCTCCCTTTACTGTTATTGCATCTGCTGATGCATCGCCAAGTGTTGTTGTTCCGGAAGTAGCAAGGGTAGTAAATTCTGCACTAGTAGGTGTGGTAGCTCCAATTGCTCCAGGCACAGCCCAGTTAATACGTGCATTATCAAATGTACCACTTGTAATCTTAGAAGCAGGTAAACTTCCAATATATGTTGCATTAACCGCAGTTCCATTCCATATCCCCGTACCAACAGTACCTAAAGTTGTGATATTTGTAGTACCACTCCAAGTTGATAATTCTGTGTTCTCAACATTACCAAGCCCAATAGACGAACTGGTTAAGGTTGACCAGCTGGTATTTCCACTTGCATCTGAAGTCAACACTTTATCAGCTCCGGGTGAACCACTTTCTATTTTTAATGTACCAGATATTTCAGCATTGCCATTTATCCTAATTTTGTTGTTGTCGAACTCACCGTAGATCAAAGGAGCTGTATTGTCCTCATTATCAATAAAAAGCTTATTACTAATACTTGTTTGTGTTTTAGCAGCTTCGTTACCGATAATAATATTACCACTGCCTGTAACACTTTTTCCTGCTTCTTTTCCTATGGCAGTGTTGTTTGAATTTGTTGTTACTGAGTTAAGTGCACCCATTCCAAAGGCAGTATTTTGACTTCCTGTTGTAAGTTGCTGTAAAGTAGTAGTACCAATAGCAGAATTATGTGAACCTGATGTTACTTCTTTTAATGACCAAACACCTGTACCTGTATTAAAGTTTGTGGTGCCATCATCGTTGCCGCCTGCATCAACACCTAAAAACAAACTATTGTTGTCAGTTGCAGCATCACTAAGGCCGTTGATGCTGGTTGCTCCAATGTCGCTACTCCATGTCAGACTTCCGCTGCCGTCTGTTTTAAGGGTTTGTCCGCTTGTGCCATCGGAAGTTGGGAGTTGGTAGGCATTGTTTATATCAAGAGTTCCGTTTATTCGGAGTAAATCATTATCAAATTCGCCATATATCAATGGTGTAGAACTTGCTGAATTTTCGATAAACAGCTTATTGTTTATTGCAGTTTCGTTGAAAGCAGCATTGTATCCAATAAGTATGTTATCACTTCCT
>JAERTF010000172.1 GCA_016845105.1 Bacteroidota bacterium | reverse complement strand
ATTATTAATAATGCTTAAATAATATAAAATATTATGACCTGCTTAGTTTCTTATTGTTTGAATAAGTTCATATAAAATGCCACCCCGGGGCACACAGTTTCCTGTTTCCTGACCGGGGTGGTGTAAGTAGCTTGGCCACTTACTGCATTGCGAAGTTACTAAATTGGGAGGATGGATACAAATAATAAGTAGTGAAGCAGAAATTTTATGCTTTTGATTTAGTAGTTAAAAAATTAATTATGAAAAAACACATTATCTTTTTTACAATTGTATTATTTAGTAATATAACCACTATTTTGAATGCCCAACACGTGCTTGGGCGGTGGATGATTCCATTGAAAGATGGCGCAAACATGGAGGAACCTTGGCAACTAAACTTCTATGACAACAATATAACTTATGATGTCATGTTACAAACTCCATCTCAAAACAATATCCCTGTTTCGGGATCTGCTGGAGCTTATAACTCTAACCTTGACCGTGATTTTTACATTATAGATAACTATATATATTATGGTTTACTTAATACCAATTTATTCCCACAAAATGGGACTCTTCCCGAAATTGAAGTTGTTCAAAAACCTGGTGTAGAAAATGAGTATTATGCTATTGGAGTATACGATGCTTACAATTCTGCCTGTTTTATTAAGAGCGTACATATAAACTTTGATCCCACAACTGAAATTATAACCAAGGTAAACGAGATGGAATTAAGAGAATTTGATGGTGGATATGGTGGTTTTGCAGTTTCTGGTCTTCATGACAATAATACCCGTTCTCTTTACACTGTTAGCACAAGAGTAGATCAGACTATTCTTGGAGGAATATACAAAAGAACAATTTCATCTAACGGTATTTCACAGGAAACAGCAATTATCGAGGAAGGTACTTCAGGATTGACAGATATGGATTTTGAAGCATATAATGTTGAATACATTAAAAATTCAATAGGGGAAGAATTTATCGCATGGATCCATGGTGGTGGAGATGAATGGTATGGCCAAGACCCAAATGAGATTTTAATTGTAAAAGTATCGTCCACTAATCCGGTTTTATATAGGATAGATAACTTAAACCTTGGAATGATTGGAGGAATTGAATTTTCAAACTTTGAAGACAACATTATTTATGCTTCAACAACAAATGGAGGATTAATAAAGCTCGACTATACTTTATATTCAGCTCCAAACTACAATTATTCATATGTTCAAAATGCACCCTCAAATAATTACCAACAAACATTTATTCAAACAGCACCAGATGGCCACATTTATGCGGTAGCAAACAATGGATTAAAGCTTGGACGAATACTACAAAGTGGGACAAATGAAGGAACATTTGATAATAATTACGAGTATGTTTTTACGGATGGTACTCTGACATATGAAGTAGCTTCATACACCTACTTTAGTCCGAAAAACTATTATGTCCTTCCTGAAAACCATCGCGTCTGGAAAGTATTGGAAGTCGATGTTATTCCAGAAAATGTTAGTTGCCCTGGATATACTGATGGTTCAGTACAAATATACGTTTCTGGCGGAGCTCCGTTTGCACCTCCACTTGATCCGTATAATATTTTGTGTACAAGTCATTCATCATTAACTTTTACTTGGGATAACGATGGATTTTTTGAAGCTACAAATCTGGCAGAAGGGATTTATACATGTGTAATAACTGATGCATATAATAATCCTAAAGAAGTAACATTTATAATTGATGTCGACTTTGACGATTACACATACAAAGAACATGTTGTTCTAGGTGAAGTTATGGGATCTGTAACTGTTCCTCTGACGTTTAACAATGAAACGGTTTCATTCGCCAAAGGGTTTACAGTAAATGATGGAACTATTGCAACTTTTACCAACTGTACTGTTTTAATGGGACCTAGGGCTGAAATCTATGTTAAGTCAGGTACAATCGAGGATATTGAAAATGGAATTGCTGGTGTTAATGGTGCACTTCTTACCATTAACGAAACAACAATAACAAATCATGCGGCTTGTAATGAAGCATGGGAAGGTATTGAAGTATGGGGAAATAGAAATGAATCACAATTGCCAGGGGCAAACGGATTGGTTTATCAGGGTAAACTTATTGTTGAAAACAGTTCTATAATCAGCAATGCTTATAATGCGATAAAAAATAGGGAAGGTGATAGTTTTAACACCTCTGGAGGTATTATATTGGTTGAAGAGTCTGACTTTTTAAATAATAAGCGATCTGTTGAAATGCTCTCATACTATAATACAAATCCTTACAATGCTGATATCAGATTGCCATACATCAGTAAGTTCAAGCTTTGCACTTTTACCTATAATGATAACTATATTATACCTGATGACTTTAATGCACACATTACAATGTGGGATGTTGAAGGAATTCACTTTTATGGTTGTGCATTTGAAAATAATACTACAAATAATATACTTGCTGGTTACGGATTATTTACAAGTAATGCAGGATATTCAATTCAGGAAATATGTACATCAGATTTCGAACCATGTCCTGAAATAATACAATGCTCGTTCAATAATCTTTTTACAGGTATACATGCTACAAACAGCTTTGGCTCAGGGAAAATCGTTCAGGTGTTTGACGCTAAGTTTACAAATAATAGTGTGGGTGTTTATTTAGAAAATGAAAACTATGCCACCATTGTAAACTGTGTTTTCCAAATTGGTGAAAACCTGCAAACAAAAGCCTCTTGTGATAATGACTCATATAGCTTTGGTATTGATGCACATACATGTATAGGTTTTGCTTTTGAAGATAATGAATTTAGTAAATTTCCCGGTGCAGCCACAGGATACTATACCGGTATAAGGGTATATGAATGCCGATCAGATATTGACATTATCTACAATAATACTTTTGATGGCCTTAGTTTTGGTAATTATGCTTATGGGATGAATAGAGCAGACTTAACAGATAGAACTGGTGTAATCTATAAATGCAATACTAACACCAACAATGCAATTGATTTTATTGTAACTCATGAAAACGAAAACGTAGCTATGATCCATACCCACCAGGGTATACCTGATATGGAGGCATGTGGCAATAGTTTTTCAGAAATCACGGATAATGACGACTGGAATTTTAGAAACGAAGGTAAGGAAAATATAAATTGGTATTATTGTAATGATCAAATAGCCTGTCCTGATCAAACACCTGTAAAATACTATCATACTGGTACCCTACAACTTCCTTTGTTTACTCCGGATGTTGAACCTCAAAATTCATGTCCTTCTCATTATGGAGGAGGTAATCAAATCAAACTGTCAAGTTCACAGCGTTTGCAAGCTGAAACAGAGTTTGCCCTTAATCTTGCTGATTTTAACAATGTAGAGGCATTGTTCATTGACTTAAAAGATGGTGGAAGTACAGATAATGAATTACTTGATATTCAAACTGCTTTGCCTGATGATATGTGGACTATCAGGGCTCAGCTTTTAGGAGATTCGCCACATTTATCGGAAGAGGTTCTTAAAGAAGTAGCTGACAGAACTGACGTATTTCCTGATCAGGCTATTTTTGATATTGTTGCAGCCAACCCAGATGAAATAGACAAAGATCTTATTGAATATCTTGAAAACAAAGAAGAGCCATTGCCTAATTATATGATTTCGTTACTTGAACAGTTATCGGGTGGAACTACATATAAAACAGCTTTACTAAATGATATGAATCAATATCATTACAATAAAACAAAGGCTGCTCAGGATATTATCAGAAATATATTAGCAGATTCAATAGTAGACTTTACGGATTATCGTAACTGGTTGGATAACGTTGGAGGTATGTATGCTGATAAGGAAATCATTGTGTCCTATCTTTCAGAAGGAAATACACAGGATGCTCTGGCTTTATTGAATTTATTACCACCATTATATGAACTGGAAGGTATAGACCTGGATTTTCATAATGAATATAACGATCTTATAAGTATGAAGGTAAACCTTATAAATCAAGGTCGTAATATATTCAGCCTGACATTACAGGAACAGGCATATTTGCTTGATCTTACAGTATCACAAGATCCTGTAAACAGTTCCATAGCTAAAAGTATATTAAGAACTGCCTATGCTTACCAGGATCCAGAATGCCAGTACATTAGCAATATTAATGTAATGAAGCAAAATATCGCTAATGAAAGTTATTTATCCGGATCTTCAGGAATTAAGGTTTCTGTACTTCCAAATCCTGCAACCAACTGGGCACAGTTTTATTATTCCTTACCATTGGATACAGATAAAGGAATAATTGAAATTTCAGATATTTCCGGAAGATTAATATCAACCGTTGTTCTTAACAGCAATGAAGGAAAGTTATTACTTGACACCAGGAAGTTTGAAAAAGGAGTATATTTATATACTGTAAAAGCCTCTGCTAGGTTTAAAAGCGGTAAATTAATCATAAGTAAATAAAATATTGTTTTACCAGGGTGCGTTATATACTACGCACCCTGATTTAAAATATACAGGATGAAGAAAAATATTGTTTTACTTCTTAGTTTGTTAATTTCCTCACTAGCAGTTACTCAGAATATAAATATCTCCTGGCAACTATGTTTAGGAACGAATGAGAGTGACTATCCTGATTGTATCGTAAACACGCATAATGGTTTTTTATTAAGTATAGGTATTATTTCCGAAGGTGACGGGATTTCAAATTATCACGGAAGTGCTGATGCCTGGTTAGTAGAGCTTGACACTTTGGGAAATGTAATATGGGAGAAGTGTTTTGGAGGTAGTGGGGGTGAAAGTTTTACAAAAATTATTCCACTACCTGATAATGAGTATTATTTGTTTGGTGGAACAAATTCGAGTGATGGTGATATACAATCGAATATTCATGATAGTTATGATTTATGGGTTGTTAAAATTGATAGTGCTAATGAGATAATATGGGAACGGTGTTTGGGTAGCTATATCCATGATTCACCAAAGGACATTACCCTAACAACAGACGGCGGAGTGCTTGTATTAGGAAGTATCGCAAGTTCAGGAGGTGATATTACCAATCATTATGGCAAAACCGATGCCTGGTTATGCAGGCTTGATTATGATGGTAATATATTATGGGAAAAAACCTATGGAGGTCCCAATGATGACAAGCTACTAAAAATTGTTCCAACAGCGCACAACACATACGTATTAGTGGGTGATTTTTACACAAGTGAAGGGTTGATTGATTGCCAGAAAGATGACTCTCCTGCACAAAAAGATGTTTGGCTATTGGAAATCGATATGTTCGGAAATGTTCTATGGCAAAATTGTTATGGTGGAAGTTATTGGGATGAAGGCTTTGAAGTAATTGCTACAGATGAAGGATACCTTTTTTTAGCTTTAACTAATTCAAACGATGGAGATGTAAGTGGATTACATGGACCACCTGGTTCATTCTCAGATGATATTTGGGTCGTAAAAACTGATTTAAGTGGCAATATCATTTGGCAAAACTGCCTCGGAGGTAGTGATTTTGAATCTCCCAGATCAATCTATAAATACAGTGATAGTGAAGAGTACATGCTATTTGGAACAACTAGATCAAACGATGGTGATGTATCAGGCAATCATAATACAAATGAAGATACTCCTGATATTTGGGTAGTAAAGTTGGATTCAGTTGGGCAACTTATCTGGCAACAATGTTTTGGAAGTATAACCTATGAAACACTTCCCATGCATGGTGTAGCAAAAAAAGATGATTATACTTATGCTTTAAATGTAGAATCATACGGTGAAGAAGGGGATGTGTTATGTCATATATCACAACCCTGGGGTTATGATGCCTGGGTATTCCAAATCAAAGACTGCAACCACTATGCACCGGCCCAACCCAAGCAACCCACTGGCAAAGACACCATATGCGTTAATACAGATAGTACTATAACATACACAACAACACCAGCTACAAATGCCTGGTATTATGAGTGGCAAATGGAGCCGGAAGAAGCCGGAATAGTCAGCCAGGATTCTGTATCAACAACAATTCACTGGAATCCAACGCACGAAGGTCGGGCAACTTTAAAAGTACGGAGCACAAATGATTGTGGTGAAAGTGCCTGGAGTGATAGCCTTGTTATACAAACTTATATGTGCCTGGGTACGGAAGAAAACACCAGCCAAAACAATTTCCGGGTTTACCCCAACCCTGCAACCAGCACCTTAATTGTTGACATTGATAATTTTAATGCTTTTCAAAAACTTAAAATTGAAATATATAACTCCTTGGGGTATATGGTATATGGAAATGAGGTGGCAGATAATATTACATCGATTGATGTTAGTGTCTGGAATAATGGGATTTATGTTGTGAGAGTTTTAGGTAGTGACGGAACTGTGGGATTTAAGAAAATTGTGATTAATTAGATCAAAAAGCTATGGACAATCTCACTAGCGCGCATTTGCACCTTAAATCCGCAGGTTATTAACCAAAAAAGCTGCAAAACTCTTATTTCTAAGAGCTTGCAACTATGGCATTTTCACCTATCTTGGTGATGCTAACAAACACCGGGATGAAAATAGTAAAATCTTCACAACAAATTACTC
>JAERTF010000171.1 GCA_016845105.1 Bacteroidota bacterium | reverse complement strand
ACATAATACAATTGAAATGGTATTAGAATTATTTTTGTTGCTGATAAATTATTTTGCAGAATAATTGTATTATTTACTCGATATAGTTTTATAAACATCGATTACAATAGTCTAGGTTCTTTATCGTTTTATGGATTATTAACAAAACATTTCATCAAATATGCAATGTACTGTTTTACTTTGCGTTTTGAAATTTAATTTATATAAATATCTAATGTTAAAGACAATTATTTCAATCATAGTAATATCAATATCTATTACTGCTGTAATTGCTCAGGATAAGTACACTCTCAGCGGCCATGTTAAAGATGCATCAACTGGAGAAGAATTAATTGGAGCAACAATTTACATTGAAGAGCTTAAAAGTGGTGGTGTAACCAATGTTTATGGTTTTTATTCCATAACAATCCCCAAAGGCAACTACAATATCAGATATAGTTATATAGGTTATGAATCCGTAAAAACAGCTATTGAGCTTAATGCTGATATAACTAGTGATGTTGAGCTCAATAGCCAAGATGCTACGTTAAGCGAAGTTGTTATCAAGGGGGAAGCCGACAATGAAAATATCAGATCACCAGATATGGGAGTTGTAAAAATGAATATAAAAGAAATTAAAAAAATTCCTGTTCTTTTTGGAGAACAAGACATTATCAAAACTCTAACACTAATGCCGGGAGTAAGTAGTGGTGGAGAAGGAAAGGGTGGATTTTATGTGCGGGGAGGTAATACTGATCAAAATTTGATACTTCTAGATGAAGCACCTGTTTATAATGCAAGTCACTTACTTGGATTCTTCTCAGTATTTAATTCAGATGCCATAAAGGATATTAAACTCTACAAATCCGGTATTCCTGCTCAATTTGGGGGTCGACTAAGCTCTGTGCTAGATGTTCATATGAAGGATGGAAATCAGAAAAAATTTAGTGTTTCTGGCGGACTGGGATTAATCTCCTCAAGGCTTACTGTTGAAGGACCAATTGTGAAAGATCAAGGCTCATTCATTGTATCGGGAAGGAGAACATATGCTGACATCCTATATGGATTGATGGATCCTGATTTTAGAGGTATGGATTTGTTTTTTTATGATTTGAATGCAAAGGCAAACTATAAAATCGGGGATAATGACAGAATTTTTGTTTCAGGTTATTTTGGACAGGATAAGCTGGGAACTGAAAACTTTGGGTTTAACTGGGGAAACCAAACTGGAACACTAAGGTGGAACCATTTATTTAGTAGCCGTTTATTCTCAAACACATCCTTTATATACAGTAGTTATAATTATCAAATACGTATCAACCAAAGTGATACCGAGTTCAAAATAACATCTGGCATTGAAGACTATCATGTTAAACAGGATTTTACATATTTTGCAAACACTAACAATACATTGAAATTTGGACTTGACGTCATATATCATACATTTAAACCCGGTGAACTATTATCGGAAGGTGAACTTTCAATAAACAATATCATCATTGATAAAAAGTACGCCTTCGAGAGCGGAATGTATGTTTCAAATGAACAAAAATTAGGAGCAAGATTTATGCTTGAATATGGTATTCGACTTTCAATGTTCAATGAAGTTGGGCCAGGGTCTGTATTTCAATATAATCAAAATGGTGAAATCATCTCTGAGGAAACATATGAAAAAGGAGACATGATAAGCACCTACGTGGTTCCGGAACCACGATTTTCAATGAGTTATATTCTCAATGAGAAAAGTTCTTTAAAAGCTTCTTATCAGCGGAATGCACAGTATATACACTTGCTTTCAGCTTCAACATCCGACAACCCAACTGATGTATGGGTTCCAAGCAGTTCTTTGATTAAACCTGAAAAAGCAAACCAATATTCTGTTGGTTATTTTAGAAATTTTCTTGATAACACCTTCGAAACTTCCATTGAAGTGTATTATAAGGATATGACTAATTTAGTGGATTATAAAGATGGAGCAAATGTATTATTAAATGAGCATGTAGAAGCAGACTTGGTATTTGGAACTGGGAGAGCTTATGGAGTTGAGCTACTAGTAAGAAAGCAACTAGGTGCTTTTACTGGTTGGATAGGTTATACTCTATCAAAAACCGAAAATAAATTTGACGCCATAAATAACGGAAACTGGTTTTCAGCTCGTCAGGATAGAACTAATGATGTTTCTGTGGTGGGAATGTACAATATCAACAGTAGAATATCTGTGTCAGCATCATGGTTATATTACACGGGAGATGCCGTTACCATGCCAAGTGGGCAATATTTAATTGATGGTAATATTGTACCACTTTATACAGAAAGAAATGGATATCGAATGCCAAACTATCATCGATTAGATCTGGGATTAACTCTGAAAGGAAAAGAAACCAGTAAATTTAAATCTAGTTGGAATTTTTCAATTTACAATGCTTACGCCAGAGAAAATGCATATTCAATATCCTTCCAGGAAAGTGAATCAAATCCAGGCACAATGGAATCTGTACAGTTTTCATTATTTTCAATAGTACCATCCGTAACCTGGAACTTTAAATTCTAAGATCATGATAAAAAAACACATACATATAATCACCCTAACAATATTTGTATCATTCATTTTGGTTTCCTGTGAAAAAGTAATACACCTTGATCTGAATTCTGCAGAAACAAGAGTAGTTATTGAGGGTAATATTACCCCTGGTGCTGGCCCTTATGAAGTAGTTATTAGAACTTCTGGAGATTATTATACAGCAGAAGGAATTATGCCAATAAGTGGTGCCCAAGTAATTATATCAGACGATTTTGGGACTTTTGATACCCTGGAAGAAAAATTAGAAGGGGTATATTTAACAAGTAAAATAGTTGGTGAAAGTGATAGAACTTATTCGTTGAATGTAGTTTACGAAGACAATAGTTATTCAGGGTCTGAATTATTACCCATAAAAGTAACAATTGACTCCCTTGGCTATGACGAGATACCAAAAAATGCAGGTCCTCCACCTGAAGAACCTGAAAATAAGGTATATAATATTTACTGTTATTTTCATGACCCGGTAGAAACAGAAAATTATTATCGGTTTACTGTACTAATAAACGGTGAAGAAGAGGAAAACAGAAGAGGAAACTATAATGTTACAAATGATCAACTTTTCAACGGTCAACATATTAAATATGCATTATGGTATGTTGAAGCAGCTCCTCAGGATACCATTACTATAGTTATGGACAATATTGGTTTTAACACATATGAATATTTTAGAACCTTAAATGACGCTCTTAGTTCTGGAGGAATGGGCGGTACACCATATAATCCAATCACTAACCTCAATAATGATGCTTTGGGATATTTTGGCGCATACGCTAGAGATAATTCAAATATAGTACTTGAATAAAAAGATATTATTGTTTGATTAGTTTTTTAAACATCTAACACTAATACCACTTCCTTTATAATTATATGTTCTGTTGATTTTACCTTCATAATGACCTACCTGCCGGTACCATTTTTGCATATCACTAAATGGTGTTGAAGTCCAAACATATGCATTTTCCATAACCCCGTTGAAACCATTATCTTCTGCACCTCTATACCCACTGGGTAATAAGGAAAACCCACTTGTATTTGTTCCATTACCCCCTTCAACCCATCCTGTGGTTGTTTTCATCATATTACCTTCATCCAAGCCCCTCCAATCAGGAGCATCTGCTTCCTCCTGAGTAAGGCCAAGGTGCATTTCCAAGTATTTCCAATCCTGGTCGCTTGGAATATGCCAACCAACAGGACATATACCTTGAGCACCTTCATAGTTTGTATAATTCATAATCTCATCCCATTGATAAAGGCCTCCATATTTATCACAATTTGAAGGGTCATCATCATAGCAATATTTTTCGACAACATCGTTATTTGTCATTTCATCAATGCCACTAATCTGTGTTCCAACCCTAAGGTTTTCTCTCATCCAGCATTGGCTTCCCAATAATACTGTATTGTATAAATTGCCGTCAGCATCTGTTACAGTTGGCATACCTGGACAAGGGTTTCCGAATCCTCCTCCGACACCAATAGTAATGTAACTATCCTTAACCAAAGTATCCGACCCTTTGGTATTTGCCACAATTAATGAAACCGAGTAACTACCATCAAGATTATAAATATGAGATGGGTTTTGTTCAGAACTTGTATTTCCATCTCCAAAATTCCAAATCCAGCTAGTGGGGTTATTAAACGATTGATCAGTAAACATCACAGTTAAAGGTTGATTACCACTCACTATATTTGCTGAAAAACGAGCCAATGGTGGATCACCCCCTATAACACCATCTACTAATTTTACTGATATTTCGTCAGATACTGTAACTCCTGAATTATCAACTGCAGTTGCTTTGAGTTTGTGATTACCAAGTGATTCGGATGATGTATTCCATTCATAATTAAAAGGAAAACTAGTAATGCTCTCCTTTCCAATTCCATCAATAAAAAAACGCACCTCTACCAAATTACTACTAACGTTACCATAATCAACAGAAATTGTAATTATTTCACCTCTAACCAAGTCCTGTCCTTCTATTGGAGAGGTTATACCAAAAAGGTTAGTTTGAGTAGAAGTATTTTCCTTTTCGCATGACACTAGTATTGTTAATGTTAATAAAACCAACATCCATCTGACATAAATATGCTTAGTTTTCATAGCTAATAGTAGGTAGGTTTGTTATTAAATATAATCTTCAAATATATGGTTTTTACAGAATATGCAATAAACATAAAACTCACTTGCTTTAGAAACGATTTCTAATTATTTACATATCAAATGATTGTTTTGTTACCTTTGACAATTATGTCTACCTCGATATATTGTGTATATATGAATAGAATTATTGCAATAATGATTCTACTAGGTATTTTCTCTTTCAGTTGTGAATCACAAAATCCAAAATCTATTGTTGAATTAACTGTTGACAATGATATCGTGTTTTTAATAGACAGATATTATTCGAGTGGAATTACAATTAGCCTTTACTCTGATTTCATCAAAAAATCACCAATAAATAAGGCCCTGTTACCCCATAATGATGACGAGATTTGTTATTACTCCTTAAGCATTACACATCGAATGTACACCCCTGAACGAACTTTAACAACTTATATTGAAACACAAGATCGCCCATATGCAGCATACCTGTTAGTTGGTAGCAAAAAGATTTCATTTAACCCTAAAACAAGGTTTAAAAAAACATCAATGCTCGAATTTGGTGTTCTTGGCCCTAAAGCAGGAGGAGAAGTATTCCAAAATAGACTTCATGAAAACATCTCATTTGCACAAGTATCAAAGGGCTGGCATAATCAAATACAAAATGATATCTGTATTCAATACAGCGCTACCATTGAAAAGGGCATATTAAATTTGCCAATGTTCGAAATAAATTGTTTCGTTGGGGCCACCGTAGGTGTTCCTCATACTGATGCTCATATTGGGGGTTATACTCGTTTTGGTTTTTTTACTGACTATTTTAGAGGCATCGGAATTGACATATCCAATGATTTAAATGCATGGTTATTCTGCAGTGGTTCGTTATTTTTAGTTAATTATAATGCAACACTTCAAGGTGGTACATATAATCAGGATAATCCATATACCATCAATACTATAAACAGCCAACTAATTCATGGCAAGATGGGAGGAGTTATTGAATATAAAAGACTAAGCGTTGAATATGGAATGGTAGTTAGTTCACCCGAGTTTTCAAATGCATACTGGCATAGATGGGCACATATTAATGTTGCATTCGTTTTATAATCTACTATCACTCAAACATCTAAATATTTGGCAAATATATATTAACAGCGTTTATTTACAATGAAATAATTGGGTAGTTTTACTATCAGACCTAAAATCTATAACAATGAAATTTAGACAGTATGGAGAAATCAAATATTGAAATAATAAAAGAAATTGCTAGATCTACAAATAGATCTGTAGTTGCTAAAGAAATTCCATATCCATTAACTGGAATCAGGACATTTCAGCAATACAAGAGAATGGTATATATGCCAAATAATCATGAAAACACAAGTTATTTTATTTGGTATAGTGATTACTATGGCAAAGGTGGATATCCCACAATATATTGTGGAGCCTTTATTCCATTATCTTCAAGATAGAGCTCTGAACTTAATATCAGAAGTAAAACAATTGTTGACAGATTAAATTTCTTATCAAAAAACAAAGCAAATATTATTGGAAGTGATTATTTTGATTCGAAAACTATAATATCAGGTACTGTTGACAATGAAGTAAAAAGGCTTTTAACTATACCAAGAATGCAAGACCAATTATTAAAAGCGTTGAAAATTGAGAAATATATACGAATATCAATGAACGAATATAAGGTGGACTTTGTTCCAGAATTTGTTAAAAAACCATACCTTTCTATTGTCAACCCACAAAGCTGGGACCTTGAAAAAAACAAAATAGAGACTATTTTTAGACAAGTGGAAAAAATAAGGAATATACTTATTTAAAATAAGGTTGGTGCTGCTACTAAAAATAAAATCTAAAACGGAATAAAAAATCAATATTATCACATAGTTTGAAGAATCTTAGAGATATTTGCAAAATCAAAAAAACTACTCGATGAAGAAAAAGATAAAGCAGAACCATAAAAAACAAGAGACTCGAAATCACACTAAAAAGCAATATTCTAAAAACAAAAAGAGTAGCAGTGGCACGACTTCCATTTTGGATGAAACACAAGGACCAAAGCCAATTAGATTAAACAAATTTATTGCTGATGCAGGAATATGTTCCCGAAGAGAAGCTGACAAGCTAATTGAAGGAGGTAATATAAAGATTAACGATGAAACTGTTAGTCAACTTGGAACAAAAGTTAATCCTGGTGATAAAGTGGTTTATAATGGTGAAGTCCTAAAAAGTGAAAAAATTAGATACATACTTCTTAACAAACCAAAGGGTTTCATTTCAACTTCTGATGATCCTTTGGACAGAAAAACTGTAATGCATTTGGTTGAAAAAGCCTGCCCCGAAAGGATTTACTCAGTTGGAAGATTGGATAGAAATACTACTGGTTTATTACTATTTACAAATGATGGTGAATTAACCACCAAACTAACTCATCCCAAACACGGAGTAAAAAAACTCTACCATGCTGTCCTCGATAAACCATTGTCGCGTAATGATTTAATGAAGATACTAGGAGGTCTTGAACTTGAGGATGGACTTATTACACCTGATAAAGTTGAGTGGGTTGAAGATGAGGAGGATAAGCGACACATTGGAATAGAATTACACTCAGGTAAGAATAGAATAGTTCGTCGAATTTTTGAACACATAGGTTATGAAGTAGTGCGTTTAGATAGGGTAATTTTTGCTGGGTTAACAAAAAAAGATCTGCCTAGAGGAAGGTGGAGATTTTTAGAACAAAGTGAAATAAATATTCTAAAAATGATTTAAATCTAGTTTGATGAACTGTTAAAGTTGCCTCTTTAAATAAGAACAATCATATATTTTGTATAAATTTGAGTTTTGTAACTTTAAAAATCTTACAATGGATAACGAATCACACATGTATGACGGTATTGGTACTGGTCCAATTTTTCTATTAATTTTTATCGCAGCATTTTACTTATATGTATATTGGCGCATATTTGAAAAAGCTGGTAAACCAGGATGGGCAGCAATAATTCCTATATATAATACGCTAGTAATGCTAGAAATTGTAGGCAAACCATGGTGGTGGATACTACTTTTTTTAATTCCTGGTGTAAATTTTGTTTTTGCAATTTGGATGGTGAACTTGTTATCAATAAGTTTCGGAAAAGGAATTGGATTTACCTTGGGATTGCTATTTTTAAGTCCTATTTTTTACCCTATTCTTGCTTTTAGTAATGCAGAATATAAGGGTCCAGCAGGTGCTCCCAGTGTATTGGAAATGTGATATTAAAATTATGAGGATGAGGATGAGGTTGAGGTAAAGATCTAACACAAGCTTAATCTATACCTTAATCTATATCTCAACCTTAATCTTTATCTCAACCTTAATCTATATCTTAATCTTAATCTATATCTTAATCTTTACATTAACTATAATCCTCCTGTGCCTGAATAGCTGTAATTACAACGGTGTTAACAATGTCAGCAACCAAACATCCACGACTCAAGTCGTTAACAGGTTTGTTTAACCCCTGAAGTACAGGTCCAATGGCAACAGCATTAGCCGATCGCTGAACAGCTTTGTATGTATTATTACCAGTATTAAGATCGGGGAAAATAAATATTGTAGCTTTTCCCGCGACTTCACTATTTGGCATTTTAGTACTTGCAACACGTGCATCAATGGCAGCATCATACTGGATTGGCCCTTCTGTTTTTAAGTCGGGTCTCCGTTCTCTTACAATTTCTGTTGCTCTTCTAACCTTTTCAACTTCTGCACCTTTACCAGACTTTCCGGTTGAATAGGATAGCATTGCAATACGAGGTTCAATACCAAACATTTGTGCTGTTTGAGCCGAACTGATAGCTATATCTGCTAGTTCTTCGGCATTTGGGTTTGGGTTTACAGCACAATCTCCGTATACAAGTACCTTGTCTTCTAAACACATCAAAAAGGAACTTGAAACAATGGAGATACCCGGTTTGGTTTTCACAAATTCGAATGCTGGCCGTATGGTGTGCTGGGTAGTATGAGCTGCGCCAGAAACCATTCCGTCTGCATGTCCTTTGTAAACCATCATGGTACCCAAATAACTAACATCGTACATCAATTCTTTGGCCTGCTCTTTTGTTATTCCCTTATGTTTTCTAAGATTATAATAGGTAGCAGCATAGCCTCCAATCAAATCATTATCGTATGGATCAATAATATAGGCACCTTCCAAGCTAATTCTTAACTCGGATGCTCTACGATATATTTCATCTTCATTTCCAAGTAATGTTAAATCAACAACATTACGTTTTAACAATATACTTGCTGCTCTCAATACTCTATCATCATTCCCCTCTGGTAATACAATATGTTTTCTATTTAATTTAGCCCTTGTAAACAACTGGTATTCAAACATCACCGGGGTAACAACTTCTGACCTTGAAATTGAAATCTTATCTTTAAGATCCTTAATATTTACATAATCATCGAACAAACCTAAAGCTGTGGCAACTCTATTTTCATTTTCCGGAAGCAATAATGGCCTCACCTTATTTACATCAGCTGCAGCTGTAAACGTATCTGCTTCCACAGATAATATTGCAATAGGTAATTTTTTAAGTCCATAAATAAGTTGCTTAAATGAATCAATAGGCTTAACACCACAAGTAAGCAATATTCCTGCTATTTTAGGGAAATTATCGGATAATAGCGTGAGTGATAAACCTACTAGAATATCCAGACGATCACCCGGGGTAATTACCAGTGTTCCTTCGGTAATATTTTCCAGAACACTTTCAATATTCATTGCAGCAACCTTAAAGTCAGTTACATCATAGTTTAAACTATCCTCATCACCATATAACAACTCTGCATTAATTGAATCTTTTATTTGTCTTACAGAAAGTTTCTGTAAAAAAGGCTCTTCGGGAATCACAAAGTTAAGACTGTCGGTGGGCATATTATTAATCAACAGCTTCTTTATTGCTTCAACATCACTCTTCTTACTCCGGTTTACTATTGTTCCAAGCTGAATGCATTTTTCATCATGCATTACCCGGCGCATTATTTGTATAGATTCGGATACTTCTGAAACACCTTTGTTCCATCCGCTTGCAATTGAAATAATTGGGCAACCTAAATTGTTAGCTACATTTAAATTAAAATCGAATTCGTAGGTACTCAAATAGCTTCTGAAATCGCTTCCTTCAACCAATATAAAATCACAATTTTCTTCGAGTAATTTATATTTATCAAGAATTGCAGTAAAAACACTTTCGATATCACCTGTTTGATGAAACTCCAACATTTCATCACTGGTAAGCCCATACATCGATTCATAATCGAATTTAAGATTATAACGTGTTGCAATGAGTCGGATATGATTATCCATTACCTCACCAGAACGAACAATGGGGCGAAAAAAACCAATTTTTTCAATATGTCTTGAAAGAAAATCCATTATCCCAAGGATAATCATTGACTTTCCAGCCTCTGCTTCAGCGGCGGCGATATATAAATTCTTCGACATGGAGTACTACCAGATTTCTATAGATGAACAAAGTGCAAAAATATAACGATTATCCACTATAAGTAATAAACCACAAAGTTTTTTCACAACTAATACCCATGCAATTATTGTGATTAAATAACAACTCTCCTGTAAAGCCTTTTGCCAAAGAATCTAATGGAGCTAATTACCTTCTTATTTAATTTTTTTATTTTTGAATTCCTCAAGTAATGAACTATGGATAAAAAATATTCACTTGTTGAAGTAGTAAGTAACAAAAGTGTAAAAGAGTTTCTAGATTTTCCATCCTCCCTTTACAAAGAAGATAATAATTGGATACGTCCTTTGGATGAAGATATCGAGAAAGTATTTAATCCCAAGAAGAATAAATTATTCACTCGCGGAAATGCAATAAGGTGGATACTACATAATTCATCAGGTATTCCAGTAGGAAGAATTGCTGCATTTTATGAAGAAAAATCAACATCAAAAAATGAGCAACCAACCGGAGGGTGTGGCTTTTTTGATTGCATTAATGATTCCAATGCAGCAAAAATCCTATTTGATTCGGCTAAAAACTGGCTAAAGAACAATGGTATGGAAGCAATGGATGGACCAATTAATTTTGGTTCACGTGAAAATTTTTGGGGATGTCTTTCAGAGGGATTTCTTGAACCAATCTATAAAATGCCCTACAATCATGCCTATTACAATTCTTTATTCGAAGAATATGGGTTTAAAAATTATTTCAACCAATATACATTTCACCTCCCACTTGACATCACCAACTTTGACCCCATAATACGTGAGAAAGCGCAAAAAATAAGAAAAGATCCCGATATATCATTTTGTTTTCACGATAAGAAAAATCCCCAAAGAACGGCGGATAGTTTCCTTAAGGTATTTAACGCAGCATGGGCCAAATTTCCTGGGGTAAAGCCAATTTCCGAAACACAATCCAATGCGTTGTTCAAATCAATGAAACAAATTATTGACCCCAAGTTGATAATTTTTGCATACTATAAAAATGAACCCATCGCCTTTTTTATTATGATCCCCGACTTGTATCAAATTATACGAAGGTTTAATGGAAAATTTAATATTTTAAATAAACTTAGACTACTATACCTGTTGAAAATTAAAAAAGTATGCACAAGAGCCGTTGGACTTATTTTCGGAGTTGTTCCTGAATTTCAGGGCAAAGGCGTTGCGGAGGGTATGATACTATATTTTGAAGACGAAGTTTCGAAAGGTGTTAACTATACTGATTTGGAAATGAACTGGATAGGTGATTTTAACCCAAAAATGATAAAACTTGTAAAACAAATAAGTGGCGAAATTAAAAAGACTCACATTACTTACCGATATTTATTCGATCGTAGTAAGGAATTTACACGAGCCAAAACTATATAAATTATGTACATTTGCATACAATCTCTTGAATTTTAAACTATCTTTTATGAACTATTCTTATACCCTTTTAAGTAAAGCTACCATGGTTTTGCTAATAATAATATTTGCCAGTTCTTGTAAGGAGAAAAACCAGAAGGCACCTCCAGTATTTGAAATACCAGTGGTTGAAGTTATACAAAAAGATGTACCAATATATCAGGAATTTGTTGGCCAGGTATTTGGCCATTATGATATACCAATTAGAGCAAGGGTAAGTGGGTTTTTAAATGAAATTCATTTTGATGAAGGAAGATGGGTTAAGAAAGATCAATTATTATATGTAGTTGATCCTGATCCTATGGAAGCAAAAGTAGCTGGTGAATTAAGCAATTTGGCTGAAGCAAAAACAGAACTTGCTAAAGCCGAGAGTGATTTGGGTAGGATAAAACCACTTGCTAAAATAAACGCCGTAAGTAAAAGTGACCTTGATGCAGCACAAGCTCAATACGATGCAGCTAAATCAAATGTTCAGGCAGTAGAATCTAGTGTAAGGTTGGCCAGAATAAATTTAAGCTATTGTTGGATAAAGTCACCAATTGCAGGATTAATTGGCAAAACAGAAGCTAAGGTTGGTGAATTTGTAGGACAAGATCCTAATCCGGTTATTCTAAATACCGTTTCTACGATTGACACAGTACATGTTGAGTTTTATCTTGTTGAATCGGACTATCTTGGACTTGCCAGACAATTCATAGCTGCTGAAAAACAAGATATAGATGCCAATTATATAAAAGAAGAAAACAAAGAGGGTAAGTTAGAATTAATACTATCAGATGGAAGCATTTTCGACCATAAGGGAAAAGTTAATTTTGTTGATCGAGAAGTAAATCCAGAAACAGGATCATTACTTATTCAAACCTCATTCCCCAATCCAGATGAATTACTCAGACCAGGACAATATGCTAAAGTTAGAGCAAAGATGAATGAAATAAATGATGCTCTAATAATTCCTGATCGATGTATAATGGAATTACAAGGAACACAATCTGTTTATATAGTTTCGGATAGTAACAAAGTTGAAAATCGTCAAATAGAAATAGGACCTAGGTACAATGATTATCGTGTTGTAAAAAGTGGGTTGAAGGAAAATGATAAAATTGTTATTGATGCTCTTCAAAAAGTAAAACCAGGGATGCCAATAATACCCAAAGTAACAAAGTTTGAAAGCAAAATGAAAACTCAATAATCTATAAACATATGTCTGAATCCAAAGGAAACTTTTTCGTACACAGGCCTATTGTGGCAATGGTAATTGCAATAGTTATTGTTATTGTTGGTGCAGTAATGGTAATAGGTCTGCCCATTGAGCAATATCCTAACCTTACCCCTCCAGTAGTTCAGGTTAGAGCGACTTATACAGGAGCAAATGCTATCACAGTAGAAGAATCCGTTGCAACCCCTCTTGAGCAACAAATAAATGGTGTTGACAACATGATTTATATGAAATCTACCAATGCCAATGATGGTTCAATGTCAATTGATATTTCGTTTATCGTGGGTACTGACCCTGATATGAGTACAGTTCTTTCACAAAACAGAGTTAGTGCTGCATCAGCAAAACTGCCTTCCGAGGTAACAAAATTTGGTGTTACCACTGAAAAATCATTGCCCAATATTCTTATGTTGGTTACACTTACATCTGATGGAAGATATAATCAGGATTTTCTTGGTAATTATGCACTTATAAATATTAAAGATCAGCTTTCACGAATAACAGGTGTTGGTAGAGTTAATGTACTTGGAGCTTCCGATTACTCAATGAGAATATGGGTTAAGCCTGACAGGCTTGCCCAAATGGGAATAACTGTTGCAGAAATTCAAAGTGCCATAAACTCTCAAAATGTTATTGTCCCAGGAGGAAAATTTGGAGCAGAACCTGCCCCACCAGGAACAGAGTTTACTTATACTGTTAGGCTTCCAGCTAGATTTAGTTCGCCTGAAGCATTTGGAGAAATTGTTATAAGAACAACACCAGAAGGATCACAAGTTAAGTTGAAAGATATAGCTACAATTGACCTTGGAGTTGAATCGTATAATGCCGTTACTAGACTAAACGACAAAACTTGTGCTGTAATTGCTCTTTATCAGGCTCCTGGATCTAATGCAGTAGTTTTGGCTGAAAATGTAATTGCTGAAATGAAGGTGTTGGAAAAGAAATTCCCCGACAGTATTAAATATGATGTTTCGTTGGATGCAACACTTCCCATAACTGCAGGTATCAAGGATATTGTAATTACTCTATTAATTGCAGTCTTTCTTGTTGTTTTTGTTGTATTTATTTTTATCCAGGATTGGAGAGCAACACTTATACCAACAATAGCAATCCCTGTTTCGCTTATTGGGGCTTTCATTTTCTTCCCCATCCTAGGGTTTACTATCAACGTACTTTCATTACTAGGACTGGTATTGGCAATAGGTATAGTAGTAGATGATGCCATTGTTGTTGTTGAAGCAGTACAGGTAAATATTGCAAAAGGCATGAATGCTAAACAAGCAACCATCGAGGCAATGCGAAAAGTTACCGCACCAATTATTGCAACAACTTTAGTGTTAATTGCAGTATTTATTCCCGTTGCCGGGATGGCTGGAATAACCGGTAGGTTGTATCAACAATTTGCTTTAACAATAGTTGTTTCTGTAATTGTTTCTTCCATTAATGCGATTTCATTAAGTCCGGCATTATCATCAATTTTATTAAAGGAACCAACTCCATACGGTGGTTTGCTAGGAAAATTTTTTGCAGGGTTTAACAAATACATGGGAAAAACCACCGACGCATATATGAGCTTTACCTCCATAGTAACTAGAAAGTTGAAGCGAAGTGTGGTTTTCATTGTAATTATATCAATTGCTGCTGGAATTTTTGGAACCATGGTGCCAGGTGGTTTTATCCCGGAGGAAGATATGGGTTACTTTTTCATTAATATGCAACTCCCCGATGCTGCTTCTCTGCAACGATCTGATGAAATCACAAAGCAAATCGAAAAAATAATAATGGAAATTCCAGAAGTGGAATACGTTACTGCCGTAACTGGATTTAGCATGCTTTCAGGTGCAATGTCTTCAAACACTGGTTTTATATTTGTCACACTAGTACCTTGGGATGAAAGAAAACTCACTGTTAAAGATATAATAAAGCAGGTAAATCCAATATTATTTACCAAGATTCTTGGGGCTCAGGTTTTTGCCTTTGGTCCACCGGCATTACCTGGCTTAGGTAATGGATCAGGGTTTAGTATTATGATACAGGATAAAGGTGGAAATACCCCTGAGTACCTTGCTGAAAACACAGGAAAATTTGTAGCTGAAGCTAATAGTAGACCAGAAATAGGTAGTGCTTTCACTACATTTCAGGCCAGCGTACCTCAGCGTTACATGGATGTTGATAAAGAAAAAGCCCTTAAATTGGGTGTAAGCTTAGATGAATTGTATGGTACAATAGGTGCTTTCATGGGAGGCTCTTATGTAAATGATTTTACAAGATTTGGTCGTTTATATAAAACCTACATTCAGGCCGAACCACAATACCGTGTTGACAAGGAGCAGATTAGCAACTTCTTCTTGGAAAATAACAAAGGCGAAATGGTACCTCTGGCAACCTTGGTAACAGTAAAAGATATTTCTGGACCAGATTACACAAATCGTTTTAACCTATTTAGGTCGGTAGAAGTAACAGGAAGTCCTGGAAATGGCTATACATCAGCACAAGCAATGACAGCCTTGGAAGAAGTAGCAAATGATGTACTGCCAGATGATATGGGTTATGCATGGAATGCAATGTCATATCAGGAAAACAAAGCTTCGGGATCGCTAATAATGATTCTAACATTTTCATTAGTCTTTGTTTTCTTGATTCTATCAGCTCAATATGAAAGCTGGTCGCTTCCAATAAGCATATTGATGGGAACACCATTTGCTATTTTTGGAGCTTTGTTTGCCCTTTGGATATCCAGACTTTTCAGCCCTACATTTGAGAATAATATTTTTGCTCAGGTTTCATTCGTAATGCTGGTAGGTATGGCTGCGAAAAATGCTATCTTAATTGTTGAATTCGCAAACGATGAATTTAAAACAGGTAAAGATTTATTTACTTCTGCAATAAGTGCTGCTAAGTCAAGGTTTAGGCCTATTTTAATGACAGCGTTTTCTTTCATATTTGGTGTATTCCCGCTAGTTATTGCAACGGGTTCGGGAGCTGAAGCTCGTAAAGTTATGGGTATGGCACTTCTTGGAGGAATGGCAGTAGCTACATTTTTAGGCGTATTTATGTACCCCATGCTTTTTGTTTTAATAGGTAAGGTTTCAGGATATGAAAAAAGAAGAGATAAATTAAAGGCCGAAGAAGAGGCGGCTAGTATTAACATTGAAAATGATTAGACCATGAGAAAGATATTTGCATTACTTATTCTAGGCATAGTCATTTTTACAACTGGTTGTAAATTAGGCCCTGACTTTCAAAAGCCAGACTATAATAGCCCTGAGAAATTTAGATTTGATTCGTTACAAACTGACACTATTGTAAACCTTTATTGGTGGAAACTATTTAATGATCCTGTTCTTGATACCTTAATAGCTACTGCTCTTCAAGAAAACAAAGATGTATTGGTTGCTGCAGCAAGAATTGAATCGGCCAGAGCTAATATTGGATATACAAATGCCGACCAGTATCCAACTTTTAATTATTCTGTAGGCGCTGGTACTGGAAACTTTATGGGTGTTAAACAAGCAACCTCAAGTAATAACTTTTATGCTTACCCCGAATTAACCTGGGAAATTGGATTTTGGGGTAAATACCGAAGATTAAATGAAGTTGCTCAAGCAGATTTGCTTGCAAGTGAGTACGGTATGCGTACCATTCAGATGAGCTTAATATCCAATGTTGTAAGTACATATTTTGAACTTCTTAGCAATAAAGAGAAACTTCTAATCTCACAACGAACTCTTGAATCACGTGATAGTGGTTTAATAATAATCGAAGCCAGATACAAATGGGGAGTAGTAGCTGAAATCGATTTAAATCAATCGCAGGTGCAACGTGCAATTAGTGCTGCTGCAATTCCTCAATACAAACGGGCAGTTGCATTAACCGAGAGTTCACTCAGCATATTACTTGGGCATAATCCAGGTGCAATAAAAACAGAAAGTACATTAATGGATACGAAATACCCTCCGTCTATCCCCGAAGGACTACCATCACAATTACTGGAGAGGCGACCTGATATTAAACAAGCTGAAGCTAAACTCATGTCGCAAAATGCTCAAATTGGTGTAGCAGAAGCAATGCGCTGGCCATCACTTAATTTAACAGGTATGCTTGGAGTAGCTAGTAGTGATTTATCAAGTTTAACCACTGGTGGACTAGCGTGGTCTGCTGGAGGAAGTTTATTGGGTCCACTTTTTCAGTTTGGCAAGAATAAGAAACGTGCTGAAATGGCAAGATTTGAAACTGAGGCTTTGCTCCATGAGTATGAGAACACAGTAATTCAAGCATTTAAAGATGTTGAAGATGCATTAATTAGTATTCAAACATTAAAGGAAGAATTAACTGCGCAGAAAATGCGATATGATGCAGCAACAAATGCCGAAATGCTTAGTGAAAACAGATACTTATTGGGAGAAACAAGTTTCCTAGAAGTACTTGATTCACAGCGCCAATCATTTGAAGCACAGCTAGATTACACCCAAACCAGGAAAAATTTGCTCACAGCATACATCGAATTGTATAAAGCCCTTGGAGGTGGATGGCTATCACCTGAAGAGGAGGCAGCAGCAAATACAGGTAATTAATCCTTTACTCTGATAAAAGTGTTATTGGTTTACTAAATATTATATATGTATGAAAAATGTATTGTTGATACTAATAATTTGCACAAGCATTTCTGGTTTCGCCCAGTTTGAAAAGTTTTTTCATGATAAAACCCTACGAATGGATTACTATCACGGTGGCAATAGTGATGACGAATCCTACTATTTTGATGAATTAATTGAGGAACCATACTGGGGTGGTTCGAAAATAAACCTTGTTGATACATTTAACTATGGGAATTATTACCTAAAAGTATATGATAATTCCAACAACTCATTACTATATTCCCGCGGATATTCGTCTCTCTTCAAGGAATGGCAAACAACTGATGAAGCGAAAAAAATGAAAAGATCCTTTTCTGAAGCTGTTGTATTTCCCTATCCCAAACAAACTGTTGATGTTGTTCTATACTCAAGAAATTGGGATGGTATTTTTGTAGAAAAATTCCGTCATACTGTTAACCCTGATGATTATTTCATAAAGAAAGACAGGCGGTTGGTATTTCCAACTTTTATGGTGCATAAATCTGGAGATCCTGAAACCAGTGTTGATATTGTAATACTACCCGAAGGCTATTCAAATGAAGAGATGGGATTATTTATTGATGATTGCAGATCTTTTGCTGATGGTTTATTTAGTTATTCACCCTATGACAAAAACAAAAATAAATTCAATATTATTGGCGTATTAGCGCCCTCCGAAGACTCTGGCAATGATATCCCAGCTGATAATATTTGGAAGCAAACATTATTAAATACAAATTTTTACACTTTTAATAGTGAGAGATATTGTATGACAATGGATAATAAAAGTGTTCGTGATCTTGCTGCAAATAGTCCATACGATCAAATCTACATATTAGTAAACAATAAAAAATACGGAGGTGGTGCAATCTATAACTACTATAATGTAAGTGTAAACAGCAATGAAAAGGCTGCTCAAATATTTATACATGAACTTGGACATGGTTTTGCGGGTCTTGCCGATGAATATTATACCTCTTCAACATCATATAACGACTTTTATAACTTGAAAGTTGAGCCTTGGGAACCTAATATTACTACACTTGTTGACTTTGATAGCAAATGGCAAAATATGGTGAAAAAAAGAACTCCAATCCCCACACCCGACACTGATAAGTATAGAGAAAAAGTTGGTGTATTTGAAGGAGGTGGGTACGTAGCAAAGGGTGTTTATCGGCCTGTTCACGACTGTCTTATGAAAAGTTTTAATGGAGATGTTTTTTGCCCCGTTTGCTCAAAAGGGATACAGGATATGATTAATTTTTATTCAGAATAGTATTCTTCTTCTCTTTTATTTCAAAAAATTCAACTTCAGAATGTGGCTGCTATGCCAGCATTTTTCAAGTTAGGTATCAATAATACATAATAGTTGACTTAATTTAAAGTATTAATTACTATTTAGACTATCGTTATTATAAAAATTGGAATATTTAATGTAATTTGTACTCCTAATTAATTAATTTGTTATTGCTAATATTACAGTAAAATACTAGTGACCCAAACTAATAATCTTTAAACCGGTTATATTATATTATAAAGAGGTTAGCTATGAATCAGTCGAAGTATATAACCCTAATTTCTACTGCTGGAGAATTTCTAATATTAAATATACTTTTTGTATTTGGTTACTGGGTATTTGCTGATGAAGTAGTAATAACACCAAAACACATATTATTCTATATTTACTTAAACCTAGTATGGTTTACTCTATATATTCTACTCAGAGCATACAGGATAGTACATTATACTCGAAAAAAAACAATACTAATTACATATTTTCAGTTTATAGTATTTTTTTTCTTTTTCTTTCTAATGTTTTTCCAATTTGTGTCATTATCATATTACCCAAATTCATTGATCAGATATTTATTCCCATCTTTCTTTTTCATGTTGATAGCATGGAAACTTGTATTATACTTTTCATTTCTATATTATCGCAAAAGGGGATATAATTATCGAAATGTCATAATAATAGGTCACTCAAATAAATCAAAACAACTGTATCAGCAGTTTTCAAATGATATATGGAATGGGTATAAATGTATCGGCATTGTATGCGAGGAATGTAAAGGAGAAGATAATATTATTGGGAGTTGGGGTAACTTGGCAAATATTATAGTTAAACATCGAATTGATGAAGTTTATATTGCCCATGAGGGTATACCCAAAGAAAACATGTCAGATATTGCAGAAATTCTCTCAAATAGTGCAGTGAAAATTTGCGTTGTTCCCGACTTAAGCAACTTCTCATACAAAACTACACAACTCATTCCCCATGGGAATATTTCAGTAATTGAGATTCATTCTGGACCCTTAAGTTATTGGTATAATCAATTAATAAAAAGAAGCTTTGATATATTTTTTTCCTCCTTGGTTATAGTTACAGTATTAAGCTGGCTCACTCCATTGCTAATGGTTATTAATTTATTTGGTGATAAGAAAGGCGTATTTTTTCGTCAGGAAAGAACATCCATAAGAGGCAGGGTTTTTATAATTTATAAATATCGCTCTATGTCAATAAATAGTGACGCTGATATTAAAGAAGCAAGTATCGATGACGATAGAGTTACAAGAATTGGTAGATTTTTAAGGGCTACCAGTTTGGATGAATTACCACAGTTTATAAATGTTTTTCTTGGTCAAATGTCGTTTATTGGTCCTCGTCCTCATATGCTTAAGCACACAGATAAATATAGTAAAACTGTAAAGCGGTTTATGCTTCGTCACACCGTAAAACCAGGGATGACAGGACTAGCCCAGGTGAATGGATATAGAGGTGAAATAAAAAAATTATCAGATATCGAACGCAGGGTTGAATTTGATGTTCAATACATTGAAAAATGGTCAATCGGATTAGATATTAAGATATTCTTCTTAACTATATGGTTATTAATAATCGGTCAAAATGAAGCATATTAGTTTTGCATTATGAAATAATAATCAGAATCTAATTATTCCATTGAATTGTGTTTACCAAATGTTCCAGATCTGTTCTAATGAAATTAATTACCGGCTCCAGTGAGTCATTATTCGGAACAATATTAAAATACAAAGCTCCCCTAACAAAATGAGATGCACTGTCGGTTACAAAAAACTGATAAGGAGATGCTGCCCCACTTCCCTCAATTTTGTATGTCAACCCATAAACATTTCTGGATCTATCAACTATAATACTATCTGTTATATTTTCGGCCTTTGGTATATGCTTTGAAACAAGAGTGTAAGCATCCTCAAGATACTTCACAAGATTATTATCAACTTCTTTATAACTTAAAAACACTGTTGCTTTAAACTGCGGATATACAATATTAACCCAGTACTTTTGATCCGGATTTTGAGTAGAGCTTTGCAACTGTGCATATTCAGGGTATTCGAAATAATATGGAAACAATGTATCGGATAATTTATAGCTATGTTTAGGAAGTTCTATTCTAAAATATCCTCTGGGAAGTGGAGTATAACTTTGATCACAAGAAATCATAAAAAAAGCTATTAATGCACTAAATATGAGTATTTTACTTTTACTTGCTATCATCTATTATAACTTTAATACTAACTATCTTTCTTTTATCTGCATCAATAACTTCAAACCTCAACTTGTTAAAATTAATTACAGATCCAGGCTCGGGTATCTTATTCTCGAGTTCAAGTAATAATCCACCCAAGGAATCAGATTCACCCCTGACATCATTAAATATTTCATCATTCAGGTTTAATACCTTGCAAAAGTCAACTATTAATGTTTTTGCCTCAAATATATATGTGTTATCAGAAATTTTGTCAAATTTAAATTGAAGGGGCTCCATGTCAAATTCATCACTAATATCCCCTACAATTTCTTCAATAATATCCTCAAGTGTTATAATTCCTGAGGTTCCACCATACTCATCAACAACTATGGCCAAATGGATTTTCTTCTCCCTAAACTCCTGTAATAAATCGTTAATTCTCTTATTTTCAGGGACGAAAAAAACAGGCTTTCTTATTAACCTTAGCCATTCAAGGCTCTCTTCATCTCCTGATAAAGGAAGTAGATCTTTAATATATAGTATCCCAATAATATTATCCAATGTTTCTGTAAATACTGGAATCCGAGAAAATCCTGATTTTAATACAATCTCTTTAACCTCTTTTAGTTTCATCGTATTATCAATACAGGTTACATTCACCCGAGATACCATAATCTCACTTGCTTCTTTTTCACCAAAAGTAGCGATCCCCTTGAGGATAAGTTTATCTTCCTGCGAAACACTTGTGTCGGAAGTTATTTCAATTGCATCTGACAAGTCACTCATACTTATATTATGACCTTTTTTACCAACCCTTTTATCAATAATTGAAGTAGAAGTAATTAATATCCCACTCAATGGCTTGAAAAACCAAATTAAGAACTTAAGGTTAAGTACCATTAAGGTTGCCACCGATATCGGTTCTTTATTCGATAGAATTTTTGGAATTATTTCACCAAAAATCAATAATACTGATGTAACTGTAACGACTTGTACTATAAAAACCAAAATGACATTTGATTGTAAATTAAATAAACTTGCAGTTATATAAGTTGAAAGAATAACTATACTTACATTTATAAAATTATTTGAGATAAGTATTGTAGCAAGAAGCCGCTTTGGTTCTGAGAGTAAAGTTAATATTGCTTTATCCTTTTTTCCACCTCTAACCTTTAATGATTCAATGTTTGAAGGTGACAGAGAAAAAAAAGCAATCTCAGATCCTGAAATAAGTCCAGATAACACCAACAGTATTGTGAAAATTGCTAAGGCTATTATACTATCAGGAGTAAATCCTAAAAAGAATTGTTCAGAAGTAATATTTAAACTGCTAAGGAAAGAATCCGTTTCAATGTCGTCCAAAATGATTTTTTAAAATTAAAATATACTCCTCGGCAAAATTACTAAGAAAAGTAATGCTTTTTCCTCAAAAATCTGAAAAATGAAACTCCTCGCATCGGTCGATGTATCTCAATGGAAGCTTTATTTTTCAATACGCATCAAGTTGCGGGGAATAAGACCCAAGAGATCCTTCACCTATGCTCAGGATCAGTTCGACTAGTTAATACAAGTTCATTATCGTTCCTGAAATCAAAGTCTTACTGATTTAGAATGGAAGGTCATCCTCAGGTGTTTCCTTAATCTCTTCCGTTTCTTTAACATCAGTAACAGTATTGGTAACTACAGACTTATCTGCCTTGTTGCCCGAATACTCTCCAGAACTGTCAGCACCTCTTGGGTGTGCTAGCATATTAATCTTTTCTGCCTGTATTTCAGTAATATATCTGTCATTTCCATCCCTGTCGGTATATTTTCGGTTTTTTATTTTCCCCTCAACATAGATCATATCACCCTTTGCAACATTTTTTTCTGCAAGGTACCTGTATCCAACAATATTATGCCACTCGGTTTGATCTCTCCATTCATTTGTTGATCTATCTCTATAACTTTCGGTTGTTGCCAATGAAAAACTAATTCTTTTTGTACCATCATCAAATGTAAATATATCAGGATCCTTCCCAATATGTCCGATTAGTATTACTTTATTTATTCCTGCCATTTTTTAACTCTTATCTTAAATTTCCAGAATTCAAAATTAGATAATTTTCATAGAAAGAGGCAATCAAAACCAAACTTATGGAAAACAAATATCATATTTATAATAACATTACTTAGAACGATAGTGAAATTACTAATAAAGAACATTTTATAAAGAAAAAAAATAAAAAAACATACACGTAATAATAAAATTATATTATTTTTGCTGCCCGAACTAAGAAACTAATTTTTAATCATTTAAAATATCATTGAGATGACAAAAGCAGAAATTGTAACTGAAATAGCCAATAAAACTGGCGTTGAAAAGGTAGCTGTACAAGCAGTAGTAGAGTCTTTCATGGAAACCGTAAAAGACACAATGGTTAATGGCGAGAATGTATATTTAAGAGGCTTTGGTAGTTTTATCATTAAGAAAAGAGCTGAAAAGACTGGACGTAATATTTCAAAAAATACTACAATCATTATTCCAGCTCATAATATTCCTGCTTTTAAACCAGCTAAAACTTTCGTTAACGAAGTTAAAGCTAAGTAGTTTAATTTAAACATTTAACAAAATACTATTATGCCAAACGGAAAAAAGAGGAAAAGGCACAAGATGGCAACCCATAAACGTAAAAAGCGTTTAAGGAAGAACAGGCATAAGAAGAAATAAAAATTTCTTTTAGCAAATAGCACAAGGCTTTTCGAAGCCTTGTGCTATGTTTTCCACTTCCTCCCCAATTTACCCACACAGTTTGTCCTGTCAACTTTCAAATTCAAATAAACCCCTTCGCAACAAGATGATGAGGTATCTCAAAGGAATCTATATTTCTTTAATCTGCATAAAGATGCTGGGAATATTACAATAAGAGATCCCTCGCTATTGCTCGGGATCAGTTCGACTATATGATTTTCAAAATCATAGTCTCACTGATTTAATTAATTAAAAATAAACGATGTGAACAGAGAATTAATCATTGATTCAAGTTTATCGGAAGTTAACATAGCACTACTTGAGGACAAAAATCTAGTTGAATTACATAAGGAACAAATCAACAATAAGTTTACTGTTGGTGATGTTTTTCTTGCTAAGGTTAAAAAAATAATGCCTGGCCTTAATGCAGCATTTGTAGATGTTGGATATGAGAAAGATGCTTTTTTGCATTATCTTGATCTGGGTCCACAAATCAGAACGTTTAACAAATACGTTAAACTCGGTGTATTAGGTAAGGCAAACCTAACTTCTCACTCAGCAATAAAGAGAGAAAAAGACATTGAAAAATCTGGTAAGATTAATCAGGTACTCGTTTCTGGACAACAGATATTGGTACAAATAGCAAAAGAACCTATTTCAACTAAAGGACCACGTATTTCTACCGAAATATCCTTTCCGGGAAGATTTTTGGTACTCCTTCCATTCTCCAATAAAATATCCATATCACAAAAAATCAAAAGTAAGGATGAGCGCAATAGATTGAAGCGTTTAATTACCAGCATCCTACCTAATAACTATGGTATAATCATACGAACTGTTGCTGAGAACAAAAAAGTAGCAGAACTTGATGCAGACCTCCGTGACCTTACTGGAAAATGGGAAAGTATAATCAAAAAATTATCCCACCTTAAACCTCCTCAAAAAGTACTATCTGAACTTGACCGAACTTCCCAAATATTAAGAGATATACTAAACGAATCGTTTAACACAATACATGTTAATGATCCAAATCTCTTTGAAGAAACCAAAGCTTATATAAGCACAATTGCCCCCGACAAAAAAGATATTGTAAAAAGATATAAAGGTAAGCTATCCATTTTTGATCAATATGGTATTGAAAAACAAATGAGAAGCTCCTTTGGGAAAACAGTTACCATTAAAAGTGGAGTTTACTTAGTTATTGAACACACTGAAGCTCTACATGTTATTGATATTAATAGTGGGCATCGTGTAAATAAAGAAAATACACAAGAAGAAAACGCTCTTTTGGTAAATATGGAAGCTGCCACAGAAGTAGCTCGCCAGCTACGCCTTAGAGATATGGGTGGTATTATTGTAATTGATTTCATCGATTTACATGAGGCTAAAAACAGAAGGGCACTACACCAGAGACTTATTGAGGAAATGTCGAAAGACAGAGCGAAACACACAATACTTCCTCCAAGTAAATTTGGTTTGGTACAAATTACCCGCCAAAGGGTAAGACCTGAGATGATTGTACCTGTACTTGAGAAATGTCCTACTTGCAATGGAACCGGAGAGATAAAAACCAGTATGATACTTATAGATGACATCGAGAATAATCTTAACTACCTAATTCACGATCAAAATGAAAGTAGCCTCACACTTTCTGTTCATCCATATATAAGTGCGTATCTAACAAAAGGTTTAAAGTCGATCCAAATGCGATGGTACTTTAAATATCACAAGTGGATTAAGATAAAATCTGTAAAAGATTATCAACTAATGGAATTCCATTTTTTCAATAAAAATGGTGATATTATCAAACGATAAAAAAAGGGTTATAAGAATCGATTCTTATAACCCTTTTTTTTACATCACTTAAATTAGTATTTGCTTGCATGTATACTTAGTACAGGCACCGGTGAATGATTTACCATTTGTGCAGCGTAGGGTCCAAGTATTAAATTAGCCGTGCTTGTTTCCTGTTCAGTCATTATCGATATTAGATTAGCCCCTATTTTCTCAGCATAGTTTAATGTCTCTTCTGTGATATTATTGGTATCCAGAAATGCTGATTTATATCTAATTTTATTCTCTTCCAAATATTCCTCAGCCTGTGCTACATAATTACGAATTCTATACCTAATGTCATCCGAAGTGGTAGTAAACAGACCAATAATATGTATCTCCGAATTAAAATACTTAGCTAGAAGGGCAGTAAGAGGAAGCTTTTGACGTGTAATTTTGGTGCTATCCAAAGGTAAAACAATCTTTTTCAAATCAGTTCCGATATCAATACCCCCACGTATGGTAATAATTGGTTTCGAGCATGCAGAAGCCATTCGATTTGCATTACTTCCAATCCAAAACTCTTCAAAACCTGATGAACCATGTGTTCCTATTACAACCAAAAAAGCGTCAATTTCATTGGCCATTAAACACATTTCTTTATAAACCTTTCCTTTTCTAATGAAGTACTCTATTTTTTCACCGTGCAAATGATACTTGTATTTCTTTACGAGTTCCTCAAACCGTTTTGTAACTTCTTTCTCAATGTTTTGAGGTTCAACAGAAAAAATCTCCTTTGAATAATCAAGATGATTAATCCAAACCATTGCAATACCAGCTTTTGCTTTCCTTGCGATTGTAATCGCATGTTCCAGGGCATTAACAGAACAATCAGAAAAATCTACTCCAACTAAAATAACCTTACTCATAACTGCTGTTTTTATTAAATTTTGACAAATTAGGAAAATTGATATTATCCTGTGTAACCCATGCTCCTGGGTACTTCCGATCAATCCTCTCCAGAAACCTCTCTGCTTCAAGTCGGGTTCTAAAATCTCCTACTCTTACTCTATAATTAGGCTCTCCAAATGTAAGATATACAGGTATATCAGGATATTTTTCCAAAAACTCAGATTTCGCTTCTTCCGTTATATCAAGAGCATCATTGCCTGAAGCCATTAATATTTGTATTCTATAACCTTGAAAAACTGGAAACTTGGTATTATGATCAATATGTAATTGTACCAAAGAATCTATTCGGACATCACTAATAACAACAGCATTCCCTTCGGTAGGGTTTTGTGCCATTATGCTACTTGATAGCAAAGTGAAAATAAATAATAAACCGAATATTTTTTTCATGTAAGTTATAGTTTTTTTAATAATCTTTTGCCCTCACACTTAATACAGGTATTGTAGAGTTATTTATTAGTTGCTCAGAATAAGGGCCTAAAAATTTATTTGCTGTTGTTGTTCCCTGATCAGTCATTATTGCAATAAGGTCGATATCGTTATTAATACTATAATCTATAATTGATGCTGCGACATTTTTTACATCAATTTTTTCAATCTTATAATTAACGTTCTTATCAGTCATGCATTTAACTGCTTCAGCACCAAATTTATCTATGCGCTTCCTAATTAAACTAATTGTAGTATTGTATACCTCTAGAAGATGTATGGTTGCTCCAAATTTAATTGCAAGATTACAAATGGTGGGCAGTTTTTGCTTTGTTTCAAGAGAACTATCAAGTGGCAATAATATATTCTTTATTGTTGTATTAAACTTATAGCCACTTCTAATGGTTACTACAGGACATGGTGCTTGTGTAACTATACGATATGTATTACTACCAATCCAATGCTGCTCATATCCTGATACACCATGGGTTCCTGCAAAGATGAAGTCGGCGTTATACTGAGCTGCTGCTTTAGCAATTTCCTGATATACTCTTCCTTTGCCAAGAATTACCTCTATTTTACCAGTTTCAAACTGTTCGGAGTAAGAGCTAATTATGTTTTTGAGGTATGCTTTTTTCTCAATTCTTAAATCTCCGCTTATTGTGTCAAGTACAGTTTCATCCGAAAATGAATTATCAATCCATATCAAATAAACATTAGCATCTAATTTTCTAGCATACATCAAAGCATATTGCAAGGCATGTTCTGCATTCTTAGAAAAGTCTATGGCTACTAATATGGTTTTCATCACTTTAAAAGGTTTTATGAAAGCAATAAATCAAAAGATCAATGCTATCACGTTAGTTATGCAATGGTGCTAATATAACAAAATATTGTTAAATCTATTATCTTTTAGTAATCAAAAATGGTAAAAATAGTTATTCGGCATACTAAAATTAAATAACAAGATTCATCAAAATTATGGTTGATATCTGATTTTCATATACTTTTGTTTTACAAATTGTTTGATTAATGAACGAAAACCTTGATCCATCTGGATCCAATTTAAGTCATTCTGAAAAGGAAATTGAGAATACTCTTAGACCAGCAAATTTTAATCATTTTGTAGGGCAGCCAAGTGTTGTCGAAAATCTTAAAGTTTTTGTTGAGGCTACTAAACAACGTGGAGATGCTCTCGACCATGTACTATTGCATGGCCCTCCGGGACTTGGTAAAACAACATTGTCATATATTATTTCCAATGAACTTGGAGTTAACATAATTACAACATCAGGTCCTGTATTGGACAAGCCCGGAGATCTAGCTGGCTTGCTTACGAATTTACAGGAGAATGATGTACTGTTTATTGATGAAATTCATAGGCTTAGTGCTATTGTAGAAGAGTACCTTTACTCTGCAATGGAAGATTATAAAATCGATATTATGATCGAAACCGGGCCAAATGCAAGATCAGTTCAAATAACTTTAAATCCTTTCACACTTATAGGAGCAACCACTCGATCAGGTTTATTAACTGCACCTCTACGATCACGTTTTGGCATAAATTCGCGACTTTCGTATTATGATATTAATACCTTATCATCTATAATTAAACGAAGTGCATCGATACTAAATGTAAATATCAATAACAATGCAGCAAATGAAATTGCTGGTAGAAGTAGGGGAACACCCCGAATAGCAAACCTGCTGTTGCGCAGAGTACGTGATTTCGCTCAAATTGTTGGTAATGGTAATATTGATGTTGAAATTTCAAAATACTCACTAAAGGCGCTTAATGTTGATAAAAATGGACTTGATGAAATGGACAATAGGATCCTTTCAACCATAATTGATAAATTTAAAGGAGGTCCGGTTGGAATAACTACTATCGCAACAGCTTGTGGTGAAGAAAGAGATACTATCGAAGAAGTATACGAACCCTTTTTAATTCAAGAAGGTTATATTATGAGAACTCCACGAGGAAGAGAAGTTACTCAAAGAGCCTATGATCATCTTGGGAAAACTAAAAACCCAGATCAAGGCAAATTATTCTAGCAATCTATTTTTTTTAAAAATGCCTGTTCAATCTTTAAGGAAAAAACATCTAAGTGAGCTTATAATAACCAAGGCCAAAAACTTAGGGTTTTTCGATTGTGGGATATCCAAAGCCGAACACCTCCCAATTGAGGAAGCCAAGATGGAAAGTTGGTTACAAAATGATTGTAATGGAGAAATGTCATATTTGGAAAGAAATAGAGACAAAAGATATAATCCCCAAAAATTAGTTGAAAACGCAAATTCGGTGATTACTGTACTTTACAATTACTTCCCAAAAAAACAACTTGATTATACTGATAATTACAAAATATCTAAATACGCATACGGTACTGATTACCATTTTGTTATTAAGGAAAAACTAAGGATTCTGCTAGATTTTATTGTTGCCAAAGAAAAAGTAAATAACGCTAGAGTTTTTGTTGATTCAGCACCAGTGCTTGACAGAGCCTGGGCTAAAAGAAGTGGTTTGGGTTTTATTGGCAAAAACACATTATTAATTAATAAAAAAGGTGGATCATTTTTCTTTATTGGACATATAATATTAGATATCGAGCTTAATTATAATGAACAAAAAGACCCAAAAAGTTATTGTGGAAACTGCACTAGTTGTATTGATGCATGTCCAACGAATGCAATTAAAACAAATTTTGTAGATGCCCGTAGTTGTTTATCCTATTTAACAATTGAATACAATAATGATCTTCCCTTAAATCAAAAGGAAAGTTTCCAAGATTGGATTTTTGGTTGCGACATATGTCAGGATGTTTGTCCTTGGAATAGATTTTCAACTCCACACAACGAACCATTATTTGATCCTTCACAAGATTTACTGGATATGAAAATGGCGAACTGGAACAAATTAAACAAGATACAATTCAATAGTTTGTTCAAGGGATCTGCAGTAGCAAGAACAAGGTATAAGGGTCTGAAAAGAAACATAGATTTCCTTAAGTAATTAACCTTTGAATTAAAATCCCTATTTTTGATATTAAATTATTAAGCATGAATCGAAAAAACAAAATCCTAATCTCAGGGTTTTTTTTCATTTTAACAATCTTAAGTATTACAACTTATTGGATTAAGAGCAAGGAAAATTCTTTTGCTGACGAAATAATAACAAATGCATCTGATTCATTTACCATAGGTTTGGACGATTTACTTTCATCGGTTAAAATCACCAGCGATAAACTGACTAATAATATAAAGCAATCTGATAAAAAAGTACTGGAAAATGTTGATCTGAATAGTTTTTTTTCAACTATGATCAAATCAAATAAATATCTCAAAGGTGCTGCACTATCAAATAACGATTTCTCATATATAATCTATCGAGAAAAATCGTCCTGGGTATCCACTTACGACATTGATTTATCTGATAGTGTATCAAATTGGATACGAATGAACAATAAACTTGAAATTGTGAGTGAATGGACTGATATTTCAAGGGGATTTCCCAATGATGAAAACTTTGATGAAATTAACCAAGAATTACATTCAAATAAATTTACCTGGAAATCATCGATAAATCAAATTCCTGAATTAAGAGATTTTTTAACAGTGCTTTTTAAAGCATATAATACCAATGGTGATAGCACTATTGCAGGTCTTATTTATAGCGCAAATGACCTTAGTAGAAACTTTGCTTCTGTTCTAAAGTTTGAAAGGCCTTTGGTTTCAGTATTTACAACAAGCAAAAATATCATAACCCCAATACTTACAAGTGATTCAGGTAGTATATATACCTATCAAGAATTGGGGGGAAATATTGCAAATCAAATCAACAAATGGAAAGAAACGAAAGATAGAACACCACATTCTTATTCTTTCGAGAAGTTTGACCATATTTATTGGACTCGAATTTCCAATGTTGAGCCAAAGGTTGGAATTGCTGGTTTTGCAGTAACAATTTCAGCCTCGGACCTTGCTAAAACCGAGCAAAAACAAGAAATTCGTTATTTATATATATCAATAGTATTTGCGTTGTTAACTATTATTTTTCTTATTCTGGTTTTTAAACGCAATTCAAAAGTTATACCTGTTGATGTTGAACCTCTTACCAAAGAGCAAGCATTATCACTAATTAATGCTGGAGAAACAGAGTTTGTTGAGTTTAAATCATCATTAAGATGGGATTACAGAGAGGAGAAGGTAAATAAAGTACTTGAGGTTGTTATTTTGAAAAGTATTGCAGCTTTTGCAAATGCCAAAGGAGGAACATTATTTATTGGTGTTACCGATGATATGGAAATAATTGGTCTTGAAAACGATTTTAATACATTAAAGAAAAAGGATGTTGATTATTTTGAACTTCACTTACGAAAACTAATAAACAATCAATATGGAATTGCTTTTTCAAATGAATCCGTAAATGTGAAGTTCTTAACCTTTGGTGAAAAAACTGTTTGCGTAATCCAAACCCATGCATCTAGCAATCCTGTATTCTTAAAAACTAAGAACAAACAAGGAGCTGAAATAGAAAAGTTTTATGTAAGGTCTGGTAATGCATCTCAAGAAATAGCCTCGTTAACTGAAATTAATAGTTATGTTAATGTGAGGTTCAAAAAATAGAACTTGATATTTTAATAATGAAAGCAAACCATATTATTAGTTTAGTAAATAATTATAACACTAATTGACGGAACTATGGGCTGGTTAATATTTTGGATAGTATTATATTTGATCGTTATCATTGCTTTATCTGTTAAACACTTAAAAACTTCTGATCTTGATCAATATCTGGTAAATAACCGTAACACAAAAACATTACCTCTTGTATTTACAATATTAGCAACTTTTGTTGGAGGGGGAACTTCAATTGGTTTAATGGCATTGGGGTACGAGTCGGGATTTGCTGCTGTTGCTATTGGGGTTGCCTATGTAATTGGATTCATAATCTTATGGAAATATGCTGGTAAGATTCGCAACTATGGTGCGAAGAGAAATATCTATAGCTTTCCACATTTTCTAAACCATACCTATACAACTTCAGATGAGAAAAATTTTGCAAGAATATTCTCAGCAACCGTAAGTGGTGTTAATATATTTATCTTTTTCTTTATTCTATCGGCTCAATTTGTGGCAATGGCAAGTCTTTTAAAGTTTTCATTTGAAATTGGCTATACCACAGCGGCAATTATTTCAGCTATTATTATTATTGCTTATACGGCTATTGCAGGATTATCAGGTGTAATTATCACAGATACAATACAATTTGTTGCAATTCTTATAATGATAATTCTAATTTTTATTCCCGGAATAATAACAGATACGGAGACTTTTAGCAGACTTAATGACCTACCCAGGGAAATGCTGAATGGGACCCAGTTGGGAATAGTTTTTTTGGTAGGCACCCCAATATTCTTATCATGGTCGGTACTGGCAAGAATGGACATTTGGCAACGAATATTAGCAGCAAGAAGTGATAAAGTTGCCAAACGGGTTAGCCTTTGGTCTGGGTTGGGAATGCTACCCTTCTATATAATTTTTCCAATGGTTGGTATGGCTGTTCGGTTGGTAATAGATTATGAAATTTCTCCTGATGAAACTGCCGGGGTTGCTTATCTTTTCATTGACAGACACAGTAGTGGATTTTTAATGGCTTTTGCGATAGTAGGACTGCTATCTGCTTTAATGTCATCAGGCGATAGTTTTCTTAATATAATATCAATTTCAGCTGTTAAGGATTTTGCGGGTTGGGGAAAAAAAACAATAAAGCCCGAAAAGGCACATCAGTTAATTAGGGTTGCTACTTTTATTTTTGGTTTAACAGCATTATTTATAGCGTTGGTGTTTCCAAATATTGTTGACTTAATGGTTGTTGGTATTTCAACAATTACAATTTTCGCACCAATAACTATCTTTGCTTTAATTAATAAAAATGCATTTGCTTATCGAAAAGCAGTAATAATAAGTTTACTTGTGGCATTTTTTATCAACTTGTTTCTATTTGTTTTAGGTGTAAACTCTCCCGAAATTTTCAACCCAAAAGCCTCATTTATTCCATCAATAATAATAGAAACAATAGTATTAATAATTGGTGTTAAGCTAACAAAGATTAATAAAACTGTGTTAAAATAAATTTAAGATATGAGCTTAGGAGTTTTCTCAGATGAACATTTTATGAAAATTGCTATTCAAGAAGCACAAAAAGCTTATGAAAAGGATGAAATACCTGTAGGTGCGGTTATTGTTTATAATAATCAAATAATTGCTCGAGCCCATAACCTTACCGAAACATTAAATGACGTTACTGCACATGCTGAAATGCAGGCATTTACTTCTGCTTCTGACTTTATTGGTGGTAAATATTTAAAAGAATGCACATTATATGTAACACTCGAGCCATGTATTATGTGTGCCGGAGCTTCATATTGGACACAAATTGACAAGGTTGTTTTTGGTGCTTTTGACAAAAAACGTGGGTATTCGATAATTAACCACAGCATAATGCATCCCAAGACATCTATTTTAGGGGGTATAATGGAGAATGAATGTATTAAATTACTTCATAGTTTCTTCGATAACAAAAGGAAACTTCAATCCTGATAAGTAGTTAACAAAAGTATATTACTGAGCATGTTTCTCATAAAAGAACACATAGTACCTAATAACATTTCCAATATAAGATTAATAGATTACTGCCTTCTTATCTTTCCAAGTATACCTTCTCGAAGCGGCATGAAAAAAGCTATAAAACGAGGTGAGATACTGGTAAATGACGAGATAGTTAAAGATGGTTTTTGGATAAAGCCAGACCATGTAATAAAACTAGTTGATCTGGAATACAATGCTCCAAAACCACTGGATATTAGGTTGGATATTATTTTTGAGGACGAGTATTTAGCTATTATTAATAAACCTCCCGGCATTGAAGTAAGTGGAAATAAGTATAGCACAATTCAAAATGCTCTAATATCAAATATTAGTATTTCGAATGAGCCCGATGCATTAAAATGGGCTCGTCCGGTACATCGACTTGATAGGCCTACCTCGGGACTATTGCTTGTTGCCAAAACAGCCGGAGCATTAATGAACCTGGGGCAACAATTCGAAAACAGAATTATTAAAAAAACATATCTTGCTATAGTAGCAGGTTGTATACCCATAGAAGGTGAGGTTACAAAAAAAATTGATGAACAGCCTGCAATATCATCATATAAACGCATTAGTTTGAATAGATCAATAAAAACCAGTTGGTTATCACTTGTTCATCTATATCCTGAAACCGGACGAACTCATCAACTAAGAATTCACATGGCCAGTATTGGGTATCCAATTGTTGGTGAAAAGAAATACGGTGAAGGCCCTGTTTTAAAAGGAAAGGGGTTATTTCTATCAGCAATAGGACTAAGTTTTATTCATCCAAATACCAAAAAAAACCTAAATATTAAAATAACACCCCCAACTAAATTCAGTTCCTTTTTAAAAAAGGAAAACCAAAACTGGGAGAAGTTATACAGGAATAGCTAAATTAGCTGCAAATTATTTGTTAATATTAATGAAAATACTTTATAAATGAACGAATTATTAACCTTTAGCATCACTGTATTTACAGGTTTTTTCGCGATAATGAACCCAATTGCCAACACCCCTGTTTTTCTGGGTTTAACTGAGGGGTTTGATACAGAATCGAAGAAAAGAGTAGCTAGAAAGGCAACAATTACAGCATTTATAATTGGAGCATCATTCACTGTACTTGGGAAGTATATTTTTGATGTTTTCGGGATAACAATACCGGCTTTTAAAATAACTGGCGGAATTCTAATCTTTTTCGTAGGATTTGAGATGCTAATGACAGTGAAATCAAAGGTACATAGCCTTGGTCAAAAAAGTCCTGATGAAGGAATTGCTATTTCACCCCTTGCTATACCAATACTTGCAGGTCCAGGAACAATAGTTACAGCAATGAACAATGTAAACAACACAAACTTTTTACATGTTGATATCGTTATTGGAATATTTGCATTGATGATTTACTTAACATATCTGGCTTTTTGGAAAAGTAACCTAATTGTTCAAAAGCTTGGAGTAAATATGATAAAGGTTATTGGCAAACTCATGGGTTTAATACTAGCTATTATGGGAACAGATATGGTAATTGAAGGAGTTAAATTGGCATTTAATATTCCAAAATAGTGTTTGTGTTTAAATATTCTGATTAAAATGAATTATTTAAATTTGGATAATTCAATATGACTAACCTAGATTATTTGTCGAATTTATATTAACCTATATGAAAACAATAATAACCCTATGCCTGTTATCTCTATTTTCCATTCATGTCATTTCACAGAATGAATCGTATGCGATGGTAAGAAACTATGAAAACTGGGGAGTAATTAATAGTTCAGGTGAACTGGTAATTGAATCGGAATACGAACTTGCTCATACTCCTTCACTTTCATGGGCGCCATATTATAGTGATTCGAAAAGCATGATTTATTCGCCCAGCGATGGCATGTTTAAAATTAAAGAAAATCGAAAATTCGGTTATGCTAGCATTGAAAATCAAGAGCTAATACCCTGTAAATTTAAAGAAGCAGGTAACTTTCACAAAGGATTGGCCATTGTATATTCGAATGCTAAATATTTTATCATTAACAAGAATGGAGAAGCCGTTTCAAAACCTTCTGAATATTACATCAAGGATTTTATTAACAATAAAATTCTATTTAGAAGAAATCAGAAATATGGCATAATGGATTTTGATGGAAATATTATTTCTAAACCGAAGTTTCAGGATGCTGCCTTCTTTTCTGACGGACTATTATGTTTAAAATACAAGGGCAAATATGGATTTTTAAACCCTAGAGGTCAGTGGGTTATTAACCCAAAATACAAATCTGCGAGAAGCTTTGAAAAGAATATGGCCATTGTTAAATATGGTAATTATTGGGGAGTTATAAATATGAAAGACGAGTATATAATTCTTCCCAGATGGGATCAGATAGAACTTGTAAAAGATGGAATATTTAGTATTAAGTCTGGATCTTTATGGGGTCTAATGGACTCTAGCGGAGCAATGCTAATTAAACCTAAATATGACGAAATCAAGAAATTTTCTGAAGGTTTCGCATGCGTAAGAAAGGGCACTTATTGGGGGTTAATTGACTCAACTGGCAAAGGTATTATTGGCATTCGGTATTATAGTTTGCGTGATTGTTGCAATGGTATTGTTGCAGCTAAAGAAAACGAGCAATGGTGTTATATAAATAAGGATGGTCAAAGAATAAATAACAATTATTATGCTGATGCAAATGATTTCCATGAAGGGTTTGCCAGAGTTCGAACCTCAAAACTTTTTGGCTATATAAACACTAAAGGTGAGATGATAATTGAGGAAAAATTCAAAAACTCATATGATTTCCACAATGGTTTATGTAGAGCCAGAATTGCAGATACATGGGGATACATTGATAGTACTGGTAGTTTTGCCATCTTACCTAAATATAACAATGTAAAAGATTTCTTTCTAATGGAGTAAAACTACTTGGTTATTATAAACACAACCTTGCCAAATAATTATAATGATCATCCTCAAAAATTAGCTCACATTTAAATCCTGCTTGTTCAGCATGCATAACAAGATTATCAAAATCAATATAAAGCCACCTAAAAGGGTCTCCTTTAACTCCCTCGTATTCTATAATATACTCTACTTCACCATAGTAGTTTTCATTAAGATTTATGGAATATGAACCATCTTCATTTTCATACAGATACAGCAAATCCGAAGAATCCAATAATAATTGTCCGCCCGGTACAAGTAGCTTTTTTGCTTGCTTTAGAAAAGCTGTCAGGCCTGCAAAATTCTTAGTAAAACCAATACCATTCATTAGCATTAACAAAGTATCGTATGTACCAGTATTATAATCAAATATATCTGACAGCACAACATTTTCAAGCCCCCTCTTTTTCATAACATCAACAAAGCCGGGCTTTATATCAAGTGATGTAGTATCCATTCCTTGTGATTTCAGGTGTAATGAATGTATACCAGAACCAGCACCTATATCCAGGATTTTACCTGTACATAACTCCAGTGCCTTTTGCTCAAGTAATGGCATTTGCTCAAACCCCCTAAAAAAATAAGAAATAGGAATTACTTCATCATCACCCTTGTTACAATACACTAATACTTCTGCCGAACTATTACCATTGAGATAATCGTAAAAAGCTGACTCAAATGGATCTTGCATATTCATATTTTAATTAATTGGCAAAAATAAGTCTTCTAACAATAGGAAAGCTTAATTTCCGAACCCTCAGAACCGGCACTTATGATTGCTCTTTTTCCCAGAGTTATTGGCATATTATTTTCAATATGACCTGTGGGAAATCCAAAATAAACAGGATAGTTATACTCACTAACAGCCTCACTAATTATCTGCTTAGCTGTCATTCCAAATGGTACCTTATTATCATTCATATCTGTCATACCGCCAACAACTAATCCTGATAACTTTTCGAGTTTGCCAGCTCTTTTCAACCCAATCATCATCCTATCTATATGATATAGATACTCATCCAAATCTTCAATAAACAATATCTTACCATCCAAATCAGGAAATGAAATGCTGCCAATTAGACTATATAATACTGATAAGTTACCTCCGGTTATTTCTCCTTTCATTTCTCCATGTTTACTTAACTCATGAGGTTTAAATTCAATATTAATATCTTTACCTGATAAGGCATCAAACATTAATTGAATGGCCTGTGGACTGTTCTCTGGAAAATTTATTGGCATGGTTGCATGTAATGTCTGAATTCCAAAGTTACGGGATACATGACTGTGAAATACAGTAATATCACTGTATCCAATTAACCAGCATGGATTTTCAACAAAGGCAGTAAAATCTAACCTATCGATTATTCTAACACTCCCATAACCTCCTCTGGCAAATAGGATTGCTTTAATCGAACTATCATCAAGTATTTTCTGTAACTCATTTGCTCGATGTTTATCATTACCGGCATATTGGTTTTCCTCTTCAAAAAGACTATTGCTAGTAACTACCTCATATCCATAATCATTAATAATATCTATGGAAGGCATTACTTCCTCCATCGATATTTTTCTAGCGGAAGCTACAATACCTATCTTATCACCTTTATTTAGAAACGGTGGACTTATCATTTTGAACTTATTAGTTAACTTTGCCGAAATTACTGATTTTTCGATAAAATCTAGTTTTAATATACATATCTATCAATATAATTGAGACGTTAATTCAAAACCATGACAGACATTAAAAGATACACAATAACATCAGCTCTTCCATATGCTAATGGACCAATACATATAGGGCACCTTGCAGGTGTTTATGTTCCGGCAGATATATACGCCAGGTATTTACGCATGAATGATAAGGATGTATTATTTATAGGTGGTTCGGATGAACATGGTGTACCTATCACAATAAAGGCTCGTCAATTAGGTGTTACACCTCAGGATATTGTGGATAAATATCATGCAATTATTAAAAAGTCGTTTGAGGATTTCGGTATTTCGTTTGATGTTTACTCACGTACATCTGCTCCAATTCATCATGAAACTGCTTCCAAGTTTTTCAAAAAACTTTATGATGATGGAAAATTTGTTGAGAAAACAAATATGCAGTATTACGACGAAGAGAATAAACAGTTTTTAGCCGATAGATATATAACTGGAACTTGTCCGCATTGTGGGTTTGAAAAAGCCTATGGCGACCAATGTGAAAATTGTGGAACATCATTAAGTCCTCTTGAATTAAAGAATCCTAAATCTGCCTTGAGCGGAAATATCCCTGTTCTTAAGGAAACCAAACATTGGTATTTACCATTGGATCGATATGAGCCTTGGCTTGATGAATGGATTATAGTAGGCCATAAAAATGATTGGAAACCAAACGTATACGGACAGGTAAAATCATGGGTAGATCAGGGATTAAAGCCACGTGCAGTAACCCGCGATTTAAACTGGGGAGTTGAAGTACCAATTGAAGGTGCAGACGGAAAGGTTTTATATGTATGGTTTGATGCACCTATAGGTTATATATCAGCTTCAAAGGAGTGGTCGGAAAAAACTGGTAAAGACTGGGAGCCATATTGGAAAGATAAAGGTTCGAAAATGTTACATTTCATTGGAAAAGACAACATCGTTTTTCATTGTATTATTTTCCCATCAATGCTCAAGGCCGAAGGCAGTTATATATTACCAGAAAATGTTCCTGCCAATGAGTTCCTTAATCTTGAAAACGAAAAAATCTCAACATCACGTAATTGGGCAGTTTGGTTACACGAATATTTGGAGGAATTTCCTGATAAACAAGATGTATTACGCTATGTATTAACAGCCAATGCACCTGAAACCAAAGATAATGACTTTACCTGGAAAGATTTTCAGGCAAGAAACAATAATGAATTATTGGCAATTTTTGGAAACTTTGTTAATCGCACCCTTGTACTAACTCAAAAATACTTTGGTGGGGTAGTTCCAGCATATACATCATTGGATAGTGAATCAGAACATGTGCTGGCTGAGCTTGCAAAATACCCCGATATAATATCAAATAGTATTGAAAGGTATAGATTTAGGGAAGCGCTAAGCGAATTAATGAATCTGGCGCGTTTGGGTAACAAATATCTCACTGATATGGAGCCCTGGAAGATATTTAAAACGGATCCTGAAAAGGTAAAACAGATATTAAACGTATCATTACAAATCGTTGCCAACCTAAGTGTATTATCTGAGCCCTTTCTCCCATTTTCATCTGCTAAATTACAGAAGATGATAAATATAGGTAACCTCAAATGGAAGGATGCCGGGCATGCTAATTTATTAAAAGAGGGTGACCAACTAAATAAACCACAATTACTTTTTGAGAGAATTGAAGACAAAACTATTGAGGCACAAATTCAAAAATTGCTTGATACAAAAAAAGAAAATGAAGAGGCAGAGACTGTAAATCCATCTAAACCAACAATTGAGTTTGACGACTTCATGAAAATGGATATCCGAACCGGTACCATAGTTGAAGCTGAAAAGGTGCCAAAAACAAAAAAACTTCTCAAACTCATGGTTGATACAGGTATTGATAAACGCATTGTAGTTTCGGGAATTGCTGAATTTTATAATCCCGAGAATATAATAGGTAAAAAGGTTAGTATCCTTGTTAACCTTGCTCCTCGTAAATTAAGAGGCATTGAGTCACAAGGAATGATACTTATGGCCGAAGACAAGGATGGTAAGCTCTGTTTTGTTTCTCCGGTGGAAGAAGTTAGTAATGGAAGTGAAGTAAAATAAAACCATATTAAACAATTATTTATATATTTAGGTTTTAATTTGGGATAATCTCAAAAAAGCCAATATAATGGATAAAATAGTCAACCGGCCATCTTCTAATCCTGCAGTAACCATAGCAGCATTTTTAATAATTATTGCTGTGGTAATGTATGCTTCTTCCTTTATTACACCAATATTACTTGCACTTTTCATAACAATAGTTTGTGCACAACCTATTCGATGGCTCGAGAAAAAGAGAGTTCCCAATGGTCTGGCTGTTTTAATTGTACTTCTTGCGATAATCCTAATTCTTTTTGGTCTGGGTGAAGTCATAGGCAGATCAATTTCCCAATTCTCACGCGATTCGGAGTTTTATGCCAATAGATTAAATGAACTTAGTGCTTCTCTTTTTAGCACACTCCATGGTATGGGATTTGACGTTTCGCTTGAAAAACTTGAGAGCTCGGTAAACACTAGTAAATTAATGAGTTATAGCGCAACATTTTTAAGTGCCTTGGGGAGTTTAATGAGTAATATGTTACTGATGCTTTTTGTTGTGATATTTATGCTTCTTGAACTAAATAGTTTTAATACAAAAGTAAAGGCAATTATAAATACCTCCGAGGGGTCGGTGAGTTATTTAAATAGAATTGATGTAAGTATTCGTCAATATCTGGGACTAATGACAATTATGAGTTTTTTAACTGGTTTGTTAATTTGGTTGGCTTTGGTTATTATTGGAGTTAAATATGCCATATTATGGGCCTTGCTTGCATTTCTATTTAATTTCATACCAAACATCGGCTCAATTGTTGCAAGTATACCGGCCATACTATTCGCATTGATTCAAATAGGTGTGGGGGGTGCTCTATGGACAATGGGTGCTTTTGTTTTTGTAAATATGCTGATTGGTAGTATTATACAGCCACAGATAATGGGGAAAGGACTGGGTCTTTCAACGCTTGTTGTGTTTGTATCGTTGATATTTTGGGGGTTTATACTTGGAACAGTAGGCATGTTTCTTTCTGTTCCACTTACAATGGTTGTCAAAATAATATTGGAGCAAAAGGAATCTACAAAATGGATGGCAATAATGCTTGGCACAGAAAAGGAAGCACAGGATATTGTTGATTACAATAGTTCAAAATTAAATAACAGCTAAAGAAGTAGATTACTCTGGCCAGCATTTACTTTTTACAAAGATACTTTGAGTATATCAAATTGAAGTTGACAAAAAAACTATTACTACATTTTAATCCAGTTATAATAGCCAAGCGGGATTTTGAATATTTTAATATTTTGGTTTACAACTATTATATTTGGCCTCATGATAGATGACTACAATCATCTATGAAATATTGTTAGTGAATTAGGGGCAATGAATTCCAAACCACAACATATTTTTTCACCAGTCTGGTCATTAGTTCGATTTTAAATATCCTCTTTGTTTTTGGTTTCTACAGAGCTTGTAAAAGTCAAGATATTACAATACCACTATTATTATTTCTAAGCAGAAGTTCAACTACTCAATTTTTTACTCAAAACTAATAATCATAGATTAAAACTTCTCATCATATTTAGTCCAAAGGAAATCACCTAGTTTTATAGCTTCATCCATAACTTCTTTGCCTTGTTTATCTGAATAATTATTTAGAAAATCAATGGCGTCTTTTTTGTTTTCTCGGTATAGATCCAATGCCTGTTTGTCGATTAATTTTTGATCATCAATAAATTTCTTCTGCATAGGTATCCAAACCGCATCAACATCATGACGCATATCGCCCCAACGCTGTGAAGTAAGTGTTCCAAGTCGATTAAATATCCACCATGCTGAGTTTAGTGTATAGCCTAATGTTCTGCCAGGTGTTTTATATTGCTTTGGAAGGTCAGTTACACAGCCATATATTGGTACATATATCGATGTGGCTACATTATCCATTGCTAGCCATTCAACACCTCCAATTTCATCTGGGAGCCAACTGCGCAGCTGAATTATTGTAGCATACATTGTATACCATCTAGCAATTGTACGTTCTCCCAATGGTCCCCATCCTCCATTTATTTTATGAAGAGTATTTGCATCATATGGCATATGTGGACTTGCCAATGGTGATATAACCGATTTCCCATCTTTATCAGCCACGGTAAGTGTTTTTGTCATGTCAAAAGGAGTATTCTCATAATAATCCTTAAACACATTCATCAAATTCTCCAATGTAACAAGGGTATCAGGTGCTACAGAAAAAGGATAATCCTTATCATTGGGATCAAGACCTAATGATGGCGCTAATAAGTTAAAAACTCTCCATTCGCGTCTTCTTGATGCAGGAGAAGTTCGGCTTTTTGGGGCATAAGCATAGCAAAATTTAAATGTTTCTTTATCTGGATTCCACCATCCATTTTCTTCGGCAACATCATACACATTTTCCGATGCCATGAAATAATCTTTATCCTTTAAATTGATCTCCTTAATTGTACTTGCATTGGCATTAACGGAGATATGTCCATCAGGTACCCTCTGAGCCACCCAAACTGCACCAACCTTTCCCTTTCCAGGACCAACAATTTCCAAATGCCAAACTTCATTTTTATCAGCAATTGTTAGTACTTCTCCATAATCATTCCAACCATATTTTTCCAGTAGCTTACCAGCTGTTTTAATGGCACCTCTTGCTGTTGATTCCCTCTCAAGCATTAATAAGCACAAACGCTGACAATCGATAATCCCTTCATCACTTTGAAGCTCGTCACGTCCTCCAAAAGTTGATTCTCCTATGCCAAGTTGTTTATCATTGAGACTTGGATAGGCCGTATTAATATATCCATTTGTGTGACTAACCTGGGGAATACTTCCAACTTCCTTATGGCCATAAGCAGGCATTGCCAATGAGTCATTTTTTACTCGTTTATACATTATTACTTTCTCCCCCTTTGCGTGATGCTTGGCAGGTACGATATCAATCCATGAACGAGTACGATGACTATCATCGGTATGAGATGTCATTACAGACCCATCAAAACTTGCATCTTTTCCAACTGTAATTGATGTACATCCTTCTGGGTAACCACCCATCCAATCTGTTTTGTCAGCTGTTTGAGATGTAAGATTTATTGACAACATAATTGCTAATACAATTATCATTACTGATTTCATTATACTATTCATGATATACGTTTTGTTAACTAGATTGTAAATATAACTATATCTTTAGATTATTTCATGTTTTCAAATAACTGGTAATGATCACCATTCATTCCTAATTGTTTGTAAACCGCACGTGCTTTCTTATTGCTTAAATCAACATATAACCTCACGCCTGCAATTTCATCATCTTTATTTATAGAATCAATAACATAATTATACATTGCCTTGAAAACACCCTTACCTCGCAATTCTGAACTTACATAAACAGATTGTATCCACAATACCCACGCATTTCTCCAATCGCTCCATTCGGGAGTAAGAAGTAGTGAGCCAATTACATCATCATTCTGGATTGCAACATAATATTTCCCCTTAGAAGGTTCATTAAACACAGACTCCACACCCCTCTTTACAGTCTCTTTATCAAGCACTAACCCTTCTGTTTCCATTGCCATTTTAATCTGAAACTCAACAATATATTGGGAATCATATCGGGTAGCAAGTCGTATTTGAATCATCTTTTTCTTACTTTTGCCCACAAATATAAATATTCTGCACCGAAAATGAGCGATCGTATTAATCATGAATGTGGTATTGCCCTAATTAGATTACGGAAGCCCCTTGAGTTCTATCTATCAAAATATGGCACATCAGTATATGGGCTTCAAAAGCTACATCTACTCATGCAAAAGCAGCATAACAGAGGGCAAGATGGTGCTGGAATTGCTGAAGTAAAGATCGATCTTAAACCTGGTAGCAGATATATAAGCAGATTAAGATCAAATAAGCAGACTCCAATAAAAGATATCTTCAATCAAGCTTATGATAATATTCAAAATGTTACAAAGGGCAATCCCAAGCGTTTGGCTGATGTAAATTGGTTAAAAGAAAATGCTGATTTTACAGGTGAACTTTTTTTGGGTCATTTGCGTTATGGAACTTTTGGTGGAAACAATATTAGTCATCTTCATCCATTGGTGAGGGCCAATAACTGGAAAACCAGAAACCTTGTACTTGCCGGTAACTTTAATATGACAAATACAAGTGAATTATTTGATCAACTTGTTGAACTGGGACAATATCCTGTTGAGACATCCGATACGGTAACTGTACTTGAAAAAATTGGTCATTTTCTAGATGAAGAGAATCAAAAGCTATATTCTCAATTTAAGAAGCAAGGCTTATCAAAAAAAGAAATTACGGACCATATCGTTGAAACTATCAGCATTAAGTCGATATTAAACGAATCGGCAAAAAAATGGGATGGGGGATATGTGATTGGGGGTATGCTCGGACATGGAGATGCCTTTATTATGCGCGACCCAAATGGTATACGTCCTGCATTTTATTACATTGATGAAGAGGTTTTTGTTGCAGCATCAGAACGTCCGGTAATACAAACAGCTTTTAATTTAAGTGATAAAGATGTAAAAGAAATACAGCCAGGACATGCTTTAATTGTTAAAAAAGATGGTTCGATAGAAGATGAAAGATTTATTGAAAAGAAAACAGTTAAAGCTTGTTCGTTTGAAAGAATTTATTTTTCGAGAGGTACAGATAAGGATATTTATAAAGAGAGAAAAAAGCTTGGTAAGTTACTGTCAACTAACATTCTAAAAGAAATTGATTATAATATCAGAGATACTGTTTTCTCGTATATTCCAAATACAGCCTCGGTAGCTTTTCAGGGTTTAATGGATCAAATTTACAGCTTCTCAAATGAGATGGTAAAAGATAAGATTCTAAAAAACAAGGATAATATCTCAGCGGAGATGCTGAATGTATTTTTTAGTACTAAACCACGTGTAGAATCTATTGCTGTAAAGGATGTAAAACTTCGTACATTTATTACTCAGGATAATCAACGTAACGACTTGGTTGGTCATGTTTATGATGTTACATATGGTATTGTTAAAAAGGGCATTGACACATTAGTTGTTCTTGACGACTCAATTGTTCGGGGAACTACACTAAAACAAAGTATTATTCAAATATTAGACCGACTTCAGCCAAAGAAGATAATAATTGCCTCTTCAGCCCCTCAAATAAGATATCCAGATTGTTATGGAATTGATATGGCCAGGCTAAGTGACTTTGTGGCATTTAATGCAGCTATCGAATTATTAAAAGAAACCAAGCAGGACCATATTATTAATGATGTGTACAAAAAATGTAAAGCACAACAAAATCTTCCAAAAGAAGAGATTGTAAACTTTGTTAAAGAGATTTACCAACCTTTTAAGGCAGTTCAAGTATCTAATAAAGTTGCTGACCTGGTTAAATCCTCAGGAATTAAAGCTGAAGTAAAAGTAATTTACCAAAGTATTGAAGATTTACATAAAGCCATTCCTAATCACAGTGGTGATTGGTATTTCACTGGTAATTATCCTACACCTGGAGGGAACAAGGTGGTTAATCAATCATTTATTAATTACATTGAAGGAATAAGCACTCGAGCTTACTAAAGAATAGACTATATTGCTTTGTAGGCTTCTACAATTTCATTGGTAAGCATAACGTTCTCATCATGCGTAAAACTCAACTTAGGTTGCTTAAAATCCATATCGTATAATGAATTAATTGGAATAAGATGTACATGTGCATGTGGTACTTCCAGTCCAATAACAGTAATTCCTATTCGTTTACATTCAACCACTTTTTCTAATGCCTTTCCAACTCTCTTGGCAAATTTCATTAACCCTGCCAATTCATCATCTTCAACATCGAAAATATAATCCGTTTCTTTCTTAGGGATTACAAGAGTATGGCCTTTTGCAAGTGGGTTAATATCTAAAAAGGCATAATACTGTTCATCCTCAGCAATTTTATACGATGGAATTTCACCACTAACAATCTTTGTAAAAATTGAAGCCATAATTATAATTTTTAACGAACAATTTCTATGATTTCAAATGTCAATTTACCAGCAGGCACAGTTATTTCAGCATTATCTCCAACCCGTTTCCCAAGTAAACCTTTTGCTATAGGCGACTCAACTGAAATTAACCCTTTTTTAAGGTCTGCCTCCTCCTCAGGAACCAGAGTATACTTCATGGTTGCATTATTTTTAATATTCTTTATGGTTACCGTAGATAATATATACGCCTTGGATTGATCCATTTTAGATTTATCTATAATTCTTCCATTCTGTAGAACAGCTTGCAGTTTAGAAATCTTTAATTCAAGCATACCTTGGGCATCCTTTGCTGCATCATACTCTGCATTCTCAGATAAATCGCCTTTGTCTCTAGCCTCACTTATTTGTTGCGATATTTTAGGTCGTTCAACAGTTGTGAGATATTCAATCTGCTCGCGTAATTTTTTAAGACCTTCTTCGGTGAAATATTTTGTTTCAGACATATTAAACGTCTTTATTGTGTAAATATAATAAGATAAAAAGACCCTTAAAGTGAATTAAGGGTCTTTAAAACAGACTGCAAAAATAAAAAGAATTTTTTTACAGCATAAGGGTTTTAGAAATTAAAAATAATTCCCATTGTATGTGAACCATTGAAACTCTGTGATTCACGATATGTATAGTCAATACCTATATAACTTCCTTTTTCTTTGCTAAGGGGAACCTGAACACTTAATCCAGCACTCAAGCCATTATTAATATTGATATTTTCAGTAGATGTAACTTCCTCGAACATGCCCTTTTCATAAGTATAACCACTTCTAAGTTGTACATATTCCTTCAAACTAAACTCCAAACCAAAAGAAAACTGATCTTGGCTAAATGAGTTAGATGTAAAGTTACCAGCGGCAGTTAAACGATAGTCCTTTGGAAATAGAAAATCATATGCAGCACCAATATTAAGCTGTGCAGGCATATCAAAAGACATTGATCGTTGTTCAAGAGTAAAAGCAGTTTCTTGTCCTGATATGATTGTACGGAGTGACAATCCATCGCCGGAATACTTCATTTTAGGTCCCCAGTTTTTAAGAGCAATACCGAATGATATTTGCTCGTCAGCACCTGTAACATATTGTATACCAGCATCAATAGCTACACCTACAGCACTAACATCAGCAATTGATTCTGAAACTACCTTCAGCACAACACCTGCATAAATACTATTTGAAAAAGCCTTTGAATACGCAATAGCAATATTCATTAAACTAGGCTTATAAGTACCTTGCGGATCATCTGGGTTATCAACTGTTGTTATATCAATTTCTCCAAATGACATCGACATAACAGAGAGACTTAATGCTCCTACCTCTCCTACTCTTTGAGTAAGTCCAAAGGACATAATATTAGTCCCTGTTCCTTTTAGCCATTGAGTATTTGAAAAAATAAGCTGCGTCTTCGGAGTAAATGCTGTTCCGGCAACGTTGCCCCATATAGCTTCAAGACCTCTTACTCTGGACATATTAGCACTAGCCCAACCACTACTTCTTGCCCATGGGTTAATTAATAACTCAGTGGCACCAGCTTGGCCAGACCTGTCTCTGTTTCCTGCAAAAGTTGACTCTGCTATGGGAAATATTAACGTAACGATCAAAACAATGATCAGATTTCTATAAAGAGTTTTCATATTCAACTTGATTAAATTCTAGTTCAAGACAAATTATATTTTTTAGAATGTATTAAGATCAGGAATTCTGGTAACACAGAACCATTTTACTACCCGGTCTCCATCCTCTGATTTAACATGAAAATAATATACACCACCAGCAATTGGAACTGATGCAAAGTTTTTAAGATCCCATTCTATAGTAGTTTCTGGGGTATCCTTGGTAAACTGCTTAATCTTACTTCCGCTTACATTATATATGGTAATTGTACACTTTTCAGGAAGGTTGGTAATCTTTATCCTATTATCGAGTGCATTATGTTCATAATCCGAATATGCATAATAAGGATTAGGCACAACTCTAATAGCATCTAGGTCAGTCTCCATTTTTTCCTTAACATCATATTCTGTTTCCAATCCTTCCATTGTAAATTGATACATTGGGTAAAAATTATTAACATCAGTTCCCGGATAAACAGAATCAAGTGGCATTGCAGAATAACCTCTTTGATATGGTCTTGCAACCCTGATTCTAATCTTTGCTTCATTTGATAACCATTCTTTACCAACAACGCCCATGGGAATTCCGGTATACATAATTAAACCATATAAACTACTCTCGGCAAATACCGAAACAAGAGTTGATATTGAATCAAGATATTGTGAAGCCATTCTACCAGCATCATAGGCAGGCATATCAAATTTATGAAGCTCCTGAAATTTAGTACTTCTATGATCAAGTACATAAACATAATGCTTACCTCCCATTACTGGTACCATATTCTCACCTTGTCCTCTCCAGATGTTTTCATCAAGGATTTGATCAGGAAGGTCTAGATTTCTTTTGGTAGGGTTAAAGAGCATATCGCGACCATTTTGTTGTACCAGATATGAATCCTCTGCAAACATCATATTTAAACGTTCGCCTGTTTCAATGTTTAAAGCATATCCTGGGAACCAACCCATACCATTATCACTAATATAGTTCGGATCACTAGGGTTATCACTTGGTCCACTACCCAAAGTAGCATAATTTCCATCTTTATCAACCGAAGGTGAAGCACGTTTATAAAAACGCTTAGCATTTCCTTCAGCCAAATCTTCATTATAGCTAGCTTCAATAACCGGACATCTGGTCCACTTATCCTTATCAGGAGTAAGAACTATGTCAACACTTGCTACGTCCTTAAATTGTGATAATAGCTTAGATATTTTACTAAATGCAGGGCCAACCTGATTTTCTACAACTTCACCAGGTATTCTGCTATTACCATAAGCTGCCATACAATATGGTGTCCATGTTCCAACTAATATTTTTTCATATACTGAATTAGGATCCCAAGGATTATAAGGAATTGCTGAAGTATTCCAGTCATTTCCGGCAGGTGCTTCATCACTTTGATAAGTTCCCGAACGAATCCAATCCAATGGATATAATGGCACATCCACATCACTAACACCACTTAGCCAATTATTAGAACTATCGGCATAGGTAATTGTTGATTCAATTAGTCCATTATTTGGTGCAAAAACTTCAAAATATGGTTTTAATGCTGATGGATTACCAGCCATAACTTCTCCAATACCAATTGGTCCAGCAACAAATGGTTGCTCGATATTAATTGAAAATCCTAGATCCAAAAATAATTGTTCGTACTCAGTTAAAATTGTAGTATCACTTTTATAAACTTCATTGGTAACATTATTTCTTAGCTGCCAATTACCTACAAGTTTACTTGTTGTATCTCCTTCAACGGCAGCATTACCAGTAATATGATCTAGTTTTACTCTAATAAGAGTGTCCATCCACCAGGTAAAATCAGCATTAACTACGCTAAGAGGGTCAACTACTTTTACATTTAAAGGTCCTGCATTAATTTTATACTCAGGATTATAGGCAATAGGATAATCTGGGCCTCCAAAAATATTTTCTTCACTTGCCGGAGGTTTAGATAGTATCTCATTAATGGTTTCTTCAGTAAAATCTAGATTCATTCCACCGTTTCCAAAACCAGCAATACGAGTAATTTTCGGACTATCACCATATGATCCATTTTGCACAAGGCCGTTAACGGTAAGATGTGGCATTGCAGTATATACTTTAATATTCTTACGACCCGATAAATAAGGATGGGTTTGACCACTACTATATGGATAATCCATTCCAAACTCTAAATAATTATTATGGGCATAAGCTAATGCTAGATAGTAATATTGAGTATTATTTACCAGTCTAACATCATCGGTAGCAAAAGCATCTTGTGAGAGCACAAATGAATGACTAATTCCATTGTCACCACCATCTACTTCAATCACAGGAACGTTAGCTCCTATATTATCGTTATAATTATAATTTACAATTTTCGTTACTCCATTCTTAACATCAAACTGTGCTACTAATCGCGCTAGATCAGGATCATGTATATTATCAACACTAACTTGGTCATTCTTTAACTGGAAAATTTGGTAGCCTTCAAATCGGTAAATCGCATCACTAGGTACCGGAGGATCACTACCTGGAAGGGGTTGAATGATATTTGGATCAAACTCACTGTATTTTTCTAGATAGTTATTTGAATTAGCCGAATTACTAATGTAAACAATTAATTGTCTGTCAAGCTCAACCATTGTTAAATCTGGAGCAGTAGGGCCATCAATAACTTTAAAACAGTTGTCGAATAATGCCTGACATTTATCATCAACTATTCTAAGTTTTTCAACGGATGCCCAAGGGCCACCTGATTGGGCTCTAGCCCATGGTATACCAACAGTAATATAATTTACCGCACCTGGCTTAAGTGTAAAAGGTCCTGCTGATTGCATAAAACGTCTATCACCTGGAGGGTTAGGTCCTCCTGCATCGCCTGTTTCTTCAGACCAATAGAAGCCATTTTGGTTATATCCACCATTTGGTGGTAATCCGGCAGTTCCCCAGTTACATGGGTCACTATCACCAGGAAACATAAACTTACATTCGGGTCCAACTGTTCCGGATGGGCCTCCTAAATCAAAGGCTGTACCACCATAAAACATATTATCACCATTCTTCCATTTTCCTGTTAAATAATTATAATATTGAGAAGCAGTTTGAGGGTCACCCTGATCAGATCCATCATTGTTATGATATACGAAACTATACATTCCATAACGTTCGTCATCTTTGATTCCATTACCAAAGTTTATACCATTAATAGCTGCTGACCGTACAATAGTAGTTTCAGTTACCAAAGCACCATCTTTAATGAATGCCATATCTCTTAGTGCATTATTCTGAGTAACGATATCACAACTTCCACCAAAGCTAGGACCACCTACACTATCACCATTGAATGAAGGGTTGTCATAACCATCAGCATCCATATAAGGTCCTTGGAAAAAGTCGACTCCAATTGCTGGTGGTTGATCACCATAACTTTGAACCTCGCCGTTACCATCCACAGCTTTACCATTATAACAATAACCTAAACCACGAGTAACATCACATCCTACAAAGTCATCAGTTGCATAACCTAAATCAGTATCAACCCATGGAGAAAAATATGTATTTGTAAGCTCAAATGTTGATCTATTTATGATTTCATAGCTATAAAAAGTCATGTTGTTTATTACATCATTTGTAGCAAAAGCAAAGGCTTGAGCTCTAATTTCTAAACCAATTGCTGACCCTGATGTTTCAGTATGAATATTACCCTTATCGTTAAATACCCACCATAATGTTTGGTCACCTTTTATAACCTGGTCGGCTAGAATACTACCAGTTACAGTACCTGAATACTCCTCTTCCATTGACACTACCTCACTGTGACACAGTTCGTTACTAATGTCATAATATGGGTAATCACCGTCTGTTGGTTCATATTCGCCATCGCCTAGTACATCATAAAATGGGGCCAAATAATAGCTCTGTCCTTTCGAAACATCACCATGTGCGGGCCAATCAGTAATTGCCGGGGGAATTACATAATCTTCACTTGGGATAAAGCGGCCGTCAATTGGATCAGTATGAGAAAGAAACTCATCTACTGTAGCTCTGGTTATTTTAAAAAACTCATCATATTGAGCACAAACAGCTTCATCAATTGATGCAGTTCCATCCACGGTAAGTGGGCCAGTCCAAAAATCAATACCAACCTGACGAAAACGCTGGGCCGCTAACTTTAACTGATTGTTGATATCAAGTCCACCAATCCAAAGTGAACCAGCAAATAATGATGTTGCTGTTCCATTCTTAGGAATATAATATTTAGCTCCTACACCACCTGGCAAATCCCACCACATATCTCCTCCAGCATTAATCCTTGCTCTAACATTATTAATGTCGAGCCAGTCATATGCAGATGACGGAGAACAGCCTGCTGTTGTTTGTTTCAGGCTAGTGGATTGTTTTGTTTTTGCGTAGTGAAACTCTTCAGCATATGAACTACTAAGAAACGCAAATGAAACAAAAACAACTATATAGATCCGTAAAATATTTTTCATGATATTTATATTTTATTCTTTCTTAATTTCATTAAATTACAGCTTGTCTAAAAGTTAAACATTAAACCCAAACGAATTTGACGTGGCGTACTATAATTACCAGGATTGTTCACAAAATTTCCATAAAGATTGCGGAAAGATTCTGGATCCAATTGAGTATTAATTTGACGTTGCCATTCAGGTTCTGATAGATAACCGTCATCATCAGCATTTCCGGTGAAAGGATATACGTTAACAATGTTTTTTGTATCTAATAAGTTTAGTACCTGCAAGTATACATTAAGATATGCACTTGATGCTTTATCACCTTCTTTATTACCTAGTTTAAAGTAGAAATCTTTATCAACCCTTAGATCAAGTCTGAATTGCCAAGGCAATCTTGAACCACCATAGGTACCCTTAAGTACATATCCAACAGGAGTAATTGGTGATGAAACATTTTCAGATGCTGTATAAGGAGTACCTGAACCACCATTTACGGTTAAGCTAAATCCAAAATTGCTCAAAGGCTCCATTGGTGCTTTACCTGATTTTTCGCGTTTAATTTTTGGGCCGGTATAATCTTTACCAGATCCCCAACGATAATCCAACACAATATTAAAAGCATGTCTTCTATCCCAAGGCATTGGGAAAGTAGAACGCAAGTTTGGTAAACCAGCAGCTAATAATGAGGCAGCTGTTGTTGTAGATGCTCCTGTAGCATCAGCAAATTGAAGTGTATAAGCAGCCCTTACACGTACATTTCCTGTACGACGTAAATCGTACTCAGCAGTAAGACCTTTAACTGTTCCAAAGTCAAGGTTATTAAATGATGTGTAATCCTTTGGATATGCACCATTAAACCTGTACATCTGAATCATACTTCTCATTTCACGATAAAATGTTGTGAATGTTATTGATGAAGTTGAAGACACTTTTTGTGTAAACCCTAATTCGTAATCAATTGTTTTCGTTGGTTCCAAAGATGGATTATCCAGGTTACCACCAATATTATTAAAGAAATAATACTGTGATGGATCAGAGAAAACTCGACTTGTTGGACGTTGGGTAAGAACATCATAATGAGCGAAAAATAATGCTTCATCCGAAATAGGGAATGAAAATGATATACGAGGCATCACATTAATCTGAGGATCATAATCCTTAAACGATTGAATTGTTACTTGTGATTGATCGGGATCAAGCAATGCTGGAGAGATACCACTACCAACATCCAGTATAGTAGGATCAAGAATTTCAATACCTTCGGAATTATACCAAGTATATTCATCACGGTAACCAACTACTCGTGTTGGATCTTTTACCTGATCCACATACACTACATAATTATCTCCCATATTTGAAGGGTGAGTTACATTTTCAAAACCAGAAACAGTATTGAAATCACCAACGTTATGAGCGGGGTATAGTAAAAATGGATCTTCAAGAACTTTTTGATTTGCATCAAAACGGTCAACCCTAACTCCTACATTAAAGATCAAATCTTTGAACGCAAACTGATCTTGAATATACCCAGCCATGTATATTGGTTGATAAGCTCCAATATCGCGAGTGTGTACTCCATTTGCATCTGTTTTATTAAAGAAATCTTCATACGCTGGTTGAGAAGATAACACATTACCTTCATAATCAAATCCACCATAGCTTATTGACGAAAGTCCATCATTCCATAATTCATCAGGTGAAAACAAACCAACATTTAGAGCACTTGGATCAAGGTTAACAGTATGCATTTTGCCATTCCTGTCATAATACTCTATTGTTCCATTATCATAATCATATGAATCTGTTACGATATAATCTAAACCATCTTCAGGTAACCCCATTGCCGCACGTAGATTTTTATCGAATTCACGCTGTGCACTTGCATCATACTTTCTCCTATATATAATAGTGTCAACATGACCATTATATGAAATTAGTTCTGGGTTGTCTTTGTCCAATTCCAATAAATGGAAGTTGGTTAAACCTCTACCATCACGAATCAAATTCCAGAAACCAGTTGGTGCATAGTTAATAAATCTATTTGTACGCTGTTCATACTGAAAACCTAGTTTAATTGCATGATTTCCAATATCAAGCGAAGCATCCATTCTCATGTTATATTGATCATTATTCCATTTTCCATATCCGGATTGATTTGTTCCTGGCGAATAATATAGTCCGTAAATCCTTTTAGGAGTACTACCATTTAACAACCCATTACCTAGTAATATATCATCAACATTTTGATAATGTCCGGCAGGCATACCGTCATAGATATTAAAGTACTCTGTTGTATATTGCGCTACCAAAGGATTTATATCACGTGGTGACCATTCAACAAGAGTATCAAAATTCCATGAGTTTAACAACCATACATTTTCATAATAATGTCCATTAACTGTATCGCTACCTAATTCAAATGTAGGGGTTTTATATGTTTGGAATTTACCTATGTAACCATATTTAAATAGATTATCCCAGTGATTAGCATCACCATATTCACCTTTATCCTTTGTATAATCAAATTGTAATGAGTAATAGAAGTTCCTGAATTTAGATGTACTTTCTGCTTCGGTAGGGAAACGTTGAGTAAATCTTACATAACCTCTGTAATTAGTGTTTTTTCTTAAGGTATTTTTATCCCAGTTACCAAGAGTTGCGCGGTAATCATAATCACGACCATTGTAATAATAATAGCTACCACCAACTGTTAGGTTAATTGTTTCAGTTGTACGAATATTAATATTCCCAATAAAGTTATAACTCTGGCGTGCAGTATTTGGAGCTACCTTTACATGTTCAAGATCACTGTTTCTAAGAAACTCACCATTAATATAGGTACCTGGACCGGATCCTGAAGGACGAATTGGGTTTTGCTCAAGCAAAGCTAGGTTTTCGCTGGTTAACGAATAATAGCCTTGTGAAGGATTTCCATCTCTATTTGCATTAATATCACCCGCCACAAAGAAACCCAAGAGTGATTCGCTCTTATTCTTTCCTCTAATAAGTGGCCCCATCATATTAAATCCAACACGATTGTGTCCATATGCATCAAGAAACTCTGATGATTCCAACTCAATACCGGCTCCAAATTCACGAGCAGGTCCTTTTGTTGTAACATTGATAATACCTGATGTAACATCACCATATCGCGCAGGCACACCACCAAGGATTACATCAACCTGCTCAATAGCTGATTGAGGCACACTTGAGTTACCTATTACACGAATACCATCGATATACATAGCTGTTGCATCAGATCTGGCACCACGAACGCTACCACGTTCACCATCCTCAGAAAATACACCACCAACAGTGGTTGCAACGGCATTTGCATTACGATTAGGCATCTTGGAAATTTCCTCAGCAGTAATTGTTTGACCCGATGCTGTTTGATCTTTATCAATCAAAGGCACTTTGTAGTCAACTATTTCCACAACATCAAGGGTTTCGGCTGTTGAGGTTAACTCAACATCATAAAACCTGATTTGATCACCACCAATAATAATCCCTTGAATCAATATAGTCTTGTAACCAACGAAAGTGGCTTTCAAGTCATATTTCCCCGGCGGAATTGGTTTAATCATGTAATTCCCATCAAAATCAGAAGTAGCACCTCCAACTTGCGATCCTTTGTTTTCCAGTACAATATTGGCAAAAGGAATTGGTTCTTTTGTATCCTTGTCAAGCACTGTCCCTTTTAGTGTACCCGATTGGGCAAACACCATGACGCTTGTTGCAAAAATTAAACCAAGAGTAAGGAGTAAATTTCTTAACATACCTGCAAATTTATGTTCAACTAAGTTCTTTATTTATGATTTAAAAAGTTGGTAAATTTAATAATAAATGATTATACAATACAAATTACCATTAACTTTTTTTAACATTTTAAAAATGCTGTTTTTTAAGTATTTCCGAATAAATAATAGCTTTTCTCAAATCTATTTTTCTAACTTTCTTTTTCAAATTAAGATTTTTCGATCCAGTAATAGTGGAAGTAGATTCAAAAGCTGTTGTCTGCTTTTTATCAATGACATTGGTTGGGGGGATATAGTTGCTTTCCTCATAAATATCATCATAAGAAAATATAGCTTCGGGTTCGGGCGAAAAACTTTCACCTTGTGGTATACTATTATCTTTTAGGGCACTAATCTGTTCGTTTTCCTGCAATGGCTTTTCATAATTATTATCTTCTTCGGTATCAATTCCAAATTCACTAAGTATGGAATCAAGTATTGGATTTTTTTGGCTTTCGGTTGGTTTACCTTCTTTGGCCTTTTTCTTTCGTTTTGCGTTATAAAATGAAAATATAACCCAAACTAAACCTATTATTATATACAGAAAATCTTCAAATGATGCGTATGAAACCATTACTTAATTTATTGATACCTTATCTATGTATACTATATTAAAATGATAAAAGTATAAATTAAATTGGTACCTACTTATGTAAAAGGAAAATAAAGTTATTTATTCTTCTGCATTTTTAGCAGGATCACTATCTCGTATATGGTTAGTATTAAATAATATACAAAGAATGTAATGGTAAAGGATATGGCTTCATCATGAACTAACCATGCATAAACCACAATAATTACTGAAAACAAAACCAGTTTTCCAAAATTTACCAGCATAAAAGCGTTCGCAAAATATGAGATTTTACTTGAGATATATTTTGACAGTATAATAATTGCAAATGATGTAAATAAAAATAAAAACAATAATATGTATGGCCATACAGGACTAATTTTAATCTCTGGAATCCATAATTGAACGGCAATACTTAATAGTAAAACTAGTGCAGTGAAATATCCAAACCTTAAGAGTGTAGATTTTATTTTTATCTCCATAATTGCTTTAGTAAGAAAATCAGATTAACTATTTTTAAAAAGTCCTCTTATACCATAGTAAACTGCCGCGGCAACTGATAGTATTGTTAGAATTAAAGTAAATACAGGAAAATCCCAATTCAACCAACCATCAATTGCTTTTCCACCAAACGCTCCTGCAACAATTATTACAATCATTTGTAAGGCAAGGGTTGAATACTTTGCATAAAACTTAAGTGGGCTATCTTTTTCGTCACGTTTCATTATTGCTAAAATACAATAATCTATAAAGTAAAACAGCTTAAAAAATATTTCTACTCCTAATTGATAATTAATATGTATTTAGAAGCTACTTACTAACGGGTTTATTTTCAGACCCCATTGTACATGTTCCCGTAAAAGAAGCGCCCGGTTCAATTGATATCTTTTTGGTAATAACATCTCCAGAAAAAAATGATGTAGCCTTAAAAATTGTAAGATTAATTACTTCTAGTTTACCAACTACTTTTCCACAAATATCGGCATCACTACATGTTATTTCACCTTCAACATTACCACTTTCACCAACAACAATTCGCCCTTTTGCTTCAATTTTACCTTTTATGGATCCCTCGATTCTAAAGTCACCCTCAGAATGAATGTCACCTATTATATTTGTTCCTTGTGCAATAATATTAGGCACCTGACTATCACCGTTTCCGTTTTTTCCTTTTTTCACGTTGTATCTAATTAATCTCTACCATAATTGTTCTCAAAAAATTCCTTGTACATTTCAATATCCTTATCCCTATAAAATAATGGGTAGTTGGATGCTGATATTGAATAAACCTCAAAATCTTTATTTTGCAATCCTGATACAACATATTCATCATTTTGAAGAGCCAATAAATAGTTGCCGGCTTCATCTTTACTATCAAAGTTCCCTATTGTAATAATTGTATGAAGATCATCAAGCATTAGACTTTTTACCCTAAGCCGCTTAAGTCTAAAGTATTTCTTATCAAAATCAGAAATCCGTACTTTTAGTGCACTTATATTAACATCCTCTGATTTAACAACAATTAAAACAAGATGCATCTCTTCTGCATTAAACTTATAAATAGATTCTCTGGTAGTTGCCTCGAGTGACGCCGCTGTTGCACCTTCGGGTAAACCAATTCCATACTCCACCTGTAACGTTTTAATTACAGATTTAGCCATTGGTGCCACAGAACTAGTGGGGTATTGTTGAACAAGACTTATTAAAGATGAATATAATGTGTCGGCAACATCTACAGCTCCCAGTGATATTGCTCTCAAGTACAAAAACTTAGGCATAAGAGCTGTATCATCGGGATATAGATCTACAGCTTGATCTGAATATGTTATAACTCTGTAATATTGTTCTCTGTTAAATGCTTTAAACGTTTTTTCGTAAAGTTTAGCTGCTTCGTTTAATTGTTGACTCAGTTTGATAAAATAATCAGGATCGAGAAGAACCTTAGCATAATTACTCTCAGGATAATTACTAACTATCAAACCTTTATAAAAATTAGCTTCTTCACTATTACCATAACCTGTGTATATTTTATACAAGGCATACCATGATTCTAATCGATATTTATTGTCAGGATATTTTTTTTGAAATTCGGTATATGTATCCAAAGCAAGAGTTGTGTCTTTTAAGTCTTCATAATATAAATATGCCAACAAATTATAGGCATCGATTATAAGACTATCAGAAACGGCCAATTGTTCTGGTGTTCGTGGAATATGCTGAAGGTAGAATGCACGATCACGTGGATTAGTTACAACCATTATAACACTATCGCTTTGGGTAATTTCTTCCTCATCTGTTAGATCTTCCTCAAACGACTGCATCATCGAACGCTTGTCGGATATTCTCCACATGTCTTCAAGTTTACGGTCGCCCCATTTCTTAATAAATTCTGTACGTCCCCGACCCAATGCAGTTGGATTATCAAAATACCAACCACCTCCAAGTGGTTGTCCGGGTTTATTACGTGTCATATCCACAAACTGTGTTCCTCCACCATTCTCCCTTTCTTCTGCTATTTTTTCCTGTTCTTTTTCGTAGTTAGCAATTAAACTATCAACCATGGTATAAAGATCAGCAGTATCCAACAAAGCAATAGTCTGTAAGCTATCCTGCAATGCTATTGTTTGTATCTGAACAACTAACTGAGAAAGTACCGTTGTTTTGTTCATTATTTTATCATAATCAGGATAGTCTTTTGGAAGCGACATTGCAGCTGTATCATAATATGCCTGTGCATTTTGATAAACACCGTCATCAAAATAAATATCTGCTAGTTCAAGAGAAGAAGTTGTTTTTTGAACCGGATCGCTTACGCTTGTACTAACTGATTTTTTTAAATAGTAAATTACCAGAGTATCCTTACTATCGGAAGTAGCAATTTGTGCTAAAGCATAATAAATTTGATCCAGATATTCCTTATTCTTATCTTCCTTTGCCATTTTTAGCAATACCTTATTTATTTGCTTGCTATCACCTGATCCTTCTCCATAACATTGGGCAATATTCATTTGAGCTTCAAAAGCCATTTTATAAGGGGGATTCTTCTTAACGACCTTAGAAAAATATGCCATTGCCTTATTATACTCATGATCAAGCTGACTAATCTGACCAAGAATAAAATAAATTCGGGTTATTATATTATTATCTGTGGCTAACTCAAGTCCTCTTTCTAGATAAGGATATGCTGAATTATAATCACCACGAGCTATATAAAAATCAGCATATACAATAGGGATTTCTTTTTCTACATTTCGAGGAAAGTTTTCATCTTTAAGCTTACTTTGCAACAGGTTTAGAGATGCCTCGGCCTTTTCATACCTTTCGGTTTGAATAAAAGTTCGTGCCAGCCATAGTATTGCCTCATAAGAAATAGGTGTAGATTCATACTCCTTTGCAACATAATCAAACACTCTTCGAGCACTGGTGTAATCCTGTTTGTAAAAATGAGCTATTCCCATCATCAGATAACTATCCTTAACCCATTTTACGTACTCTTTACCGCCAAACGACATCGAATGTCGTTGAATACCAATGGATGCCTTTTTTATGGTTCGATCCATTTTAGGGTTTACTATTGTTGCATCTGCCTTGGTACCATAATTTGCTACCCTAAGTACTTTATTATAGTCGTCGACAACCTTTTCCTGGAGCAAGCTAATACCTTCATCCAGACTAACCATTCCATTCCAATAAACATTGTAATGACAAGTAACATTGTGATAGGCCCTACGAGTCCATGTATTCTTTTTTGTGGAACATGAGTTTATGAATAGCAAAAGTGATATTGCCATCAAAAACAATAAAGACGTATTTGATCTTTGGTTAATCAATGTATAAATTTAACCTTAATAACTAAATTTAAAGAGTTTTATTACAAATAATGACTGGCAAAAATAATTAGAGTTTCATGAAAAACCATATTTATTCGAAATTTGTTTTAAAAGTTCTAAGTGTTCATACTATTGCCTGGTTCATTTTTCAAATTCAATATCAAAGTACTTCATGATTTACAACAAGTAATTAGCAATAAAAGAACGTGATAGTTAGTTTTGGTTTTTTACCTTTGCACTTTCAAATGGCAAAACAGAAAAAAAATAAGAAATGGTATAACAACCTACGAAGTAAGTATAGGTTGGTTATTTTTAATGATCAAACTTTCGAAGATCGTCTTTCTCTTAGACTGACGCGTCTTAATGTTTTTATTTTTGTTTTTAGTTTTGGGATTATATTCATGACAATTACATTTATTGTTATTGCCAACACATCTGTAAAAAAATACATACCCGGTTATCCAGATATTGACGATAAACGACAGCTTTATAGTTTAAACATTCTAGCCGATTCGCTACTTCTCGATATCGAAAAAAAGAATCGATATATAGCTAGTTTTAAAAATATTTTCGAAGAAGATCCAGTACAGATTAACTACGATGAAGTTGAAATTACAAACTTACACTACGACACGATTCAAAATATTAAGTCGATAAACGATAGTACCTTAAGGGCCGAATTTGAAAACCATAGTATGCATAATTTATACTTTAACGAATCGGGTCAGTTTACAAACACTAACGAAAATTCGATTAGTAGCTTTAACTTTTTTACGCCATTGCAAGGAATAATTACCTCAAGATTTAATCTAATGGAAAATCATTTTGGAATCGATATTGTAACTTCTCATAATGAAGCAGTAAAAGCTACACTTGATGGAACAGTTGTTTTTTCGGGATGGACATTGGAAACAGGATATATAATTAGTCTTCAGCACGAACGAAATTTTATTTCCGTATATAAGCACAATTCGGTACTATTGAAAAAAGAAGGGGATCATGTACTTGCAGGAGAGCCAATTGCAATATCAGGCCAATCGGGTGAACTAACAACCGGACCACATCTACACTTCGAGTTATGGGAAAACGGCAATCCTGTAAACCCTGAAGAATACATCCTATTTAATTAACATCAAGCCTACTCACTGCAATTATCATTACTTTATGAAAAAAAGAATAGCAATATTAGGGTCAACAGGATCTATTGGTTCACAGACCTTAAGAGTTATTGATGAACAACCAGAATTATTTACCGTTGAGGTTCTCACAGCAAATAGCAATGCAGAATTGCTAATTAATCAGGCAATTACTTACTTACCAAATGTTGTGGTGATTGGTGATAAGAACAAATACACAAAGGTAAGTGATGCACTCATTGGATATGATATAAAAGTTTATGCAGGCGAGGATTCCATTAGTCAGATAATGGAAATGGATACCATAGATATTGTATTAATTGGTATTACAGGCTTGACTGCATTAGTACCAATTTTAACAGCCTTAAAAAACAAAAAAAGAATAGCTCTGGCGAATAAGGAGTGTATTGTGGTTGCTGGTGAGCTAATATCAAAAACCGCACTTGAATACGGTGGACAAATAATCCCGGTTGATTCGGAACATTCTGCAATATTTCAATGCTTGATGGGAGAGATTAACAACCCCATTGAAAAAATAGTACTAACAGCATCGGGCGGACCATTTTTAAACAAAAGTCAAGTTTATATAAAAAATGCTTCTCCTGCCCAGGCTTTGGCTCACCCCAACTGGAACATGGGTAATAAAGTTACCATTGATTCAGCTACACTTATGAACAAAGGACTTGAAGCTATTGAAGCCCGATGGTTATTTGATTTAGATTATTCAAAGATTGATGTTTTGATCCATCCACAAAGCATAGTTCATTCTTTGGTGTATTTTAGTGATGGCTCGGTAAAAACGCAACTCAGTGTGCCTGACATGAGAATACCAATACAGTTTGCACTAACCTATCCTCAAAGATTAGCAACTTCATTTCAACCGCTTGATTTAATTCAAATAGGCACTCTTGATTTCCTTCAGCCTGATGTGAAAAAATTTCGTAATCTTGCACTCGCTTTTAAAGCCTTGGAAATAGGAGGCAATATGCCATGTATTATCAATGCTGCTAATGATATAGGAGTACAAGCTTTTTTAGATGGTAAAATCGGAATTTTACATATTTCTGATATTGTTGAACAAAGCATGAATACGATACCTAGAATCGAAAAACCTGGTCTATCAGATTATTTTGAGACAGATATCCTTACAAGGAAAAAAGCAATTGAGTTAATTAAGTAAAATTATAATAAAAAATAGATGGAAATAATAATCCAGGTAATTCAGCTCCTTTTGAGCCTCTCCATATTAGTTGTTGTTCACGAGTTTGGACATTTTGCTGCTGCAAAGATTTTTAAAACACGAGTTGAAAAGTTTTATTTGTTCTTCAACCCATGGTTCTCGATTTTCAAATTTACCTATAGAGGAACCGAGTATGGGATGGGATGGCTACCCTTAGGCGGATATGTAAAAATATCAGGAATGATCGATGAGTCGATGGATAAGGAAGCGATGAAATTACCTCCTAAGCCGTGGGAATTTAGGTCAAAGCCTGCTTACCAGCGACTAATAATAATGCTAGGTGGTGTTATTATGAATGTAGTTCTTGCATTTGTAATCTACATTTCGATGTTAACTTATTGGGGTGATGAATTTTTAAGCACAAAGGAAGTTAATAAATATGGTATCAGACCAGATAGCCTTGCAATGGAAATGGGATTTCAACCTGGAGATAAAATCATAACACTTGATGGTCTGTATGTTGAAGATTTTAGCAAAATCCCAATGAATCTTGTTCTCAACGAAGTAAAAACAGTTGATATTATTAGAGACAACGTTCCCGCAACATTAACTCTGCCAGAAGGAAGTTTGAACAAACTTATAAATCACAAATCACCATTATTTACTTTCCGAATTCCATTTATCGTTGATAGGTTTTCGAAAGAATCACCGGCTGAGAAATCAGGAATGCAAATTGGAGATACAATTATTGGCCTAAATAATGAAATTCTTTTGTACTATAATGATTTTAGGGATAAGGTTCAAACACACAAGAATGAAATGGTTACAGTTACTGTAATTAGAGATGCAGATAGCATTGATATCCCAATACAGCTTGATGAAGAAGGATTAATTGGTGTTTATCCAATGGGCAACCTAAACAAACTATTTACTGTAAGTAAAAAAGAATACACTTTTGGTGAAGCTATTCCTGCTGGTTTTAGTCGTACAATTAGTGGCATTGATAATTATCTTAAGCAGCTTAAATTACTATTCTCACCTGAAGTAAAAGCCTATGAGGGTGTTGGAGGTTTTATAACAATCGGAAGCATATTTCCCAAGCAATGGCATTGGGAAAGCTTTTGGCGATTAACAGCATTTCTATCAATTATGCTAGCAATATTAAATGTATTGCCAATTCCAGCGCTCGATGGTGGTCATGTATTATTCTTGCTTTATGAAATTATTGCACGACGCAAACCAAGCGATAAGTTTTTAGAATATGCTCAAGTAGTAGGGATGATACTATTATTTAGCCTATTAATTTTTGCAAATGGAAATGATATAATGAAGCTATTTAATTAATCGCTTAGTTAAACACACTTCTGTACATTTTGATTGTCAGTGCTTTTATTAAAAACTACTGTTTCAAATTTTATACTTCTTTGCTACTTTAATAAGTGAGATTATTATAGCTACAATTAGTATAGTTTTAATAAAAATACTTAACCTAATCCAGCCCCATTCCAATTGGGTTGAAGTCCAACCAGGCAATTCATTTGCAATATCGATGTGTAAATACTGGAGCACCTTGCTACTAACATAATCTTGATGAATATCAGATAAAGCAAGAAAATCAACAAATGTTAATGACAATAACAGCATACTAATAATTATAGCCCAGCCAATTAAAGAACCGAAAATTTTCATAATAACTATGGTTTTAATAATAACAAAAATATTAACCTCAAATTGTATGAAGTTAGATTAGTCCATAGAAAATTGTAAATAGAGAATATAATTTGGTTACTCAACAATTACTTTTCTATCTTTAAGGTTATACCTATCTCCACTTTTTAGCATATAAAAAACATCTTCTTCTGATGGCAGATTTTTCAAACTACTTCCTTCCCTGGACCAGTATGTTCCATCATAAATAGTTACATAACTAGCTCCAATTACCTTAAATTCATCTCCGCATACGACAATTGCGGTATTTTCATCCAATCCAATACCTAGAAGTTCTGGTCTTTCCTTTAGTATATCGAACATATCAAACTGACGGTTTCTGGCAAGTACATGCTGATCAATGGCTATGTTTGAAATAAACCCCAGTCCCTCTTCATGATCCCCCATCATTATCTGATTATTCTTAGTATCACCACGAGCTAAATACGACCCTTGTATTGTGGCTCCAGCCGATGATCCTGCTATTACTCCTCCCCTGTCGAGCAGATTAAACATTTCCTTGTGAGCCTTGGTATTTAAAAAACCATCTGCAATGCGCCATTGTCTGCCTCCAAGAAAATACAATCCCGTTGCCGTTTTTATTGGCTCTATGAATTCTTCATTATTTGCAATGGCAGTGTCTCTGGTATGCAAAATTGTTACTTTACCAAACCCGTATTTTTCAAACCCCTTTTTGATATGAAACATTGCTGAATCCTTTAATAAATAATCATCGGGCAATGCAGTTGGTATTACTACTATTCGTGAGCTATCTCCACCAGCATATTTTTTAAACTCCTGAAAAATTGTTGAATCAAGATTTCCACCTCCAATAACAATTAGAGTGCCTTTTTTATAACCGGTGGTTACTGATTTATTATCAGGTTGCTGACATATTGCATGGTTGATTTGGGATAACAAAATGATAATGATAATAGTATGAATTCTCATATTTTAAAAGGTTTACATTCTATAATAAACTAAAAAACCTGACCCATAATAAAATATGAATCAGGTTTATATTTATGTTGGCAGATACTAATTCTCCTGGTTTACATTATCATCCCATTCAGTCTCAAATTTCAACTTATGTTTTGCTTCTTCTTGTGCCAGAAATTTAAACATGGTTTTTAGATCCTCGGTATCTGAAATTTCGGCTAAGTCGGTATATAATTTATATGCTGCTTTTTCTCTTAACATGGCTACCTCCAACGAATCTTGATAATCCATTTTATCATGAATTTGTTTTTCAACCATATAATCACTTATCTTTAAATCAGTAACTTTTTCTATCTCAATTCCAGAAAGAGTACCCTCTTCTTTTAGCTTCAATAGCTTATCCTTATGTGATTTCTCTTCTAAAATAAATTCCCTATAAGCCAATTTCATATTTTCACTATTGGTCCTATTATATAGGTTAGAATAAAAATTTATCGCCTCTTGTTCAGCGTTAATAGCAAAGTCAAGGATTTCATCCGTTGAGTTAAATTTTTCCATCTGAATTAAGTTATTTATTTGTTGTTGGTAAAATTATGAAATTTTTGGCTTAATCAATATCTTTTCGAATAAACAATGACAAAAACCATTGATTTTAAAAGGAAGAACTAGTCCTGAACTTTTTCTTTCAATGATTTAAAACCATTACCAAGTATTTCATTGGAGTTTAACACTGTAACAAAAGCCATTGGGTCGATCTTATGTACAAACTCTTGTAGCATCGACATTTCTCGTCGAGTTACAACTGTGAACACAATTGATTTTTCCTTACCGCTAAACATCCCCTCACCATTAACCAGAGTTCCTCCACGATTTAAGTCTTTTACAATTTTATCTCTAATCTCTTGTGTTTTATCTGATACAATAAATAATACTTTATCATAGCTCATACCCTCCAATATTACATCTACTACTTTGCCAGTAATAAATATTACAATAAGGGAGTATAATGGTATTCTCCAATCTTTAAAGGCAATTAAACCAACAAGAACAATTAATGAATCAACTATTATCATTAGTTGTCCCAATGGTAGTTTTGTGTATTTACTTACAATCATTGCTACAATATCAGAACCACCTGAAGTTGCTTTAGCTTTAAATATTAACCCAAGTCCTACACCTATAAATAACCCACCAAATATTGAAGAAAGCAATGCATCATCAACTACAAGTGGCTCGGTACCATAAAAGTAAGTTAAGGTATCCATAAATATTGCCACAGCAAAAAAGCCAACTACAGTCTTCATTCCAAAACGTGGGCCCAATACCTTTATTCCAATTAATGTTAGTGGAATATCAAAGGCCAAAGCCATTGCACCCACAGGTGTCCCTATTAAATAATGAAGTACTATTGAGATACCATAAACTCCACCCGGAACTATTTTGTAGGGTGTAATAAATAATACAAACCCTGCAGCCATAATAAAGGCGCCAATAAGTATCATACTATAATTTCTTATCCATCGTAAGCTAAACAATTTGTCTTTTTGAATAAATGCCATAACTCAAAATTTTTTATCTGATTTGTATTACTGTAAATCAGTACGTTAATGTTAAAAAAATGTCTATAAATAAAAAGCGCGCAAAAGTATATTTTTTAAGCAAATGAAATGAAAAAATAAAAAAA
>JAERTF010000170.1 GCA_016845105.1 Bacteroidota bacterium | reverse complement strand
ATAAATAATTAAGCTATCATGGAAAATGTATATGTACTTGTGGCAATAGTATTAGGAGCCCTTTTTTTACTTTGGATTCTATTTTATTTTGTGCCAGTGGGGTTGTGGTTTACAGCTCTTGTGTCGGATGTCCGAATTTCTTTATTACAACTTGTTTTAATGAGATGGAGAAAGGTTCCACCTCGCATTATTGTTAATAGTTTAATAACCTCTACAAAGGCAGGTTTAAGGTTAAAGCGTGATGATCTGGAAGCACATTATTTGGCAGGAGGACATGTACAGGGTGTTGTAAATGCATTAATTTCTGCAGAAAAAGCTAATATAGCTCTCGACTTTAAAACAGCTACAGCCATTGATCTTGCTGGTCGTGATGTGCTTGAGGCAGTGCAAATGTCAGTGAACCCAAAGGTAATCGATACCAAAAAGGTTGCAGCTGTTGCTAAAGATGGTATTCAGCTAATAGCCATGGCAAGAGTTACCGTTCGAGCTAATATCGATCAACTTGTAGGTGGAGCTGGTGAGGAAACGGTTCTTGCACGTGTAGGTGAAGGGATAGTTTCTTCAATAGGATCTGCAGATTCTCATAAAGCTGTTTTGGAAAATCCAGATAGCATTTCTAAGGTTGTATTGGCCAAAGGCCTTGATTCAGGAACAGCATTTGAAATATTATCAATTGATATTGCAGATATTGATATAGGAAAAAATATAGGAGCTGAGTTACAAATGGATCAAGCCAATGCTGATAAGAATATTGCCCAGGCCAAAGCTGAAGAAAGACGTGCTATGGCTGTTGCTCACGAGCAAGAGATGAAGGCACGCGCACAGGAATCAAAAGCAAATGTTATTCAAGCTGAAGCTGAGATTCCAAAGGCTATTGCCGAGGCATTCCGTACAGGTAATCTTGGTATAATGGACTATTATAGGTATAAAAATATTCAAGCGGATACTTCTATGCGTGAATCAATTGCGGATAATCCATCAATTGATGATCCAACTACAGAAGAACTTAAATAAAAACTAAAAATAAGTGACTCTTTGTAATAATCCCGGTTTAGTAGTTTTATCTACCATACCGGGATTGTTATTAGTTGATTCTGTTGTTTCTTCATTATGACTTGATTTTCCCCCAGCTTATAGACTATTATTTTTTCAAATTTGTAAACAAAAAAGTATTTAATGAAATTTACTGCCCAACAAATAGCCACAGCTCTCGATGGAATAGTAGATGGTGATCCAAATGCTGAGGTTAACAACCTCTCTAAAATTGAAGAAGGCAAACCAGGTACTTTAAGTTTTTTAGCAAACTCAAAGTATACAAGTTATATTTATAATACCAAGGCTACATTGGTAATTGTTAACAAAGATTTTAAACCAGAAAAACCAGTGTCAACAACTCTTATTAGAGTTAAAGATGCTTATTCATCATTTGCAACATTATTGGAAATGTACCAACAAGCAAAGGGTAAACGTACTGGTGTTTCAGATATGGCAAGAATAGCAACTTCTGCAAAAATTGGAAAAGATGTTTTCATAGGTGACTTTGTTTCGATTGGTGAAAATTCAATTATTGGCGATAATAGTTCTATATATTCAAATACATCAATTGGATATAATTGTAAACTTGGAAATGATACAACAGTGTTTGCTGGAGTAAATATTTATGATGACTCTATTATTGGTGATAATTGCACTTTACATGCAGGCTCAATAATTGGTGCTGATGGTTTTGGCTTTGCACCAACTGAAAATAATGATTATAAAAAGGTTCCTCAAATAGGAAATGTAATTATTGAAAACAATGTAGAGATAGGTGCTAATACAACAATAGATAGAGCAACAATTGGCTCCACAATTATTAAGAAAGGAGCAAAAATTGACAATCTTATTCAAATTGCTCATAATGTAATTGTAGGAGAGAATACAGTAATAGCTGCTCAAACTGGAATTTCAGGTTCTACAAAAATTGGTAGTAATTGCTTGATTGGAGGACAGGTTGGAATAATTGGACATTTGAATATTGCAGATGGTGTAATGATTGCTGCTCAATCAGGTATAGGTAAAAGTATAAGTGAAGAAAACTCTGTACATGAAGGATCTCCGGCGTTTTCAAAACGTGATTTTCAGAGGTCGTATATTCATTTTAGAAGACTTGATAATACCATTAAGCGTATAAACGAATTGGAAAGAAAGTTGAAATAGTTTTAGTTACTTGTTTTAGTACATAAATCACTTGGTTTACTATAAACGCTTGCTCGATAGATAAAGAACTAGTTTTAAAAATCAATTTAATTAACTAAATCTTATAAAAGAATCAATAAAAAAATGGTTCTGCCAAAATTGATTATTTTTGCGAAATTCTGATTTTTTCAAAATTGGAATAAACAATTCAAATTTTAAATGGCTGATAAACAAAAGACGATAAGAAAGTCTGTAACAGTTAGTGGTACAGGACTTCATACTGGTCAACTTGGAGAGATAACTTTCCATAGTGCACCAGAAAATCATGGAATTAAGTTTAGAAGAATTGATATTGATTCAAAACCGGTTATAGAAGCTGATGTTGAATTAGTTGTTAGCACTGCCCGTGGAACCACACTTGCAAAAAATGGTGTGTCAATTTATACTATTGAGCATGTACTTGCAGCATTAATGGGTATGGGAATTGATAATGTTCTAATTGATATTGATGTTGAGGAGATACCAATCAAAGATGGTTCTTCAAAATCCTTTATTGAAGCAATTAAGGAAGCAGGGATTGTTGAACAAGATGCAGTTCGTAAGTATTTGGTTATTGAAGAACCAATTTCATTCGATATCCCCGAGAGTAATACTACTTTGCGCATTGAACCAGCTGACGAGTTTTCAATTTCGGTTTTAATTGATTATGAAACTCAGGTGTTGGGTCAGCAAGAAGCTAGTCTTGTTAATATTAATAAGTTTGAGAAAGAAATTGCACCCTGCAGAACCTTTGTTTTTTTACATGAACTAGAATTTTTGTTAAAGAATAATTTAATCAAAGGTGGTGATTTAAACAATGCAATTGTGTTTGTAAACAGGGATGTATCACAAGAGGAGTTGGATAAACTTGCTGATTTGTTTAATAAACCAAAGGTTAAGGTTAAGCCCAACGGAATCCTTAATAATCTTGATCTGATATACCAAAATGAGCCTGCACGCCATAAACTATTGGATGTTATAGGCGACCTGAGTTTGTTGGGAATGCCAATTAAGGGACGAATAACAGCTTCTAGGCCGGGTCACCAAGCTAATACAGAATTTGCAAAGAAAATAAGAAACCTAATAAAAGATAAAGCAATGTTAAAAAAACCTCCATTTGACATATATGCCAAACCATACTATGATATTAACGATATTAAGAAAATACTGCCCCATCGACCACCCTTTTTACTGGTTGATAAGGTGCTTAATATGAGCGACAGTCATATTGTTGCGATGAAGAGTGTTTCCTTAAATGAACCTTATTTTGTTGGCCATTTTCCTGATGAACCAATAATGCCTGGCGTATTGCAGGTTGAAGCTATGGCACAGGCAGGGGGTATTTTTGTGTTAAATTCAGTGGATCAACCTGAATTATATTCAACTTACTTTCTCAAAATAAATGATGTTAGATTCAGATCAAAGGTAGTACCTGGTGATGTTATTGTATTCTCAATAGAACTAACTGGTCCAATAAAAAGAGGTATTTGTTCCATGCATGGTAAAGCTTATGTAGGAGAAAAACTTGTTATGGAAGGACGTTTAGTAGCACAAATTATTAAGAACAAAGAAAAATAGAATCTTAGACTAAAAGACCATGAATCAACCATTAGCATATGTTCATCCACAGGCAAAAATTGCACCTAATGTTGTTATTGAGCCATTTGTAAATATCGAGAAAAATGTAATTATTGAAGAGGGAACATGGATTGGTTCCAATGTGACCATTATGGAAGGGGCAAGGATAGGTAAAAATTGCCGAATTTTTCCCGGAGCAGTTATATCTGCAATTCCCCAAGACCTGAAATTTGATGGAGAAGCTACTATTGTAAAAATAGGTAACAATGTTACTATTAGGGAGTTTGTAACAATTAACCGAGGAACAAAAGCAAGTATGGAGACAGTTATTGGAAATAATTGTTTACTAATGGCATATGTACACATTGCTCATGACTGTATACTTGGAAATAATGTTATACTGGCAAATGCAGCAACTTTAGCTGGTCATATTGCTATTGGGGATTGGGCAATAGTTGGAGGACTTGCTGCAGTGCATCAATTTGTTCATATCGGAACACATTCAATGATTTCAGGAGGAAGTATGGTTCGAAAGGATGTTCCACCATATGCAAAAGCGGGTAGAGAGCCATTGTCATTTGCAGGTGTTAACTCGATAGGTCTTCGAAGAAGAGGATTCCCAAATGAAAGAATTAATGATATACAAGAAATATATAGAATACTATTCCTTAAGGGGCAAAATGTTACACAAGCTGTGCGATATATTGAAAGAAACCTTGCTGCTACCGACGAAAGGGATGAAATTCTTAGCTTTATCGCAAATTCACAACGTGGATTAATGAAAGGCTATACTAGAATGAGAGATAGAAATTTATAGAAAATTCGATTTAATAATAACAATATGGCAACAACAGCTGATTTTAGAAATGGTTTATGCATAATGCATAATGGAGACCTGTTCACAATATCTGAATTTCAACATGTAAAACCGGGCAAAGGACCCGCGTTTGTGCGTACCAAACTTAAGAATGTTAAAACAGGAAGGATTTTAACAAATACATTTACTTCTGGCTTTAAAATTGATGTACAGAGGGTTGAAAGAAGAGCCTATCAATATTTATATAATGAGGGTGATATTTATCACTTTATGAATTCTGAAGATTATGAGCAGACATTTATTGATAAATCAATGGTTCCGGCTCCAGACCTATTGAAAGAAGGGCAGGAAGTAACAATAGCATTCCATGGTGAAACTGATTCTGCAATACTTTGTGAGATGCCTACTTATGTGGTACTCGAGGTAACATATACTGAACCTGGAGATCGTGGAAATACTGCTACAAATACATTTAAAGATGCAACTGTAGAAACAAATACTACTGTGAAAGTTCCTTTGTTTATTAATGAAGGTGATAAAATTAAAGTTGATACACGTACAGGAAGTTATTCAGAAAGAGTTAAGTCGTAGTTTTTATGGATTTTAATAAACCGCTTATTTTAAGTGAGATTGCCAATATTGTTAATGGAAAAGTAATAGGCAATTCAAATGCAATTGTTACAGGGTTAAATGAATTACATGTTGTGCGGGAAGGAGATATAACCTTTGTTGATCACCCTAAATATTATAATAAGGTTCTTGAGTCTAAAGCTACCTATGTTATAATTAATAAAGAGGTTGATGCACCCGAAGGGAAATCACTAATATTACATGAATCCCCCATGGATGCTTTTAATAAGCTTATTTCCAGTTCGCGGCCAATGAAGCCTGCCAACAATATGATAAGTGAGTCAGCAAAAATTGGAAAAGGAACAATAATCCAACCTGGTGTTTTTGTTGGACATAATGTTAGTATCGGCAGTAATTGCATTATTCATGCAAATGTCAGCATATATGATAATACTACAATCGGAGATAATGTTATAATTCATTCAAACACAGTTATTGGTGGTGATGCATATTATTTTCAGAAACGAAAAGGTGGATATGAGAAATTCTTGTCTGCCGGCCGAGTTGTAATCGAAAATAAAGTAGAAATAGGAGCATCATGTTCAATAGATAAGGGAGTTACGGGCGATACTATTATTGGTGAAGGAACTAAAATGGACAACCAATGTCAGGTTGGACATGATACAGTTATAGGTAAACATTGTTTAATTGGTGCATTTGCTGCAATTGCGGGAGTTACAGTAATTGAAGATGAGGTATTAATATGGGCTCGTGTTGCGATTAATAAGGATATTGTTATTGGAAAAAAATCTGTAATTATGGCAACATCTGCAGTTGATAAAACAATTGAAGGTGGAAAAGTTTATATGGGATCGCCAGTTATGGAAGTTCGACAATATTGGAAATATTTTGCATCCCTTAGAAAAGTACCTGAATTACTAAAAAAAGTAAATCTTTAGCTCCGCTGTTAATTAGTTATTTCTTGTTGCTTATCAAGTGAGGCTTTTTCATTATAAGCTTTTCTACTTTGAAGATGATAAACATCAAGAGCAACTATTATAGCAGTAAATCCCCATACAGGTACGGATAATTTATCAGTATCAAGGAAATTATTTAAAAAACCATGGGTGAAATATGTAATCAAACCAAGCATAGCCATTAAACTCAAAAATTTAACCTCCCTGTTTCCATATTTGTAAACACGAAGTCCTGTGATTATTATGAAAGTAATCAATAGCATTATTATTAACATCCCTGGAATCCCCATTTCAGCCAATGGGCCAAGATATTCGCTGTGAGCGTTCCCTTTATCTCCTAGATTTGTGCTAATTATTGTTTTTTCTTGAGAACTTTGAAAAGGTGAATATACAAACTGGTAAGTACCTGGTCCCCAGCCCAAAATGGGTTTCTCGTTATAAAGCCTTATGGCTGCTTGCCACCTGTTAATTCTCTCAAGGTTTGATGCATCAGATGAAATATTTGTTATCGACTGGATGTGTTCTGCAAAATTCTGAGAAGAATCTTGTTTGTTTTTTGATAGACGATCAAGTATCTGGTGTTGAAATGTAAAAAACGTACCAACAATAAATATAAATGATAACGCTAGTACGTAAAATTTTACGCGCAGCAGGATGAAAATCAAAACAGCAATTGATGCTACAATACTAATCCAGGCTGCCCGTCCATATGAAAAAACAGTACCAACAACTAATATCGATAAAGCAATAAAAGAGTATATTCTAATTTTTTTTGATGCCCCTGGGTAAAATAGAAAACCAGTTGCAACTGGTAAGTACATTGCAAGAGCCGCTCCATATGCTGTGTGATCATTGTAAAATGGTGACATAACCCAATGTCCGGCATCCTCTTCAAATCCATATTTTGAATGTTGTATCAAGGTGTAAATCACAACAATACATAAAGCGACCAAATACAGCCACATGAATTTTTTAATGTTAGAAATATTCTTAAACATAATTGCTGCCACAAAGTAAAATGGCACAACAAACCATAAACGTGATAATAAGTACTTAAATGAAACTAAAGGTAGCTCACTTGTTGTGGCTGTAAACAGCATCCATAATAACGATAAGTATATAATATATGAGATTGGGTGTTGTGAAACTTTTCGGTCGTAACGCTGCTCAAAAAGCAAATTTGCTACAAATAGCAGAAGAACACCAAACATCAATGGTTCAGTTGGTAATGAAACTCCCAAACCTCCTTCCATATCTCTCAATTCAACAGCAAACGGAGTTAAGAATGTTATAAAAAGAATAATCTTGTCGAGTGAAATAAGGTAATAAACGAATATCACAAGAACAATTGGTAATATGAAAAACCAATATTCATTTTTATCTATTATTAGATAGAAATTAACAACTAAAAATAAAGCTGTAATTAGGTATACCCAGAATATTTTCGATCTTTCAGTCAAAATAGTATCTTGTAGGACTAGTTAACTTATGCTTCTTTCTTTTTATTTTCCATAAAGAAAATAATTAACAGAGACATCACAAAACTAGCTGTTGTAAATAGGGCAACAATTAACCATCTAATTGGATAACTCTTTTTGTCAGATGGGTATGGTGGACTTACTATATTGCTATAAGTTAATTTAGAATTGTAAAAGCGTAGGGCCATTTCGTAATCGAGTTTTACTTCAACATAAGAAGCTGCTTCAAACTCAATCATTTGAACTATTTCGATAAGTTGACCACTTCCTTTTTCCATATTCTTTCTCAATCTATCAACCTGTTTTTTGTTGATTTGTGAACGATTATTTCCATCAACAGTGCCTAAATAACCCTTCATAATTTCTTGAGATTGGGATTCATATTCAAGCAAACCTTCCTCGGTTCCAAGTCTGTGTAATACTTGTTTTAGTGAATCTAAACCAGCTCGCTTCTTCTCCAATTGTACCTTATACATTTGTATTACTTCCCAAGATTTTGTTTTATGAAGTTTTGAGATTTTCTTATCATAAAAACTTAGTAGTGCATCAACCATCATTGATGCTGTATCAGGATTTCTATCTGAAACTTCAATACGTACCGATTCATAAGGGGTTTTGCTTATGGAAACATGTTCGTGGTAAGTGTCGTAGAGTGCTGTTTTAAAATATTTGTAATTAGGATTTATTTCATAATGTTTTGGTAAATCAAAAAGATTAACCATATCATCAATTATATCCTGAGAGTTTAGTATTTGCAACATCTGTTCTGTTTCACTTTCATCAGAATATGGTTCAACATTTGCTGGATATGCCACCGCATGAGATTCATATAATGGTGTAATAAAAGTAGGGCCTGAGAAAATCATTGCTAGTATCGCGGAGACTACAACTATTGCTAATAAATGAAATCTCCATTTTGCAATTAGATTAATTAGGTGAGCGCTATTAAAGAGTTTGTCCATGTCGATTTTATTAATATCCCAAATATTTTCTTCTTTATCAAATTCATTTGACGCTAAATTATTGCGTTCTTTACTGTCGGGTTTTTGTTCCCTTTTATTTTTAAACCAATTTAATTCACCAAAACTAGTTTTTCGTTCTTCAAAATTTAAGTAAGGCAAGTCTACTCTACGTCCGAACTTTTTTTTTTAATATCTTCTCCAAGTTTTCCTGAGAACATATCTATCAAACTAAAAATAATTATGGCTAAAAATAACGATGCGAATGTTGATACTACCACAATTAGCCACCTAATAGGATATGTTTTCTTTTCTGCTTTATAAGCTGTATTTATAACAAATGTGTGAGGAAGGCTTTCCATTGCATCTACTTTTGCCTCCTCATATTTAGCTTTTAACTGACTAAGTTGTTTTTTGTCATGTTCCAAGGCATCACGCAATGATACATATGGTCCCCCATATTTGGCCAATGTATCAAGCTTATTCTCCAAACGTCTTATGCTTCTACTTTCCCCTTTGGCCATCTCAATTGCTAACTGTCGGTTAAACATTTCTGATTGGCTTTCATAATCATGTACTCCAAATTTGCGAAGTACAGTTAATGAATCTTCTTTACTTTTAATTTCTTCTTTTAATTTGATGTATTCAACTTCAACAATTTTAAAGGCTTTTATTGCAATCTTTTTTTGCATTTCATTTATTGTTGAATCCACAAGTTCTCCTACCTCATTCGCCATATTAGCAGCTAATTGCGGGTTTCTGTCGTACACAGTAATTTTAACTGCCATGAACTCAGTTCTCCTAAAAACAAAATTGCTCTCGTATTCGTTGTATAGTTGAGTCATCTTGTATTTCGAATCAGGCTTAATATTGTAATGTTCAAGAAGATTGTACTTACTAATTATTCTGTCTCGAATCTTGTTTGAATTCAATATCTGAAGCATTTGTTCAGTTTGTTCTATTTCACCAAATTCAAGTATATCCTTTGAATTATTAAAGTTGTCACTTAATAGTACTTTTGAGATTGAATTACTTGCAGTTGGGTACAATATTACTGAGGATTTATATAATGGCGTGATAAAATATGGACCCGAAAATATAGCTGAAAGAATAATTGCAATTATGCCTATTATTAAAAGATGTTTCTTATAAGCATATACTATCTGCATCAATACACCTGACAAAAATGGCCTATGAACCTGGTTTTGCGTATTCATCAAATCGTTAAATTTTAAGCGATCAAAAATAAGAAATTTTATTAAGGGGACAAGATTGTTTTTAAGTTCATATTCAAACAATAGTTTACACCTATTATTCTTCATTCTTTAAAATCGCCATAAACTCTCGTACATGTAATAGTTTTAGCAAAACTGATAATATAACACCTAAGCTTAACATAATAAATAAAGAAATTTCCCAACTAAAACTAGCAAACTCGCTAAGTAAATAGCCAGCAGATAACAATACTGCTATAAGAATAGCGAAATTGCGTATAAGATTATAATTTAACCTGAACTTAAATATTTTGATAACGATTATAACCTGTAATATTGCAGTGAATATCTGAGTTGATAAACTAGCATATGCAGAGCCAATAGATTGTAAATAGGGTATTAATAATATGTTTAAGGTTAAGTTTATAATTAATCCTCCACATGCAACTATATTCAACTCCTTTAAGTTATTATTGGCGGTTAATAGTGTTCCAAAAATGTAATTGGCAGAAATAGCAACAAAACTAAACATTAGTAACTTAAATATTATAGCTGACTGATCAATGCGGATTGCAAAATGAGTAGCTGTTTCACCAGCATTGATTGTATACATAAGTAACATGATGTCGTGAGCAAAAAAGATTGATGAAATTGCAATTATCAATGATCCTGATATAATTAATGATGCTGATAGCTTTACAAGTTTTTCCACGGATTGTTTTAGTTTTATCATCTTGGAAAATAATGGTAGTAGCAGTACGGCAAATAATAATGCGAAATTTTGACCAGCATCCAATAACCTAAAGGCTTGGGCATAAACTCCCGATTGTTCTTCTCCAAGTGGAGATGGAAGAAGTTTTTTAAGTAAAACTGGATCAATCCTATTGTAAAAACTCATAAGTAGTACCAGTAATGCAAACGGTAAACTCTTTTTCGCTATTAATATGAAAAATGGTAAATTCCAGTTAAACCTGAGTCTTCCTGATTTATTAATAACAGCAATTACAGCAATTAATAATGTAATTAAATATGCCGCCGTTTGTGAGTATACAAACCACTCTATTGTGAAAAGGCCTTTAAAAAAATTAAACCATAGCAGGAATCCACATATTAATATCATTATTAATCTATCGAGTACCGAAAGAAAACTATCTGTTTTAAATAAAAGAAGTCCAGAGAGGTTTGATCTTACATATAGTATTAGTGAAAGTAAAAATTGATTTGTCCCTACCCAGGCAAGCAAATATAATTCCCTTCCTTTATATCCCCATATAATTCCCAATGAGAATATTATGATTCCATAAAGTATACCAAGGATTAATTTCATAGTTCCAATTCCAGCCAGGTGCTTGCTTAGTAGCTGATTGTTTTGGGCAATATTTCTATTGTTAAAATTGGTTATTCCAAGATCAAGAAAAATATAAAATAGATATGAAAAATTGAATATTGTGAAATATAATCCATACTCCTCAGTACCAACAACATTTTGAACTTGCCTATCTACTCCAAGAATCCAAAAGGGTTTAACCAATAGGTTTAGGAAAAGAAGCAGACCAAGGTTCTTTAGAAATTTCTTTTGCATTAATGCAAATGTAATTTAATTGTTCAATTAATATAATATTTTAAAACGCTATCTCTATGGCACAAGTATATTTTTATAAAATTTATAATGAATATTAATTATAAATATCTTTGCAAAAATTTTTACGATATGGCAATGCATAATTTTGTTGAAGAGCTTAAGTGGCGAGGGATGATTCATGACATGACACCCGAAACTGAAGAACAGTTATTAAGTGAGATGACTTCGGGATATGTAGGAATTGATCCTACTGCCGATTCATTACACATTGGTCATCTTGTGGGTGTTATGATGCTTGTGCATTTGCAACTTGCTGGTCACAGACCAATTGCCCTAGTTGGAGGTGCCACAGGAATGATTGGTGACCCTTCGGGTAAATCTCAAGAACGTAATTTATTATCAGAAGAGATACTTCGTGAAAACGAATATGCCATAAAAAAACAATTATCAAAATTCCTCGACTTTAATAGTGGAGATAATAGAGCTAAGCTGGTTAATAATTATGACTGGATGAAGGAGTTTAGCTTTTTAGATTTTATTAGAGAAATAGGAAAGCATCTTACAGTTAACTATATGATGGCCAAAGATTCTGTGAAGAAACGGATAAGTGCAGACAGTAAAACTGGGATGTCATTTACTGAGTTTTCTTATCAATTGGTTCAAGGTTATGATTTTTTACATTTATATCAAAATGAAGATTGCAAACTACAAATGGGAGGTAGTGATCAATGGGGGAATATTATAACAGGTACTGAGTTAATAAGAAGAAAATTGGGTCATGAAAATAACGCATATGCCATTACTTGCCCACTAATTACAAAAGCAGACGGAAGTAAATTTGGTAAGACAGAAAGTGGAAATGTATGGTTGGATCCTGATAAAACCTCACCGTATGAATTTTATCAGTTTTGGTTGAATGTATCTGATGAGGATGCTAAAAAATACATCAAGATATTTACATTACATTCGAAAGAATTCATTAGTGAATTGGTTGAGGAACATTATAAGCAGCCACATATGAGGTTGTTACAGAAGGAGCTTGCCAAGAATATTACTTGTCGAGTGCATTCTGAAAAAGAGTATAATTCTGCCATCGAAGCATCTCAAATTTTGTTTGGTAAAGGAACAACCGAAATGTTGATGAGTATGGATGAAAAAACACTGCTTAGCGTTTTTAAAGGTGTACCTCAATCAGAGATTAGCAGAGATGAATTTAATGCTGGTATTGGAATTCTAGACTTTTTATCAGAAAAAGCTGGTGCTTTTAAATCCAATGGTGAAGCCCGTCGTATGTTAAAGGATAATGCGGTTTCAATTAATAAAGCCAAAATAAAAGACAATTATATACTTACTAATAATAGTTTGCTTAACAATAAATATGTGTTGGTTCAGAAAGGCAAGAAAAACTATTTTTTAGTTAAAGTAGTATAATTTAGCATCAATTTTTATATACAACACTGCTGTATTCATCTAATAACCAAATCTGTATGGTCTTTGCCTGATGATTTGCCGCACGCTAGTTACTAACAATTTGCTGTGATTAAATTCCTGGCATGAAGAGTTTAGGAATATCTCTTTGAAGTACTTTTATGCATAGATGTTTGTATAGAGATCTATGTCACAGGTAGATGAAATAAAAGAACTTGATGCACTTGTTAGTTTACTGGATGAACCCAACGAGGAGATGTTTATTGAGATAAGACAAAAAGTGTTAAGTTACGGAAATCTTGCCATACCTTTATTGGAAGAAGCTTGGGTAAACACAATGGGTATAGTTGATTCTGATCGCATTGAAGGTGTAATTGATGAAATACAACAAAATGATTTTATAGATAAATTTCGCAATTGGATAGTAACCAGTGATGGAAATATATTAGATGGCTTGATGATTATTTCAAGTTTTTATGACCCTGAGTATGAAAAAGGTAAGTATCTTGAAAAGTTTGATAAACTCTATAGAGAGACTTGGCTTGAACTAAATGATGACTTAACAGCACTGGAAAAAATAAAGGTAATAAACCATGTAATATATCGTGTCCATTCCTTCACAACCAAATTAGGTGATGACTTTGGTTCAGATACTTTCTTTATTAATAAAGTTCTGGATACAAAGAAAGGTAACTCTTTAAGTATGGGAATTATTTATATTGCAATTGCCCAAAAACTTGGTATTCCAGTATTTGGTGTGAGTTTACCCAGTCATTTTGTTTTGAGCTATATGGATGATTTTATTGATATCAAACTACCAAATGACTATAGTGAAGATGAAGTTCTTTTTTACTTAAACCCGGCGAATAATGGTGCAATTTTTACTCATAACGAGATTAGTCATTATCTACAGCAAGCAAATATTAAATCACATGAAGAGTATTTTAAACCCTGTAGTAATTTAAAGGTTATGAAACGCTTAATTGAAGAATTAATACTATCCTTTGAAAAGGAAAATAATTACCATAAAGCTCAAGCTCTTAGTCGAATACTTGCTATTATGTAGCCAAATAGTTCTAGACGTTTAAAAAAAAACTAGGTTCTTTTAACTGCATAGTTTTTTCCAGCTAATAAAGCTTTAAGGTTTAGATTTATCATATCCTCTCCTTTTTTTGCGAAGATTGTTCTAATGGCAAATTCTAGAGATTCAAATTTAAGCCCTAAATATGGTGAAGCTGCTCCCAAAGCAACAATATTAGCAGCTTTAATGGATCCTTGCTCTTTGGCAACTTTTTCTGCATCAATAGTTACGTTACGAGGTACTTCCCAAATAGTCTTCAATACATCTTCAATGGGGGGGTAGTTTGGAATATTTACAAATGGGTTCATGCTTGTAATTAACCAACCTTCTTTGCGGTTTAGCATATTAACATATCTCAGTGATTCCATAGGTTCTACCGATACAATAAGATCTGCTTTTCCTTCAGGGATAAGGTCAGATGCAATATCTTTAGAAGATATACGCAAATTAGATTGTACATCACCTCCTCTTTGACTCATTCCATGCACTTCAGCTTGCTTTAGTTGTAACCCTTCATGTAAAGCTGCCATGCCAATAACTGTAGCAATAGTTAGTATACCTTGTCCACCTACTCCTGCTAATATTATATCTTTTTTCATTTCTTTGTTTTTTCTTTCAAAATCTTACAACCTGAATGTAATTAAACTGATTTGTTGGTGCGTTTATTCTGTGCTTTAAGTTTCATTCTTCGACCCAGAGTTTGAATGCATTCACGTTTAGCAACAACTACAGATACCCCATTATATTCAAGTTCTTCTTTTATTATGGCAAGATTTTCATCGTGAAATCTACGTAGAGGCTTTATAACTCTAATGTGATCTTCTTCAACACCAACTCCTCTACAAATATCTTCAACTCTACCTAGTGCAGAAGAATCTTGACCACCAGTCATTCCTGTAGTTGAGTTGTCGTTTATTATAACTGTAATTGGTGACTTAGTATTTACTGCATCTAATAAACCTGTTATACCCGAGTGTGTGAATGTTGAATCACCTATTGCAGCTACGGATGGTATTAATCCAGCATCAGCTGCACCTATTGCCATGGTAATAGATGCACCCATATCAACACAAGAGTTAATTGATTCCAATGGTGCCAGTGCGCTTAATGTATAGCATCCAATATCAGAAAATACTCTTCCCGGAGAATAATCTAACATTGCTTCATTTAATGCTGTAAATGTATCAGTATGTGAACATCCTTCGCATAAAGATGGTGGGCGTCCTTGTACTATTTCTGGTTTCGGATGCCCATCTTCAATATTTAATTTCAATGCTTTGGCAACTATGTTAGGGTTTAACTCGCCGGCTGCAGGGATGCTACCATTCATGCGTCCATTAATTTTTTTCCCTTTATTCAGTAAACCTCTTAATAACTCCTCAATTATCGGATACCCATCCTCCAATACAAGAATTTCATCACATGATTCGTAGAGTTTATTAACCATCTTTGTTGGAATGGGGTATTGACCAACTTTGAGAATTGGATAGTTTATTTCATTGTCATGTCGATTCTCTTCTAAGTAATTATAAGCCAGTCCACATGCGATTATCCCAATTGAGTTATCTGTACCTTTGATTAACTCATTATATCCGGATTTAAAAGCATCATTTTCAAACTCGCTCTGCTTGCTTAGAAGTATATCATATTGTTTACGAGCGATTGATGGCAATAATATAAACTGCTTAAGGTTACTTGGTAATTTTATTTGATTTTGTTCAATAATTTCTTTTCGTTCAACACCTGCCCTTGAATGTGCTAATCTTGTAGTAACTCTTATTAAAACCGGAGTGCCAAACTTCTCACTAAGTTCAAAAGCATATCTTGTCATATCATATGCCTCCTGTTGATTTGAAGGCTCCATAACAGGTATTAGTGAAAATTTTCCGTAAAAGCGAGAGTCTTGTTCATTTTGAGAAGAATGCATTGATGGATCATCTGCAGAGAGCACAACTAATCCACCGTTGGCTCCTGTGATTGCTGAGTTTATAAACGCATCTGCTGCAACGTTTAATCCAACATGTTTCATGCAAACAAGTGATTTTTTTCCTGCATATGACATGCCAATGGCACTTTCCATCGCTGTTTTTTCGTTGGCTGACCAACTTGATCTAATATTGAGTTCCTTTGCATCTTTAGATGCCTGAATATATTCAGTAATTTCTGTTGATGGTGTGCCAGGATATGCATAAACACCAGAAATACCAGCATCTATAGCTCCTTGGGCTATTGCTTCGTCACCTAATAATAATAATAACTTTTGCATTGCGCTATATGGAGTTTATTTTTGTTGTATTTATCGCTGCTAAATTATCAAAAATACAAGTATTGTTGGTGCTACATATTTAATCTATAATGATTATAAATTGATTACTTTTGGCAGTTTTAATTGAATATGAATTTCCTCGCTCATGCTCATCTTTCTGGTGAATCAAGTGATATTATTTTTGGTAATTTCATAGCTGATTCGGTAAAGGGTAGTTACTATAAAGAGTTTAGAACAGAAATAATGATAGGTATTTTGCTACATCGTGAAATTGATACTTTTACGGATCGTCATCCTGTAGTAAAACAAAGTCGTGATTTAATACGTGGTAGCTTCGGTAAATTTTCTGGTATTGTTGTGGATATTTACTATGACCATTTTTTAGCCAGAAATTGGTATAACTATAGTGATCAAGAGCTTGTTACTTTTTCCTCAAAGGTTTATTCAATACTTGCCAGGAGGTTTTTATTACTACCCAATAGGATAAAGAAGTTGCTGCCTTTTCTAATAGGACAAAACTGGTTATCGGGGTATGCTAATTTTAATGATTTAACACGGGTATTTAAAGGAATGGACAGACGTACTGGATATATTTCAGGTATGGGTGATTCGGTTGAAGTTCTGATGGAAAAATATACACCTCTTTATGAAGACTTCATAGAGTTTTATCAAGAACTTGAATCGTTTTCGAAAAGGAGATTAACAGAGTTGATTCACGAAAATAATGCCTAAATAGTGGTTAATTGATGTCTTTTTTCTTCTTTTTTATTTTGTTTTGTTTTTTCGAAGCATTATTAATTTTGATTAGAAGTTTTGCAATACCTTCAATGGTAAGAATTTTTTGTGGATTCGAAGTTTTAATGGCTGCAAGAGGCATTGTGTCTACTTCTGCTTCATCAGGATCCTGCACTATACAATACCCCCCAGAGTTTTTAATTGATAATAATCCACTTGAGCCATCATTATTAGCACCGGTTAATACAATTCCAATTAATTCTTCTCCATATGCAAAAGTCGCTGTTTCAAATAATATATCAATTGATGGACGTGAATAGTTTTTCTTTTCACTAGTGGACAATGAAATGGTACAGTCTTCTTCTATTAATATGTGATAATTTGGTGGGGCAATATATACGTGGCCGGGCTTAATAATTTCTTTTTCATCTGCTTCTTTTACAGTTAATCCAGATAATTTATTAAGATGTTTTGCCATGTAACTGTCAGACGTAGGGCTTATATGCTGTACAATTAGTATGGGAATACTAAAATCCGAGGGGAGGGCAGTAATTAATTTTTTAAGGGCAAAAAAACCTCCAGCCGATGCACCTATTACTATCGCCTTATATGACATTTTACTTAGTTTATCTAGTTATTCTAGTTTCTGTTAGTAATATTTATTTTTTAATAATTTTCTTTTTGTAAACCTTTTCCTCATTGTTTATAATCTCAAAGCTATTGGCTTTTGTTGTAAACTGCAATGTTTCTTTGGAACCCAACCCAAGAAACCCTCCATTAATTAAACTATCATGAAATAAGTCAATTACTCTATTTTGTAAGTCTTTATTGAAATAAATTAATACGTTCCGACAAATTATAAGATTCACTTCGGCAAAAACACTGTCAGTTACAAGATTATGTTCGGCAAAAACTAGATTTTTCTTCAATGATTGATCATAAATCACCGAATCGTAGTTTGCCATATAATAGTCAGAAAATGATTGTTTACCACCAGATGCTTGATAATTATAGGTGTATTCTTTTATTCTGTCAATAGGGAATATGCCTTTTTTCGCAATATCAAGTACGTCGTGATTAAAGTCAGTGGCATAAATTTGTGCTCTATCGTAAATACCCTCTTCTTTAAGAACTACTGCAAATGAATATACTTCTTCACCTGTTGAACAACCGGCATGCCACACTTTAAAAAAGGGATATGTTTTTAGTATAGGTATTACTTCATTTCGTAAGGCAAGGTAAAAAGACGGATCACGAAACATTTCTGTAACATTGATTGATAAATCACGAAGTATTATTTCAAAAAATCCAGGCTCATGTAACACTTTATGTTGTAATTCACTTATGCTATTAAGTTTAGAGGTGGTTAGTCGATTAAGTAGTCGCCTTTTTACATGAGCTTTGCTATAGTTTCTAAAGTCGTAACCATATTTATTGAAAATTCCTTCAAGAATTAAATCTATTTCGATGTTGGTTGTTCGATTTATATCTTTTGAGTCACTATACATTATCTAAATCTAGTTTTATAAGAGCTTCAATACTTTAACAACATCAAGCATGCGAAGAGGTTTGCTTAAATAGAAATTCATGCCATTGTTGAGGTAATTATCAATATCCTCTTTAAATGCATTTACCGTTAATGCGATTATTGTTGTTTTATCTTCAACTTCCTTTTCATCCTCCCATTTTCTAATTTGATTTGTGGCTTCTACACCGTCCATAACGGGCATAAGGATATCCATAAACACTAAATCATATGGGTTTTCTTTATGCATTTTTAATGCAATGGCACCATTTTCAGCAATATCGCAAGAATATCCAATTTGCTTAATCATTATAGAACTAACTTTCTGATTTATTAAGTTGTCTTCTGCCAATAGAATTCTAATGTTTTCTGGAAGGTCGATTTTCTCTTCCTTCTTTGCAAGCACCTTTGGTTTTTTACTATGCTTTGCTTTTATGGTAAACCAAAATGTTGAACCTTCACCTAAGGTACTTTCAACGCCAATGCTTCCTTGCATCAGTTCAGAAAGCTTCTTCGAAATAGTAAGACCTAGTCCTGTACCACCATGTTTGCGTGTTGTTGATGAGTCAGCTTGGGTAAATTCCTTAAACATTTTAAGGGTATTAGCTTCACTAATACCTATTCCTGTATCAGTTACACTAAATTTAATCTCAAGTAAATTATCTGTATTATTCTTACAAGATACCACAAGTTTAACTCCTCCTTGGTCTGTAAATTTAATGGCATTGTTAAGGAGGTTAATTAAAATTTGTTTTATTCGTAATGGATCGGAACTAATGTATTCGGGTACATCGTTGCTTATTGAATAATCAAGATTGATTCCCTTTTCTTCTGCTTTTAGTTTTAGAACTTTAAATACGTTTTTTATTTGGTCAAATAAAGAAAATGATATTTTTTCAATTTGCAACTGCCCTGCTTCAATTTTTGAAAAATCAAGAATATCGTTTATTATAATTAGTAAATCTTCTCCGGATACCTTAATTGAGTTTAGATATTCTTTCTGTAACTTGTTTAGTTCGGTTTTCGATAGAATCTCGCTCATGCCTATTATTCCATTGAGCGGTGTGCGTATTTCATGAGACATATTTGCTAAAAAAATTGATTTAGAATATGTTGCATATTCCGCTTTCTCTTTAGCAATCTTGAGTTCGTGTGCATCACGGTCCTTTTCTTTCAATAGAGTTTTTAATTTTACTTGTTGCTTATATAGTTCTATAAAAATTCGAACTTTTCCGATAAGTAAAGGCGACTTTATTGGTTTAGTTATAAAGTCAAGCGCTCCGGCATCAATACCCTTTTTAATATAAAACTCATCTGAGTAAATTGCTGAAACCAATATTATTGGTAGATGCTTTGTCTTTCGAGCGTTTCTTAAAATTTCTACCAATTCGTATCCATCCATTTCTGGCATTTGTACATCAATTATAGCAAGAGCAAAATCATTTGAAAGACTATGACTCAGAGCTTCGTTTCCTGATAGTGCACTAACAATTTCAGTGTCAAGACCATCTAGTATCTCTGTAATTGAAACTATATTTTCAACTCTATCGTCAACAACTAATATTTTAGGCTTTTTATCCATGTTTTATATTAAAGATGGCAGATAGTCAATCAATGACATTGTCCGGATGTAACTTTTAAAATTTAAAATATACTTCTAACTATTATGCCTTACAAATAGTTTGGTTAGTTTGTGGTGATTAATATAGCCAAACCCTAAGTAATGACAATAGTTTATCTTTTTCCACAGGTTTTGACAAGTATTCACTTGCTCCTGCAGCAATACATTTTTCTCTATCTTCTTTCATTGCTTTTGCAGTTAAGGCAATAATAGGAAGTGTTTCATATTTCTTTTCTTTTCTAATTCGCCTCATTGCTTCATAACCATCCATTTCAGGCATCATAATATCCATTAAAACGAGATCAATGTTGCTATTTTTCTTTAATTTATCAATTCCATCTTTTCCATTCTTTCCAACAATAACTTTAATTTGGTTGTTTTCAAGCAGACTACTAATGGCGAAAACATTTCTCATATCGTCGTCAACAACAAGTATTGTCTTTCCTTTAAGTACATCACCTTTTCCGTGGATTTTTTCGAGCATTTTTTTCTTGTCATCAGGAAGCTTTGATTCAACTTGATGAAGGAACAAGGTAGTTTCTGCCAACAATCTTTCAAATGATCTTGCTCCTTTAAGGATGATACTTTGTGAGTATTTCTTTAGGTTGTCATTTTCTTCAAGTGATAGTTCTCTCCCTGTGTAAATTATAATTGGTAAGTCAGTTGCTACTTTTTCTTTTTCAAACATATCAAGTAGTTCGAAGCCAGTCATATCTTTTAATCCTAAATCAAGTATCATGCAGTCAAACTCTTCTTGTGATACTTTATCAAAGGCTTCTTTTCCAGATTCTACATCTGTAATTACTATATTCTCACCTTTCATCAGATTAATGATGCTCTTTCTCATTATTTCTTCGTCTTCAACAATAATGAGTTTTTTGATGGGTTTTGATATAATCTTTTCAATTTTATCAAATACATTATCAATTTGTTCTTTTTCAACAGGTTTGGTGAGGTATCCAATTGCGCCCATTTTAAAGGCTTTAATATCTGAATCAACTGCAGAAATAAAATGAACTGGAATATGTCGGGTTTTTGGATTGAGTTTTAGACGTTTCATAACTTCGTAACCATCCATTCCGGGGAGGCCAATATCTAGAATTATGGCTTTTGGATTATGATAATCAGCCAGATGCAGTCCTGTTTCTCCATCTAATGCTATGATGGCTTTAAAGTCGTGATCATGTGATAAGCTATATAATACTGAGGCAAAATTATAATCATCTTCAATTATAAGAACAACCTTATCCTCTTCAAATATATTGTTAGTGTCATCTATAATATTGCTATTCGATTGTTTAACAATTGATGAATTCTTATCCATAAATGCATTCTTATTCTCATATTTTATTTCTTCACTTTCATTAGTTATATCCGAGATAAGTTCATCTTCATCATCTATAAAGGATTCCTCTGATTCAGTAGCTATTAATTCATATGGGAGATAAAGAGTAAATGTGGAACCTTTTCCTTCTGTACTCTTTAATTGCATTTCACCACCCAAAAGTTGTGAAAAGTTTTTAGAGATACTTAAACCAAGTCCTGTACCACCATATTTTCGACTAGTTGTTCCATCAGCCTGCTTAAAAGCCTCAAAGATTACATGTTGCTTCTTTTCAGGTATTCCTATTCCGGTATCTATTACAGATATTGCAATCGTACGATTGCTTTCTAATTGTGGATTATTTAGAGTGGTATTTTTTGAGGTCTTACTAATAACCAAACTAATTTCACCAGAGCTTGTGAATTTTATGGCATTTGAAAATAAATTCTTTATAACTTGATGAACACGCTGGATATCACTTGTTATATATTCCGGTACGTTTTTGTTTATTTTTACATTGAGCTTTATGCCCTTTTCCTTCATTATTTCACCAAAGGTTGTTTCGATATAAGACTTTAGGTCATCAAAATAGAGTCTGTCAATATTTAATTCAATCTTGCCTGACTCAACTTTTGATAAATCTAAGATATCATTAATTAAATTTAATAGATCTATACCGGAAGAGTTAATGGTTTTTGAGAATTGTTTTTCTTTATCATCAAGGTGGTTCTTTTTGTTTTCTGCCATCAATTGAGATAGAACAATAATACTATTTAACGGTGTTCGTAGTTCATGCGACATATTTGCCAGGAATTCGGATTTATATTTACTTGCTAATTCAAGATCCTTGGCTTTTAACTCAATATCCTTTCTGGCAATTTCTAATTCTTTGTTCTTTTTCTTAATTGAATCTCGTTGTATTTCAAGTGTTTTACTACGTTCCTCCAGTTCCTCGTTGGTAACCTTTAGCTCTTCTTTTTGTGATTGAAGGTTTTCTTCAGAAGTTTTTAATGCATTGGTTTGCTCAAATAGTTCTTCATTGGTTTGTCTGAGCTCTTCTTGCTGAACTTCAAGCTCCTTGGCTTGATCCTGAGTACGTTCAAGTAGTTCTAAAACCTTAATATGTGATTGCAGTGTTATTATCGAAAGCGCAATATCTTTGGCAGCTGTATCAATAAATAATAATTCATTATCAGTTAGGTTATTAATTAATCCCAACTCCATAACTGCAATCACGCTATCTGCATTAATAAAAGGTACAATTATATAGTGTCTGAGTTCTTGTTCTCCAACACCATAATTAAAAACGGGAAGTTTATTATCCGAATTATCCGAAATAGTTATTCGCTTCTGCTCTATAAACGCTTGACCTAATGCTCCTTCACCCTTCTTTATTATTTTTAGGTTGGTTTTGTCGATGTGCTTTAAGGCGTATGAAGAACTAAGGTGTAATTCATCCTCTTCGACTAAGTACATAATACCTAATTGAGCTCCAAGGTATGTGCAAAAGAAAGTGATGATATTATTTGTTAGCTCAGCAATATCTGTGTTGCCTTTAATGGTTGATTGTAGTTCGTTGAGTCCGGTTTTTAACCAATCTTGTTGTTCTATTTCGATTGCATTTTTACGCAGTGTTTCGGTCATCAAATATAGCGATTTACCAAGGCTGTCGTTTTCACTTCTAGGGACAATAACTGTTGAATAATCGCCTTGTGCGATTGTATTTGCTTGTTTTATTACTGATTTTAGACTCTCAATCATTTGATTAAGAGAATTACCAAGTATATCATTCTTACTACGAATCTCAACATTTTCACTATAGTCTCCTTTTGCCATTTGTCTGGTAATATTGGCATATGAAGTTAAAGATGTGACAAGTCGGTTAAACGTAGTACTCATATCCCCAACTTCGTTTGGAGGAGCTTTAATGGTTTTAGGTGCCAGAATTCCAATGGCAACTTCTTTTCCCCACGATGAAAGTTGCTTTATTGGATTTACAAACCAACGTGTAACAAGTAATGAAATAAAGAAAACTACAAGTATTGTTATTATAAACGAAATCTTAACAATATCACTTAATCGACGAGCATAAGCAAAAGCTTCCGTGTGCTCAATTTCCTCAAAAAGAGCCCATTGTACTCCCAGTGGTGATAATTCATCAATGTTTCTGTAAATTCCCATAACGTAATTACCCTTACCATCAGAATCATAATTTGATACTCTATCGTCATCAAGCTTCTTACTTATTAAATAATCCAAATCATTTTTATGTAATAAATAGTCTTTCCAGTCTCGTGTTTTATCATTAACTATTTTTTTATTTAAGATGTCTGATTTACTACCAAATCTTGTTGCTGATCTTAGGTTCAGATCTTCACCAACTAAAAATGCCTGACCGGTTTCGCCATAGCCAGCTTCTTGTTGAATCATTCTATTCAATCCATCAACTGTGATTTGAAGGGCTAGTAAACCTATTGTTTCCCCTTTATCATTAATTGCTGGTTTAATGAAAAAACCAGAAATAATATTATAACTAGGTTCAAAATAATCAAGATCGGAAAAAAGTATCTCACCGGTTTCGAGTGATTTGCGTGCAGTTTTACTTAGAAGGCTGGTTCTAATATCATCAGAAAAAATGTTTTTACCTAATATGTTTTCATTTTTTACTGAGAATATAACATTTCCAGCAATATCAATGAATAGGAAATTATAGTAATCATTTTCAATTATTATTTGTTCGAACTCTTTTCTAAGTTTAAAAGTTGTTTCTTTCCACTCATCAGTTTTAATAAAATCAATTAATGGCACATTGCTGCTAATCAATTCATTATCTAATTCTTCAAATACCGAAAGACGAGCATGTGAAGATGAAGTTATTTTAAGAACATCAATTGCACCATCGAAATATGTATTGAGGTACTTCAATCGCAATTGAGATGATGCGCTCAATGACTTATCAGCTACAATTGTTAATCCTTTATATGCATTTAAATAATTAATAAAGCTTACAGTAGCAAGTGGTATTATTGATATTGCTAAAAACCATATTAACAATGATTTACCAACTCCAATATATTTCCAGGATTTTAACGAGAATTTTAGTTTTTCCCAGGTGGAAGATTCGTTATAATTTAGAAAATTGTTGCTCATATAAAGAAAAAAGTTGTTAAGTTAAATCTTAGCTACTATAAATATACTTCTCTACTATTTCATATAATTCAACTGGATTTATGGGTTTTGATATGTAATAGTCCATACCAGCTGCGAGGCATTTTTCCTTATCACCTTTCATGGCAAAAGCTGTCATTGCTAATATTGGAATATGTCTTTTTGTACCTTTTTCAAATTTGCGTATATTTTCTGTTGCAGATAACCCATCCATTTCAGGCATTTGTACATCCATTAAAACTAATTTAAGGTTGTCACATTGTTCCTTATATTTTTCAACAGCAATTTTACCATTATCAGCTGGTATAACTTCCCATCCCTTTTTTTGCAGTAGCTGGGTAATTATTTTCATGTTAATATTCTGATCTTCGGCAACTAGTATTTTAACAGCTTCGTTTTTTTGTTCTTTGGTATTGTCAGTTTCTATTACTGTAGGCTGATTTTCATCATCAAATGAGATATCTCCATATTTATTGTCGAGAAATGCTTTTACTTTTGTTCGCAGTATGGGTTTGGTAATAAAATCGTAGTTTTTAGTTTTTTGTAGCTTGTTTACTTCTATTGATGATTTGATTTGTGATAGAAATACAATATCAAACTTATTCTCAACAAATTGTTTATTAAGTTCATCAACAATTTTATCGCCTGTCATTTCATTTAACATAAAATCAATAAATAACAGTTGGTATTTATCTTTACTTAAAATTTTAACACCCTCTTCAAGTGATTCTGCAAAAGTGCTACTTAGTCCAAAGCTTTCCAGTATTTTGGTAAGCACTTCTCCGGCTTCTACATTATTATCTATTATAAGTATTTTGAAATCTTTTGAAGTTGCAATGTTTCCAATTAGTGGTTCTTCAGTTAGTTGTTCGCCCGAAATTAGATTTAGTGTAAAACTAAACTGGCTTCCTTTATCAATTTCGCTTTTAGCTGTTATTGTTCCCCCCATTAGGTTAACCAATTTTTGGGAAATATTTAGTCCAAGTCCAGTACCTCCATGTTTTCTTGTGATGGAGGCATCAGCTTGTGTATAGGTTGCAAAAAGCTTTTCAATTGAATCTTCAGAAATGCCTATTCCGGTGTCAGCAACACAAAATTCAATGCGAAGTTGTTCCTCAATATTATCTATTAGTTTTATTGACAATGTGATAACACCATTATTTGTAAATTTACTAGCATTATTAAGCAAATTGGTTAGTATTTGCTTAAGTCTAAGAGGATCGCCAATAATGATATCAGGAATATCATTGTCTATATCACAAATCAATTCATTTTGGCTCTCAAGTGCTTTTATGCTAATTGTATTAAATATCCTTTCAACAAGCTCTCTTATACTAAATTCAATTTCTTCTAATTCGAAAGCATCTGCTTCAACTTTCGAAATATCAAGAATGTCATTTATTATTTCCAATAAAGTTTGTCCCGATTTCTTAATATCTTCAAGTCTTTCCTTCTGCAAACCTGAAAGATCAGAGTCCATTAGCCCAAGGTCCGCCATCCCAATAATACCATTGAGAGGAGTTCTTATTTCATGACTCATTGAGGCTAAAAAAAGGCTTTTTGTATTCGTTGCATTTTCGGCTAATGTTTTTGCTTCATTTAACTCTTTAACAGTTTTTTGTAGTTCTTTGGTGGTTTCTTGCAGTGCTGTTCTATGTTTAAAGAATTCAATGAAAGCCGACATTTTACTCTTTAAAATTTCAAGATCTAGAGGCTTATACAAATAGTCAACAGCCCCGGCTCTATAACCCCTGAAAATATGTTTCCGTTGCTTGCTTATTGCAGTAACAAAGATTATGGGTATTTGTTTTGTTTTTTCGTTGCTCCGCATTATCTCGGCTGTTTCAAAACCATCCATACCAGGCATCTGGACATCCATTAAAACCAATGCAAAATCATGTTCTAATAACATGCCTAATGCTTCATTGCCAGAATTTGCAGTATGTATTACAAGTTCAGGACTTTCTAAAATACCTTCAAGGGTGATAAGGTTCTCTGGTCTGTCATCAACCAAAAGAATATTGTACTTTTCAACGTGCATGGTGAAGTGCTATTTTTGTAACAACAATTTGTTATTATAGCAAAAATAATTTTTTTTTGGCGATAAAAGAAAATGGAGTCATATTATTTACTAGGCACTTACATATATTGCTATTTATTGCAAATAGATTTGTAGTCACAGTATGTACAGCGTTGCTTATCTTGTGTTTGCACGAATGGTATATTTTGATTTACTATTTCTGTACTTATATCTAGTAATGATTCTTCAAATATTTCGAAATAATTGTTGATATTACTAAATTCTTTAATCACTAGAGGAATAAAACCTTTGGAGATATTTCTGGTACTAATGATACCACTTTCAGTTGGTATATTTTCATTTTGCTTATTAAATAACCAGGCATAGAAGGTTACCTGAAAGGCTTTCGCAAAATTTGGGTTGGTTATTAAGTCATCAGTATTATTTACAATAAGTTCGCTGTGTTTGACGCTACCTGTTTTGTAATCAATTATTCTGATATTTCCATTTGGAATAATTTTATCAACCCTGTCGATCACACCTTTAAAAACAATGGGAGTATCTTTTGTTGTTATTTGTACGGATGTCTTTTTTTCAACATACAACAATTTATAGCGGGCTCTTTGTAGGTTTTTTGTTTCCCATTTAATAAAGTTGTTGACGATATTATTTGCCATTTCAAATAAAAGTAAGTTCTTACCTGAAAATATTTCACTCAAACTAAAATATTTATTGAAACTTGAAGTAATTGTTTCTCTTACAATAGGGAATGCTTTTTTTAGTATTTCTGGGTTTAGTTCTTGTCCAATAGTTGGTTTGTAGATATTTTCTAACACCTCATGTATTATTGTCCCAAACGTATTCGCTTCTATTTGTTGTCCTACATTTGTTTTTGTATTTAGATTAAGTAATTGAGAAAAATAAAACTTAAGTGGGCATGCTATATAAGTATTTATTAATGATGCTGAGTATCCAGAAATAAATTTCTGTTTGATAATATTAATAATTTCATCGCTTTTCTCAACTTCAATTGGTTTTTCAGTATGAATTGATGCTGATATGTCGGTGGTTATAATTTCATTACTCAAACGAATTTTGGGGTTTAATTTACAAAGTTCATTTTCTATTTGGAGTATAAATCTGCTTTTTTCTCCACTTCCCAGCTTATCTGTATCAGAGTTGTACACCAAAGTAACTTGTTTTGAGCGCTGAAGGAGTCTGTAGAAATGGTAGGAATATATGTCTGATTTATCTGATGGTAAAGGTAATTTATGTTGTAATCTTATATCAATTGGAATAAACGAATCAATGTCTGTTGTTTTCGGTAATACACCTTCATTAACCGATAGAATATATACATTATCAAAGTCAAGTGTCCGTGTTTCCAGCATTCCCATTATTTGAATCCCATGCAATGGTTCACCTACTAAGTTTATGTTACTTTGTTTTATAATCTGATTACCGATCTTTTTTAAGGTATGAATGTTGATTATATTTTGATATCGCGAAACAATTAAAATTAGTTTACTAATGATTTTTTTCAATGAACTAGTTTGTTCGCGAAATAGTATGTTTTGTTTCTCAATGATTCCACTACTCTCATAAAGAGTTGAGCTAAGATTTTCAAGGATCATTAAAATATTCGAATTATACCCAAAGTTGATTATTTTACGCATTAACGAGTATGAATCAGCGTTAGTTTTTTGCAGTAAATCCTTAAGGTTTTCTGCTGATATGGAAGTTATATTATTTGCATTAATATTTCCAAATATTGCGTTGGTGGCAAATTCATTTTTAAATAATAGTTGTTTAACATAGGGGTTGCTTATTAGACTTATGAACTCATTTGAATTAATTGTAGTCTTGTTATGATTTAATGATATATGAATATCCACCCATGAATTAAAAAAATGATCTATTTGGCTGTTTTTTAGTGGATATCCTAACGTTAAGTTGTATGGTATTTCATTATCCTTATATGAAGATGGAAGAGAGTTTAATAATGGAATTAACAATTGCTCGTTTGCAAGTACAATGGCAGTATTCGAGTTACTACCCTCATCAACTGATTCGGTATGAAGATTTGAATTTAACTTAAGTTCCTGACCAATGTATTTTGCTTGTCCTACATTCTTAGGTACACCATAGATTCTAATGGACTTCTCTGATTTAGTCAAATAGCTACTAATTGATTCCGGGGCATTTAGCTTTAACCTCTTGATTATATGATGTATATGCTTGCCTGCCTCATGATGTTTATTCCCATTATCGTTATTGCTGTAATAGAAATTATCTACATCCCAAATAAAATCTGTATGGTAATTTTTATTTATGAAATCGAAGATTTGCAATTCAGCTTCCGACAATGCATTGATACCTATTAATAAATAATTGTCCCAATCAAAACCATTTTTTAGATTTGTAATTTTATCACATAGGTATCTATTTATTTGACCTTGATATCCTATACTTTTATTCAATAACGCTGAGGTAAATTCAGCATAATATTCGTACATTGAATTAAAAAAGTGAAGATGCTTCAACTGTAATTCTGTTAGGGGACTTCCATCAGGATTCCATGCTTTAATAGCTTTTATGGCAGACAGTTGTTCAAATATTTCTTTTGGGTTGGCCAACGAATTATCGATATCGTTAAAATCGGAAATTATTACTGGTGCCCAGGTTAAAAATTCATCGATTGTTTTGGCATTTGATCCTTCTATTTTGCAGTGAATTTCAAATAGTTCAAAACTCAAATCAATATTATTAGCTTTTCGTAATCCACTTGTTTTTTGAATGAATTCGTCGATTGGATAAAAGTCGGGTAGCCAAATATCTTCTTCAGCTAAACTTTTCAGCTCTTTTTTGAGAAATAATTCAGACCTTCGGTTAGGAAGAATTATAACTGAGTTTGCTCCAGTAAAGCCATCAGCTAATATCTTTTGAGCTGCATTTCTAAGAAATCTTGTCACGGTTAATGTTTAGTTTATTTTCAGCTTCATTAATCTTTTCTATTGTACCTAAGTCAAACCATGTGTTTGAATAGTCGATGAAACCCGAAATATTATTGTTTTTTGCAAGATCAAGCCATGTATCAATAATTGAAAATTTTAGTTTTTGATTTATCTTTTTTGCAAATTCTGGGTTAATCAGGTATACCCCGCTATACGCTAGTAGTTTATAATCTGTACTCGGATTATCTACCCATTTATATTTATTTTTACTAAGGTTTGTCCATCCAATTAGTCTATTGGCATTGTTAAAAAGTAATCCTCTTTGAGAATCTCTTTTTCTCACACAAAGGGTTGCTAAACAGTTTTGTTCTCTATGATATGATAGTAAGTCAATCAAACTAAAATCCGAAATAATATCAACATTATGAATTAATACAGGTTCCGTACCTTCAATAAACTTTTTGGCATGAAGTATTGCGCCACCTGTGTCGAGAAGTAATTCTCTCTCATCCGAGATTCTAATATCTACTCCAAAGTTGTTGTTAATATTAAGGTATTCAATAATCTTATCCCCAAAATGGTGAATATTTACTAAAAACTTTTTCACCCCTTGCGTTTTTAAATTTGAAATTACTGTTTCTAACATAGTAATGCCATTTATTTCCACAAGAGCTTTGGGCTTATTGTTCGTGATAGTTTTTAACCTAGAACCCATTCCCGCAGCAAGTATAATTGCTTTCATATTTTAATTTTTAGTTTGAATTATTTGAATTGGCATTATAGTTCGTTATGGTTAACAATAATCATTACTTGAGGATATTTTTTCTCTATATATTTTCCGATTGTGGAAGCACTGTAAACTGACCTGTGTCTTCCACCAGTGCAACCAAAATTAACTTGAAGGTTTTTAAAACCTCTCATGATGTAATTCTCGATATTTGGATCAATTATTCTTTTTACATTTTCAATAAATGCACTTATTTCTTCTTGATCTTCAAGGTATTCAATGATCTGAGAATCCAGCCCCGTAAAGTCTCTCAGTTCAGATAATCGACCTGGGTTAGGAAGACTCCTGCAATCAAATACATGTCCACCACCGTTACCGGTTGTATCCACAGGGACTCCTTTTTTCTTGAAAGAGAAACTATTAACTTCTATTACTAATTGGTTATTATATGGATCCTGGAGTTCATATTTCATTAAACTTACTTTTCTTAGTACCTTATTAAGCTCTGGTAAACCACCGTCAAGTGGAGTGTCGTTTAATATTTTTCTTAATGAGAGAATTGCCATTGGGATACTTTGCAAAAAATGTGCTTTTCGTTGTACATTACCTCGAAAACCATATGCACCCATTACCTGCATTAATCTAAAATATACAAAGTAGATATAATATTCTTCAAATGCCTTTTGTTTTCCTGGCAATATGCTGTTTAATTTATCAATATAGTAACTATATAATATATCTTTTTCCGAATCAGATAAGTTAGCCTTTACTTGGTATAGTAAGGAAACCAGGTCATATTGAAGCGGACCTTTTCTCCCTCCCTGAAAATCAATATACCATAACTTATCGTCCTGAACCATGATATTTCTTGATTGAAAATCACGATAATTGAAAAAATCATTTTCAGAGTTCATAAGCTTTTTGGAGAGCTTTCCAAAGTCATCTTCAAGATGGTCTTCATTGAATTCAATATTACTGGGCCTAACAAAGTAATATTTGAAGTAATTTAAATCCCACATTATAGATCTTGTATTGAATTCTTTTACCGGATAGGCGACATCAAGATCAAGGTTTTTTATCCCATTTATCTGAAAATCCAGTAAATCGGATATTACGTTTTTATATAGGCTTATTGCTTTTTTACGATTGGTATCCAATAGGCTAAAAAGGGTTGTGTCTCCAAGATCTTGAATTAAAAAGTATTTGAACGTGCTATCATGTGAAAATATATCAGGTACACTTAAACCCATTGATTTAAAATGAATCGTAAAGGAATTATACGCAATGTTTTCACAAATATCATTGTTGAAAGACGCAATAATGGAATTGTTTGCCTCATTAGTAGCAAATATTACCCTGTAATATATTCTATTAGAGCCCGAGGACGGCAGAGGAATAATATTTGCCTGATCTTGAAATCCACTTTTTATGAGTAATGATCTAATGTTCTTTATATGATCTAAAGCCATCTATATATGTTTTGAAACAAATGTACATAATTGATCTTGCATATTATCATATTAGATTGATTAAAAAGTATCAATTAGGAGCAATAGTTTTACTAAAAATAATAAATTTGTACGAAATTAATACATTAGCAATGGAAGAAAATAATATGGCAATTGATGTGCTAAAAACAGCAATATTGTTGGAACGTAGGGGTAAAGCATTCTACACACAAGCAGCTCGTCAAAGCGAGAGTAAGTCAGCTCAAAAGATTTTTGAAATGATGGCAGAAGAAGAGGATGCACATATCGAGTTTTTAGTAAAACAATTTAAGAGTTATGCGAATAATAATGAGTTTCTAAAAATTGAAGAACATCCTGAGGAAGATGATGCTGCCGTTGAAATTCTTACCGAAAAGGTAAAAAACGAGATTTCAGCCGCTGGTTTTGAGGCTTCTGCGATATCTGCTGCAATTGATTTTGAAAATCGTGCTATTGAAGTTTATTCAAATAGAGCCGAATCTGCAACTGATCCAAATGAAAAAGAAATGTATCAAATGCTAGCGGATTGGGAAAAAACTCATCACCAATTATTACATGATCTAAATGAAGATTTAAAAGAGCAAATCTGGAATGATAACAATTTTTGGCCATTTTAATATGATCAGATATCATCAGCCATGAGCTAGGTAATTCCCAGAATTGGATTATTCTTATAATAATTGGGCAGCTGCCTGATTGTTATTTTTATTAATATGATAGTGCATAAATTTTCAATATTTCACTTGAAAACTTGTGTAGTGAACATTTGTTCATTACTTTTGCAGGCTAATAATTGATTTTTAATGTCTCCACGTCCAAAAATTAGCAGGCAACTAAATGAGCCACCACCGGTTACAGGTTTTATTCCAAAAAATGGTGACTTCGATCCTGCAAAAAGAATTATTTTATTATTTGAGGAGTATGAATCGATTCGGCTATTGGACTATCTTGATTTAACACAGTTTGAAGCTTCACAGAAAATGAATGTTTCAAGACCAACTTTAACTCGAATTTATGATTCGGCTCGAAAAAAAGTGGCCCAAGCTTTTGTAGAAAATAAGGTTATTTCCATTGAAGGTGGTGATGTAATATTTGAAGATCAATGGTACTATTGTAATCACTGTAACACGGTTTACCGAAAACAGAGTAAAATACCAAACCAGGAAAAATCATGTCCTGTTTGCAAAAATTCAAATGTGTCATCAATTCAGGAATCTGGAAATTGGCCCATTAGGGGTTTTGGAAATAACTCTGTTAAAAACAAATCAATTGACACGGAGGGTAATTGCATTTGTCCTAAATGTGATTTAAGAATTCCACATTTAAGAGGAACACCATGCAGTACAAAGCTTTGTCCTGATTGTGACATTAGAATGATACGTGAAAACTCAGAGCATCATAAAGTTATTTTAAAAAAAAGGAAGTAGGATTATGAAAAAATTAGCATTCCCCGTCGAAAAGGGGACCCTATCGCACCATTTTGGGCATAGTAGAGAATTTGTTTTTGTGGATATCGATGATTCAGGTATTGTAAAGAGTACATCAAAAGAACCTCCACCTCACGCCGAAGGAACAATTCCAAGATGGTTGATTGCTGAAAATACTACTGATTTATTAGTTGGTGGAATCGGTCCCAAAGCCATAAATATTTTAAACGAAGCTGGAATAAATGTATATGCTGGAGTAAAAGAAAATACAGCAGATATACTTATTAAAAACTTCATGGAAGATGAGCTTGAGTACGGGCAAAATTATTGTCATCATTAAGATGTAATCATTGTGAATCAATGCAAATAGTAAGTTTATCAAATTGGCTGAATTAAACTATATTTGCCGGTTCCTAATTGAAAAGATTGACAATAATTATCTGAAATACCAATTTTTCAATAATCTGTTTAACATTGATATTTCCTAAATAATTTTAATAAATAAACATAGTAATTTTAGATAACGAAATGGATACAAAAAAATCAGGATTTACATCCAAGCTTGTTCACTCCGGTGGTATTAAAGATGAAAAAGGGAGTGCAGTTACACCAATCTATCAAACATCTACATTTAGTTTTAAGGATGCTGATCATGGTGCCCGTTGTTTTTCGGGAGAAGAAAAAGGTTATATCTATACTAGACTTGGAAATCCAAATATCGAGGAGTTAGAAGTTGCCGTAGCAGAATTGGAAAATGGTTTTGGGGGAATAGCAGCTTCGTCAGGTATGGCTGCAGTAAATATTGTTTATTTAACACTTTTGGCTAGCGGAGATCACATGATCGGACACAATGCTCTATATGGTCCATCCCGAGGAATTATGGAAAACCTTTATCCAAAATATGGTGTTGAATATGATTTTGTTGATTGTACTGATATACAAAACATAGAAAAGGCAATAAAACCAAATACAAAATTGCTTTATCTTGAAACTCCTGCGAATCCCACGATTGGTATTACCGATATTAAAGCAGCAACAGAACTAGCTCATAAGCATAATATAATAGTTTGTGTTGACAATACATTTTGTAGTCCTTACCTACAGAGACCTATTGAGTTTGGAGTAGATATTGTACTTCATTCAATGACAAAGTTTATTAACGGGCATGCCGATATTGTTGGAGGAATTATTGTTGCCAAAGATGAGAAGCTTTATAAGGAGCTTAAATATATAATGATGAATGTTGGATTTAACATGGATCCGCATCAAGCATGGTTGGTACGTAGAGGACTAAAAACACTATCAATTCGAATTGATAAAGCACAGGAAAACGCCATTGCAGTGGCCGAATTTTTAGAAACACACCCAAAAGTTGATTGGATACTATATCCAGGTTTAAAATCACATCCACAATATGAGCTGGGTTTAGCTCAGATGGATGGACCAGGCGCCATGATATCCTTCGGAGTTAAAGGGGGTATTGATGCAGGTAAAGAAGTTATGAATAATGTTAATCTTGCACTTTTAGCTGTATCATTAGGAGGAATAGAGACTCTTATACAGCACCCGGCTTCTATGACACATTCTAAATTATCAAAAGAGGCAAGAGAAAAAGCAGGTATTACAGATGGTTTAGTTAGGTTATCTATTGGAATTGAAAATATTGAAGATATAATTGCAGATCTTGATAATGCATTATCATTTGCATAATAGTAGCAATAAACAAATTAAAAACCTGTTATTTACTTAACAGGTTTTTTTTTGCTTTAATTTTTTTAAATTCGTTACAAAATTGCCCAAATATTTGAGAATAGTTAACACATAAGGATGCATAAAAAATTGTCTATTATTATTCTGCTTTTTGTTATTCCAGTTTGGACATACTCTCAAAGTGTAGCTCTAGTTTTAAGTGGTGGTGGAGCTAAAGCCTACTCACATATTGGAGTACTAAAAGCACTTGAAGAAAATAATATCCCAATTGATTATATTGTAGGAAATTCAATGGGGGCATTAATCGGTGCCATGTATTCATCTGGTTATTCACCAGATGAGATAGAGGCTTTAATATCTGATCCTGATTTCTTAAGGTTTAAGAAGGAGAATAATGTAGGAAACTCATGTTTTTACCAAGTTAATGAATCTGATGCTTCTATGGTGAGCTTTCCTTTTAATATTGATAAGGGTTTTAATATTCAAATACCCATAAATGTTTATGATTTTAAGGAAATTGATTATGGGCTGATGGAATTTTTTTCAGGTGCATCTGCTGCATCAGAAAATGACTTTAATAATCTTATGATCCCATTTCGATGTGTTGCTGCGGATATTGATTCAAGTAGGATAGTTGTTTTTAAGCACGGAAATCTAGCTAAAGCTGTAAGGGCGTCAATAACATTTCCTTTTTTTGTTAGGCCAATCGAAATAGATAGTGTTTTGTTTTTTGATGGTGGTATGTATAATAATTTTCCTGTTGATGTTGCAATTTCTGACTTTAGTCCTGATTTTATAATTGGTAGTAAGGCTGTTGATAATTATTCTTCGCCAAACCCTGATAATGCAGTTTCACTGATGCAGAGCATGTTAATGACAAAAGCAGATTACAAGATAGATTCAACAATTGGCGTTGTTATCGAAAGCAGAACAGGAAATGAGTCAATTTTTCAATTTACTAATGTAAAGAGTTATATTGATAGTGGATATGTATCAACACAAAGGATGGTTCATCTAATTAAGAATAGATTTACTGAAAAACAAAATGATTTTTCTTATGATGAAAGAAGAAAATTATTTCGAAAAGAAATACCAAATAAGAAACTTGGAGATATCAGAATTACCGGCCTAAATGAAAGACAAAAGCAATATTTTTTAAAACTAATAGGTAATCAAGAACGATTTAATAGCCATAGACAATTTCATACATTTTATAATTTCTTGGCTTTAAATGAGAATATAATCAACCTATATCCTGAGCAAAGTTACGATAGTATTGCTGGTATATATAATATGAATCTGATAATAACAAAGGCTGAGCCATTTAATTTAAAAATAGGTGGATATATTTCATCTTCTGGTGTTAACGAAGGATATATAAATTTAAGATATGGATACTTTGGTAAATCAGCTAAAAATTTTAGCATAGGTGCATACTTTGGAACATTCTACAACAGTTTTTCCACCATGGCAAAAATAGAATTTCCCAATAAAATCCCAATTTCTCTAAAATTGAATTTTTTGGTGTCTCGAAAGAATTACTTTAGCAATGCTCGATATTTTTTCGAAGATAATTTTCCTGCTTATATTATTAATGATGAAAACTATTTGGAATTTTCATTTGGTATTCCCATTGCTAATTCAGGTGGAATTTCATTGGGAGTAAGCAATATTAATGCATATTTTCAATATTATCAAGATAATTACTTTACCAGAACTGATACTGCTGATGTCTCTAATTTTTATTTCCTAACTCCCTTTTTAGAGTACGAATCAAGTACTTTAAACCGAAAACAATATCCTACCAAGGGATATCATATGTACGGGGGGCTTAGCTATTTTTCTGGAAATGAAAAATATACACAAGGATCAGGTAAATCAACACCTTCAGAGATCAAATCAAATCTAGGTTATTATAAGGTAACATTTAGATTGCAGAAATACTTCGAGATAGCATCAAAACTATCGGTTGGACTGAGGAGTGAAGTTGGCATCTCAAACAAGCCAGTTTTGGATAACTATGTTTCTAGTTTGCTTATGGCGACTCCTTATGAGCCTCTTCCTGTAATGAAAACATTATTTCTTGAAAACTATCGATCAAATAATTATGGTGGATTTGGTGTTGCTATTGATTATAATTTTTTCAAAAGGTTTAATTTTAGAGCTGATGGATATTATTATTTACCTTACCAGAAGGTGCTGAAGAGAGTAGGCTCAAATATAGCGTATTATAGTGAGCCATTTAGTTACAATTATTTTGTTGGCTCGGCTAGAATTATTTATAGACCTCCAATAGGTGTTATAAGTGCCTCGGTTAATTACATTGATAAACCAGGATCTAAAATAGGATTTTTGATTAATCTGGGATATTTAATATTCAATAAATCTAGATTAAATAGATAATATATTTATAAATGATACTGTTCTGGTATATACACTATTTACCTTAAATTATTTACCAAAACTTCGATCTATATTTCATTTGCCCAACTAGGTTGTTTGCCTAAGTTTATTGTAATTAAACTAGTTAGTGTAGATATATGTTTTGATTATAAAATAGAACCAATATCTTATTGATTCATATATAGTTTAGTTAATGTTTAAAGACCAATGATTTTATCAAAAACTTGAAAATGATATTGTTTTATTACTAAATTTGTCCGCTTTACGGGCACGCCCATAATATTTTAATTGAAAATCTATGAACCGTAGCTAAAATAGCTTATCGGATGTAACAAAGTTTTAAAAAATGGATACCAAAGAAACCCCAAATCAAAATCCTGAATTGGAAAACAAATCAGAAACTCAGGACGAGAAATCTTTACCAATCGAAAAAAAGGTTGATAATAAAGAAAGTATAGAATTGAAACCTGATTCACATACTATACAAATATCTAAATCAGAAAAGATTGATATTGTAACTATGTTGCAAGGAAAATCTTCTGGTGAAGATGATCAAGAAACAGAAAAGGTTAAGTCTGTTAGTACCTCCGAAGAATCAAGGACAAAAAAGTCTTCAGATAAAGGGATAATAGATCAAGGCGATAATGAAGATGTTGAGAAGGATGACCAAAAGCAAATAAGTGAAAGCGAAAGACTTGCTATCATTGAAATGATACATCCAAAGTTGGAAGATAATCATGGCGTACTTTATGAGGATATTGATTATGATACCCTGAATAAACAGGAGCTGATTGATATTCTTGAAGAAGTTGTTAAGGAAGAGGATATTTCATTAATTAAACCTCAAGTAGGGAAAATAAATTCTGCATTTTATCAAAGAAATAAGGAAGATATTGAATCTGAATTGCAGAATTTTATTACCGATGGTGGTAAAGAGGAGGATTTTCAACATACTGCTGATCCACTCGAGATAAGGTATAATGCAGCAATAGGGGTATATCGTCAAAACAAGACAAGGTATGCTCAAGGTTTGGAAAAAAGAAAACAAGAGAACCTAATTCTTAAGCACAAGCTACTTGATGAACTAAAAGAATTAGTTGGCTCAGAAGAAACACTTAAGAAAACCTATGACGAATTTAAAAGATTACAAGAGGAGTGGAAGCAGATAGGAATGGTTCCTGCATCTGAACTAAGAAACCTTTGGCAAAGTTATCATTTTTTGGTAGAGAAGTTTTTTGATAAAGTTAGAATCAATCGTGAACTACGTGATCTTGATCTTAAAAAGAACCTTGAAGCAAAAGTAAAACTATGTGAAAAAGCAGAGGAACTTCTGGTCGAGAAATCTATTCTTAAGTCGTTTAAAATGTTACAACATTACCATGATAAATGGCGTGAAATAGGCCCGGTACCAACTGATGTAAAAGAAGATATTTGGGAGAGGTTTAAAGGAATTACGGATAAAATAAATGTTCGACGTAAGGATTATTATAAAGAACTACAAGACGAACAACAGGCAAACTACGAGGCTAAAGTTGCATTGTGTGAGAGTGCCAAAGAGATTGTCTCAAAACCCATAGATACACTTAAAGGTTGGCAAGCTACAACAGATAAAGTTAATGAGCTGCTTAAGCTATGGAAAACTATAGGTAGAGCACCCAAAAGCAAGAATGATGAGGTTTGGGCTACCTTTAAAGGTTATCTGGATACTTTTTTTGGTGCAAAAAGGGAATATTTAAATGAACTTAAGGAACAACAGGTAAATAATTACAATCTTAAGTTGGAGCTATGTACAAAAGCTGAGGCAATTAAAGATAGTAGCGATTGGGGAAAAACAACGCGGGAATTAATTAAGTTTCAGAAAGAATGGAAGAGTATTGGTCCGGTACCTCGTAAGTATTCAGATAAAATATGGAAAAGGTTTAGATCTTTATGTGATGAGTTCTTTAATAGAAAAGCTGAGCATTTCAAAAACCTACACGATGTTGAAGACAGCAACCTTAATAAAAAGAAAGAGATTATTAAATCCATTTCCGAATATGAAATTCAAAAGGATAAAGCTGGAAATTTAAAGGCACTCAAGGATTTTCAAAAACAATGGATGGAAATTGGTTATGTTCCGTTTAAAGAGAAAGAAAAAGTCCAGAATGAGTATAGGTCTGCTTTGGATGAGTTAATTGGTAAAATGGACGTAAATAAATCTGAACTTTCAAACAATGATTTTAAAGATAAGCTTGATATTCTAAAATCTGGACCTGATGCAAATGCAAGATTATCAAAAGAAAGGGGCTTTATTTCTGGTAAAATCAGAAAGATAAAAGAAGATCTGGATATTTGGGAAAACAACATTGGGTTCTTTTCTAATTCCAAACAGTCAAATAAATTGAAAGAAGAGTTTGAGCAAAAGATTAATAAGGCCAAAAGTGAAATAGAAGCACTAAAGGCTAGGTTAAAAATGCTTGATTAATAGATAGAACATGATAATAGATTGCTATAATAGAAGTAGCAATCTATTATTTTGGTTCTTGATACAAATTAGAAGACTTTAAACTAAGGGAGGTAATTGTCCCATTAACATTTGCTACATATTTAATTATTCCATAATTAGGAGCAATCCAGTAGTCAAATTCAATATTAGAACCAGCTGAAATCACAACTCTTGTATGGTACACATTATTATATGTGTTATCATGTAGGTTGAAACTGGGAATTATTTCAACATTCGTGTAATTTCCGATCAAATCTCCAAGGATAACTTCTTCTCCAATGGGATATTCTGGGCTAAAAACTATTTGATATGTTCCATCTTCAAAATATATTCTTAGTAGTGAATTCATTTCTCCCTCTGCTGGAGAGAAGTCTCCTGCAGTTAATTCATATTTTAATATTGAGAGAAAATTTGTTGCTGGAAACATTTCGACTGCTTGATAAAAATAATTGCTGTTGATAATATTTTGCCTCTGTTTATTGGTCACATCATCTATTATAATCGAATCCAATGAAAGTGTGCTGTCATTTTGGTAAACCCATATACTTGTGGTATCAAACCAACAATAGCTACTAAATTCATCAGATATGGTATAGTTTGGTATACCTTTCTCTGCTGGGAAACAGCCATAAATAATGCTTAGTATGAGGATTGTAATAGTTGCTATGAGGGATTTTGTGTGGCTATTATTCATTTTGGACTTTATTATATTTAATTATTTTTACAAAAGTATTAAACAGAATATAATTTTTAACTAATGGCAGGTAATATTTTTGGTAAAATTTTAACACTTTCAACATTTGGTGAATCACATGGTGAAGCAATTGGAGGTATTCTTGACGGTATGCCAGCCGGGTTGGAAATTGATTTGGGGTTAATACAAAGGGAATTGAACAGAAGAAAACCAGGACAATCAACAGTAGTTACAAGTAGAAACGAAACCGATGAAGTTGATATTTTATCTGGGTTATTGGATGGGAAAACACTTGGGACACCCATAGCATTTTTGGTTAAAAACATTGATCATAAATCCATTGACTATTTTCATTTAGCAACAGCTTATAGGCCATCTCATGCAGACTTTACATACGAAGAAAAATATGGAGTCAGAGATATAGCAGGAGGTGGAAGATCATCTGCTCGTGAAACTGTAGCAAGGGTAATTGGAGGAGCTTTTGCGAAACAATTATTAACTAAGAATAATATTTCCGTTTCGGCCTACGTCAATAGTATTGGTACAGTGTCGTTGGATATTCCTTATATAGACTTAGTTTTAAGTGGCACAGAAGATTCAATTGTCAGATGTCCGGATAAAACAATGTCAGAAAAGATGATTGAGCTTATTAATCAAACAAAAAATAAGGGTGACACTTTGGGAGGTGAGATAACATGTGTTATTAAGGGTGTTCCGACTGGATTGGGTGAACCTGTTTTTAATAAGTTAAATGCTGCTTTATCGCATGCAATCATGAGTATCAATGCTGTTAAAGGTTTTGAGATCGGTTCGGGTTTCGAAGCTAGTAAGATGTTAGGTTCGGAACATAATGATTTATTCATAATGAAGGATGGAATACTTGGAACACAAACCAATAATTCGGGAGGTATTCAAGGAGGTATTTCAAATGGTAATGATATATATTTCAAGTCGGCTTTTAAACCAGTTTCAACATTAATGATGGATCAAAAAACAGTTGATAAGGATGGTAATCAAGTTATCTTAAAAGGAAAAGGACGCCATGATGTTTGTGTTGTTCCCAGAGCAGTTCCTATAGTTGAAGCAATGGCAACTCTTGTAATCGCTGATCACTTACTTTTAAATCGTTTATCTAAAATATAGTGACAACACCTACTTTTTCAAAGGGGGTTTTTCACGTGCAATTTGATAACTCCATATTTTATTTCCGTCACTATCGTAATAATTGATATCCATTAATCTATCTTCAATGGTTCCTGAAAGTTTTATTTCTGTAAAGTTGCGTTGCATTATTACTGATTCTGGAATCCGAAGTTTATTATCCTTGTCAAGTGCGTAATTATTAACTCCAGAGTTGAGGGGTGAGCTTGTTATATCCCAAATGGTAGGTCTACCTTCTTGTTGTAATACTGATATTTCAGAAAAGTGCACATCTCCTGTTAAGAATACAACATTTTGAATGTTTTCGTCATAAATGAAATCAATTATCCGTTGTCTTTCCTTTTCAAAACCATAATTGGAGTAAGATTCGTATGTGGGTGATGTTGATAAAAATTGACCACCGAGAACAACAAATTTAAAGGTTCCATAACTGGAAGCTAGGTTATCGAAAAGCCACTGCATCTGATCTTCTCCCAATTGCGTTCTGTCGCCAGTTTTACGACGATTTGGTGATCTATAGCTTCGGTTATCCAATAAAAAGAAATCCGCATCACCCCATTGAAATGATGTAATAGCACCCTTAATATTCCCAACTCCAACAGATGGATTAGCCCAAAATAATTCAAATGCTTCGAGTGTTTGATTTTTATTCCAAAATCCACGATCACTGTCGTTGGGCCCAAAATCATGGTCGTCAAGTATTGCATAATTATGTGTTGAAGCCAGAAATTTTTGCATTTCAGGTAATGAACGCGTATGTGTATAGCGGTGGAAAATCCCTGTCTTGCTATTCCAATCTGGTTCTCTTAGATAAATATTATCACCCAACCATATCATAAAATCTGGATCTTTATTTACCATACTATTAAATATCTGGTATCCATCACCATACCCTTTTCCAGGTCGGTCATATCTCTGTTCATTAATATATGTGCCACTGCCCATTACAAAACTAAAATTCGGAGGGTCGGTACGCCACTTCCATAGTGGCTGAGTTTGAAAGGATGTGGTATATGGAAGATCAATAACTTCGTCATTTATAACGATATTATATTCGTAAATTTCCCCGGGTTCAACTTTGCTGGCAATCAGTTTAGCCGTAAATGCATTATTCTTATTGGTGGCAACAGCATCAGTAAATGTCTTTACACTATCACCAATGGGCCAATATTCCATCTTTACAATAGCGGCATCATTTGTTTGCATCCATACTGCAACTTCCAGCATTTCGCTGTATCCTACCATTGGTCCTGATTGTAATAAGTTATTTTGTGAAAAAACTTTACCAATTAAAAGTATAGCAATAATACTAACTAAGATCTTTTTCATATTTAAGTTATTTATTTTCTGAAAGCATATTGTTGACATTTTCTATTTTTCCATCTGTTTTTGCAGGTTCAAGATTCATAATTTCTGCTGCCAGTGGATATAAATTTATGTTTTCAAAAGCGGGAGCCTTATAATTACGTTTAAAAGCAGGCCCAACCCCATAAAATATCCCATGCATATCTTTGAAATTATTATCATATCCGTGAGTACCTTTACTTTCACTTATTCTCCATGACCAATAAATACTATAATATGGTTTAGCAGCAACAGTTATGTCAAGTGTTCGTGGATTATTACCATAATGTAAGCGTTTTGGTATACTATCATGATACCATACTTGCAGGTTCTCTTCTTCTTTAAGTTCTTTATAAACTTTTTCTAGTCTCCCTTCTTTAACTTTTAAATTCCATACTGGATTCCAACCATCAAAGTAAACCAGATCAGATGTGTCGATTATTTCATCAAGTACAATCCTTTTTTCCGGAGTTAACTCTCCCATGCCATGATCGGAGGTTACAATAAAATTTATCTTATCGAAAAATGGTAGCTGACGCATTCGAGCGAAGAATTTACCTAGATTTCGATCTAAATTTTCAATTTCTAGCTGTAATTCCTTACTATTGGGTCCATAATTATGTCCAACTTCATCAGGTTCATGATAATACCACATAATTAGTTGTGGTCGTTTTTCTTTGGGTAATGAAAGCCAGTTATATATTGAATCTATTCTTGCATCAAATGGTAAACTTTCGTTATACTTTTCCCAGTAAGAGGATATTACACCATGCAATTTTGTTTCAGAACCAACCCAAAATAAAGCAGCAGTTTTTGTCCCTTGTAATTCTGCAGTTGTCCAAATTGGTTCACCGCCATAAAAACTACTATCTCGAATGGAAGACTTATCCTTTTTGTTGTATTCTTTATCTAAATCTTCGGCATAAAATCTATTCAGTACAATTCCGTGATTATCAGGATATAATCCCGTGGCCATAGTGTAGTGATTGGGGAATGTTTTTGAAGGGAACGAAGGAATAATACCTTCAGCAATTACACCTACATTGGCCATCGAATCAAGAGTAGGTGTGTTAGTATTATGTGTATAATCCCACCTAAACCCATCCAATGATAGCATTACTAAATAAGGCCGTTGCTTTTCATTATCAGCCATATCCTTGCATCCATTAAGGGACACAATGAAAATAAAAAGATAGACAATAAGACCTTTTTTATCCATTATATTCATTCATAGAAATTTTGAGATAAAGGTAAAAAAAAAAGCCCTCCAACATAGTTGAAAGGCTTTTTAGTTCTATATGATATGGATTAGAAATTAACTTTTAGTGAGAAGTTAAAGTTACGTCCCCAATTCCAGAATCCTTTTTTAAATGTATGCTCATAACCTATAACATCACCAGCAGCATTTTCAATTTTAACTTGCTTATCTTCAGCTTCAACTAAAGCTTCAACATCGAATAAGTTATAAATATTCATATTGAAATATGAATCTAATCCAGCTATTTGGAATCTCCATCCAAAACGGAAATCAGTTGATCCGTAATTTGGAAGTTTCCAAGATTGTTCTCTATCAGCTTCTACTTTACGACTCTCAGGAGTGTAGTCTGCATATATATTTGCATAGTAAAGGTAATTTAAACCAAAGTCAATACTTTTAGTTGCCTGAACATTTAAGAATAGCCCACCCATTGTTTGTGGTTGATTTGGCACTTTCAAGTCTTTAGTATAAATGGTTCCTTTTCCTACCTCAGTTTGAGTAGCATCGTCATAAAGAGTTGCTTCTGCATCATTTGCATATTTCCAGTCGCCAATGGCTAATAAACCACCAATTCCTAACCAACGTGTAGCTGTGTAATTGGCGTTAAGCTCAATACCAGTGTGTACTTCTTTAAGGTCTGACATAAATGCATTTACTTGATCTCCATTATCAGCTTGGAAACTTGTTAATACTGATATGTCATCCCATACTGAATAATATGCGTTAAACTGTGCACTGAATCTCTTTGATGTAAAACCATAGCCTAGTTCAGCAGCAAGAATTTTCTCATTCTGAAGATCAGGATTTACATCGTTAACATAGTTAAGGAACATAAAACGGAAGAAAGGTACTCTTGAGTAGTATCCACCATTTACGAAAATGTTATTATTTTCATTTAGATTATAATTGGCCCCAATTTTGGCATTATATCCCATGTTAGAGAGGGTTTCGCTTTTTTCACCAGTTCCTGGAGTGTAGTTATAATAGTCAATACGTGAAGTCCATGTATTTGAGGCTGTTCCAGCAACAAATGCATCGAAGTTACCTTTTGAATACTCCAACTGAGCAAATAAACCACCATAAGTAACTATACCATCATTCCAGTATGCAATTTTGTCACCTACTTTTGTTTGACCGAATGCTCTATCTGACCAATAATCACCACCAATTAAATCACGAACTTCGCGGTAATGCTCACCTTTGTAGTAACGTCCATCAATTCCTGCAGTAAGTACTAACTCATCAGTAAAGTTGTATGTAAGAGTTGATAATATTCCCATCCAGTTATGATTGTTTACACTATTACGAATAATATGTTTTGATTCGCCAGCAGCGTATAGTGTGCTATCACCATCGTTGATATAATACATATCTTCATTGGCGTTTATGTCGGCCATTTCGTCCCAGTTATACTGACCACTTGCTGTTTGAGGTGGCTCATACTTGTAGTATCCACTATAATTATTACCCTGTAAGTATTTTCCAACTCCCAAAGGACCTGATCCACCACCATTACCAAATGAAAGGTAAGCTGAGGTTGCTAAAAATGCTTTCTCGCTAATTGTCCAATACCAGTTAAGTGCCATTTGTGGTTTGTGATAATAGTTAACACGTTCGTTAAGTACTTCACCACCACGATATCCCCAGTTTTGAGTATACTTAGTTCCATATCTTTCATATTTTGCTGAGTCAAGCATATAAAAACCATCACGTTGACCATGTTGCTGAGGAGCACCAATAGCTGTAAAAACTAATTGATGATCTTTTCCAATATCCTGACTTACTGATAGGAAATAAGACCATGCATCAACCCATGTAGCATCAATATAACCTGTTCCAAAAGTTCTGGATCCAACAAATGTTACCGCAGTTCCTGTTTTTAGTTTTCCAGTTGATAAAGAAATCATGGATTTAAAACGACCGAAGTCTGTTGCTTCCATTTTAATGGAACCACCTTTATTCATGTCGGTTGTTTTTGTAATAATATTAATTGTACCACCAACTGAATTGATAGCTAATTTTGAGGCACCAAGACCACGCTGAATCTGTATAGTTCTGGTAGCATCACCTAAACCAGCCCAGTTTGACCAATATACCCAACCATTTTCCATGTCATTAACTGGTATACCGTTGATCATAACAGCTACGTTTCTTTGATCAAATCCACGAACATTAATACGTGCATCTCCAAAACCACCACCTTGTTTAGTAACATACACGTTAGGGGTTGTTTTCATTATTTCTGGAAATTCCTGACTACCCAAATTATCTTCAATTGTTTTTGCATCAATTGTTGATACGGCAACAGGTGTTTTTCTGTTAACGGCAACAGAAGCTAGCACATTAACTTCATCAAGACCAATTGCACTTGATTTTACAAGTACAGTTCCAAGGTTGTATGTTGAACCATCTTTAACTTCAATGTCCATAACTTTGGTTTCGTAACCAACAAAACGTACCGCAAGTTTGTGTTCACCGCTAGGTACTATAAGTAAGAAGCTTCCATCAAGATTAGTTGTAACACCAATGGTTGTGCCTTCGATAACTACGGTAGCACCAATTAGGGTTTCATCAGTATTTACATCTTGTACAACACCACGAACAACCCCTTGTGCAAATGAGGCAGCAGTAAACAGTACCATTACCATCATTGTTAAGAGTAAATTTCTTCTTTTCATAAGCTTTAAAATTTTTGATTTATCAAATTATTATTTAATTAATGATTTTGAAGTAAAAATATGTAATAACACAGCCAACTGTATTAATTTAACATTAATAATTATTAACAATTGTTAACATATTAACGCTTCCTATTTAATACAGGCCTGTAACTTTAACTATTTCAGTATCTTATTATTTGTTATGTGTTTATAAGTTTTTAAACGTGATGATGCAACCATTATTAATATGGTTTAAAAGGATATTTAGATATATTAAAAACTGAATTTTAAGCTAAATGAAAGATTACGACCAAATGACCAAAACCCTCTAAATGTTTCCAAATCATGATCCACACCATCTTCACCTAGTACGATATGCTTTTTATCGATTATGTTATATGCATTTATTTGTAGCCTACCATAAAAATCATCGAGTTTAAATGGAAAGCTTATGTAGGCATTAACAATTCCATAAGAAGGAAGTTGAAACGGTTGCGATATTTCATTGGGGTTATTTCGGTTTGTAGGGTTGAAATCGGCATATAGTTTGTCGAAGTATTGGAATTCAGTAGTTAGATAAATCGTTTTTAGAATCGCTAGGTCAGCATATAAACCTGCTTGATTTTGTGCAGTTCCTCCAATATATAATCCTTTTGCAAAAACATTTACTGTGTCTACTACAACATTATTATCATTAAATAAACTAGCATTTACATTATTTTGCCATACGAAATTACCAATTGAAGCCCAAGAACCTATTTTTAGGTTTTTACAAATATCAATTTTCATATCTAGTTCAACTCCACTATTAGTTGAGTTTAATCCATTGATCATTGCTCTAGTTTGATCGTTATTTTCCAATTGAACATATTCATTGGATAGCATTGATACATTGTTACGTTCAGTTAGATAGGCACTTATATTTAGTTTTATACTGTTAATATCTAATCTATATCCTATCTCGATTGATTTTACAGTTTCATTTTTCAAATCTTTAACAACAACATTGGTGTAATTACCAAATACGTATTTGAAATATGGCGCTCTTGAAATGTATGAGCCATTTATATATACATTTTGATGTAGATCAAGGTTATAAAGAAAACCTGCTCGTAAATCAAAACCAGGCTTATAAACAATTTCACTATCAGAGTTATTAATATAATTGAATCGATCAATGCGTTTATACCAATTGTTGTTTGTGGATGCTGATATATATGAATTTACCCGGTTATTATTGTAGACCAATTGTGCCCATAAACTCGCAAAATTTATTATTGAATTATTATCAACCTTAATAATATCACCTATGGTTTTTATTTGATTTCTGCCAGCAACACCTGCCAACGACCACGAGTAATCTTCTATGAAAAAATTACCACCCATTAGATCATATATTTCCTCTCGTACAAACGAGTTGAAATATCTATAATGTATACCAGATAGAAGGTTGAGGTTATTATTAATCTTATGTTCATAGTTCGACATTATTCCTGTTTGAATATGACTTGCCAAAAAATTTGTTTGTGCATTAATTGAATATCCTGATACAGTTTCCCCATTGTCAAGTTTATAGGTTTGTTCATTTGTGGCATTGTTTTCATAGATACTGTTCCAGTCGATTTGTCCCGAATGGTTTCGATATGAAAAAATTGATGGAGCATAGTTGAAACTCTCCGACCATCTACCTCCTCCATAACCAGTAGAAAAATATATTGAAGTAGATAATGTGTTGCGATTATCTATTTTAAACTCCTCGTTAATAGTTAGAAATGGTTTGTGATAAAAGTTTACTGATGCATTTTTAGATTTACCGTTTAGTGAACCCCAGTCCTTGTTATATCTAAGTCCCTTGATATTGACCTCATTGTTAGATAGTTTTAAGGTTCGTTGTCCATGTTCTTGTGGAGCTCCAAGTAATGTTATAACTAAGCTATGTTTGCTATTTATTGTTTTAGAGGCTGTAAAGAAATACGACATAGATTTTACATAAGTTGCATCAATATATCCAGGTCCTGTGCCTAAACTAAGCATCATTGAGGCATTCCATCCATTTTTCAATTGACCACTATTTAAAGTGAAGTTTGTGCTTATATTACCATAGCTTGATGTTTCAATGCTTATGGAGCCGCTTTTTTGTTTTTGTGTATTTCGAGTAATAATATTAACACTTCCACCTATTGCATAAATAGATGCATTGGCAAGTCCGGCACCTTTTTGTATTTGAATCTCTGTTGCTGAGCTGATTAATCCCAGCCAATTACTCCAATAGACAAGACCGTTTTCTTCCCCATTTATTGGTATCCCATTTAATAGCAGGCTTACATTTTCCTGATGAAACCCTCTAATAGTTAATCTTGAGTCGCCACTTCCTCCTCCATCTCGCACACTAAATATACCAGATGTATTTTGTAAAATTAACGGGAGAGGTCGGTCACCAAGTTTTGTTTCAATACTTCGGGAGTCTATACTTGAAATACTAACGGGAAGTTCTTCGTCATTCCTAAGTCCTGCATTTATTGATATTTCATCTAAGGAATAAGGTTGTGGTTGCAATAATATATTTCCTAGATTTAAGGTACTTTCCTTTGTTTTAACTGCTATTCTTTTTTCTTTAAAGCCTATTGAAGTAAAAACTAAATATCCTTTTGTGTTATTTGAATTCAACATAAACTCACCATAAAGGTCAGAATTTGTGCCTGACGAATTATCCGAAAACCTAATATTAACATCCTTTATGGGCGTTAAAGTTTCCTGATTTAGGATTGTACCAATTATGGTAGTTTGGGCAACTGCGCTCGTGGTAATAATGAAGAGCAAGGAGAGTAAGCTAATTTTTGTTTTCATGTAATTACTTATTATTAATAACCCTATTTTATATTCGGGGCATAAAAAAGTATTACAATGAATTTGTCTGTAATCATTATTTCGATTACCAACTACAGCTAAGCCTTTTCATTACAACAAACTAATTTCTTCTACCATCCAGACTTTAACTGTCGGTACTGGAGTTTCACCAGTTCAGTCTCGCCAAAGACGAGAGTCGCGGACTATTACCGCCGGTAGGGAATTACACCCTGCCCCGAAGAATTTGTCTGCTGCAAATGTATTTGATTAGTTTATTATGACAATAAAAAAGGTGCTGAAATTTCAGCACCTTATGTAGTTTATAGTAATTATAAATAACGGTATGTTTTATGGTTTTGCAACCGCAATATTTTAGCTATTTATAAACTCCAACGAATTTAGAGCAGCGACTGTTCCATCAGCTACTGCAGTTGTTATTTGACGGTATTTCACAGCCCGATTATCACCAGCCGCATAAACACCCTTTATATTTGTTTCAAGGTTTTCGTTTGTAGTAACTTCGCCTCTGTCATTGAGCTTAACGGATGTTTGTTTAAGCTTCTCAGTGTTTGCCATGTAGCCAATAAATATAAAAACTCCATCAACTGCTTTTTCAAAAGTTTTACCGGTTACCAGATCTTTATATGTAATCTTCGTTAGTTTATCATCTCCATTAAACCCTGTAATATGAGAGTTCATAATAAATTCAATTTTTGGATTTGATTTCGCCTTTTCGATGGCATGTTCAAATGCCTGAAAATGATCAAATTCGTGTAGCACAGTTACTTTGCTGGCAAATTTTGTAAGTGAATCCGCTTCTTCTAGTGCAGAGTTTCCTCCTCCTACCACTACAATTTCTTTGTCTTGAAAAAAATCTCCATCACATGTTGCACAATATGAAATGCCTCTACCTTTGAATTCAGCTTCACCTGGTACATTTAGTCTCCTTGATTGCCCACCGGTTGCTAATATAACCGACTTTGAAGTATACAATGTATTACCATTAACGATTACTGATTTTCTTTCATTGTTCAAATCAAGTTCAGAAATACTAATATTTGAAATGATATCACATCCAAATGATATGGCTTGATTGCGCATAGTTGAACTTAATTGATAACCTGAGGTCATTTCAACTCCAGGATAATTAGCTACTTCATAGGTTAATACGGTTTGACCTCCAATAGTTCCAGAATCAAGAACTACAGCCTTGGCCTTTGCTCGAGCCAGGTAGATTCCCGCAGTAAGACCAGCTGGACCACCTCCTAGAACAATAACATCATATTCCTTGACTTCCATAATTAATCTTTATTTAATGTATACTCTCATTATTTTGTACCAAACTCCCTATCTAGTATTTCGGTAATTTGTTCACGATTTTGGATACTTGATGTTGCAGCAACTAGTTCGCCATCTCTATAATATACTACAAACGGTAGTCCCATGAAACTTCTACAAGCTGGGTGATTTCTAATGACTGCTGCCTCAGGGCTATCAAACATCATGTCGCGAAACTCTACATTTTTGTATTCATCTTGTAAACCTTCCATAATATCGTAAACCGGAAGACACATCGGGCCCATACGACCACAGCATATCATTACATTCTTATTGCTTTCTAATATTTCGGCATGCTCTTTTGCAGTGGCTACATGCTTTAGATTTGTTGATAGTACCATTTTAATTTTTCGTTTTAGTTATAATTTATAAGTTAGTTAATCTTTCAACTATTATGAAGATAAATGTCATATCATAAATCATGCCAAATGGTGATATTTAAGCGATATAAAAAATATAAGTAATATAAATGTCATGCTAATTATTAGTGCTTTTGGAAAACTGCAAATTGATTATTCCAATTTATATTTTCCTATCTTTGACTTCATATAATACAATGAAACATGAAAGCGCTACTCACAATTTTTATCGTAATTATTGGGATTCAATTATGTGGTCAGGATTATGTTATACTGAACAATGGTGATGAAATTGAAGCTAAAGCTCTGGAGATTAATGAGAACAATATTAAATATAAGAAGTTTTCAAATATTGATGGTCCAACTTATCATCTGGAAAAGTCAAAAATATTTATGATAAAGTATCAATCGGGAGATAGGGATGTTTTTAGTAAGGGTACTTCGGTTGAAAAAGAAAAACAATTGTTTAAAAATGTACATGACAAGCCAGATGAGTTTGTTTATATCAAAGACATAGGAACATCTAACTGTCAATTTCAAAAACCAAAAGGTGCAAAGATTTTTGGTGATCGAGGTAACGAAGTTTTTTTTAGACAGGATATTGTTTTTTATGGTTACGATTTAACATATTTAAGGTTAAGTAATCCGAAGAAAATAGGTGAAAGTATGAGGTTGGTTCAGAATTACTTTAATGATTGGAATAATGAGTTGCTCGATAAGGTAGGGATCAATGAATTAAAGAAATGGATGGCTAAGCCACATATGTTATCGGGAACTCCTATTTTCCAGAATTACTACAAAAGGGACTTCAATAACTTTGTTGAATATGGTAACTTTTGTATTTCCTTCGATGATCTCCAAAAGATCGTTAACTCATACGTACTAAACGAAACCAAAGGAATTGGAATGGTAATAAATTTGGTTAATTTTAATAAGGATAAGGAATATTCGATGCAATGGGTTACTTTTTTTGATATTTCGACTCGTGAAATTTTGTTTGCTGTACTAACAACTGGAAATGCAGGGGGTGGTGGTATGGTAGGTCATTGGGCTTCTGGTGTTGAAAAAGGTGTAAGGCAAATATTTATAGATGAGATTTTTAAAAGAAGATTGAGTAATAATGGAATGATACCTTCAAAACTAAGACTTTATTGATTCAATAATTGGCTAAATAATCCTCTTTATTATTCTTAGTTTGTGTGAATATTTTTTTTCTTCTTTGTTATAGATACCCTGATGATCAATACTATCAATCCTTACTTTTCCCGAAGAATGTATAATTGTGTTATTATCGAGTAAAATTCCTACATGGGTAATTTTACCCTCGGCATTATCAAAAAATGCAAGATCTCCTTTTTTTATTTCATTAATAAAACTTATGGTATGTCCAGTTTCAGCTTGTTTGTATGAATCTCTATCTAGCTTTATACCAAACATACCAAAAACGATTTGAACAAAACCAGAACAGTCTATTCCAAAAGGAGACCTGCCTCCCCAAAGATAGGGCGAACCAATATATTTTTTTGCTATATCAATTAACTTTTCGATATCAAATTCCAAAGAATTATCAATAAAATTACAACTAGTATTATATTTATTGTTTGAAATAGAAATTGAACCATCTTTATAATTTGGCAGACTGCTACCTAATAACAGACTAATGCTATCGCTATCGGAGACTACAACTGTATAGATATCAGCCAAAAAATGATTGGTCTTACCAAGTTTCAAAAATTCTGTTTCCGAAATAATACAAACTTGTTTTCTGTCAATCCAACCTTCATACATATCATGAGAAGTCTTTATCAGATACCATTCGTTGTCAGTATCCACAATAAATACTGTATCACCAAACAAAAGTTGATTGATCATTTCACTTTGTTCTGTGGGGTGTTTCCGTATGGGAACCAATGAAAGTTTGCAAATGCCATACTTTGTCATATGAAGAAAAATTTAGTTTGTTGTTACTTTTGATTAATTTTGCTTCGTCAAAAAAACTCAAATGAACAGACTTTTTTCAAAAATACAACATAATTATTACGAGATACTGAAGTTTTTCATCTTTATTATAGCAATTGGTGTTGTAATATGGGTTAGTCCGAAAGAGAGCTTTTTTAAATATGAGTTTCAGGTGGGAAAGCCATGGAGTCATGAAGATTTGATTGCACCTTTTGATTTTGCCATACTAAAAACAAATGAACAGATAGAGGAAGAGAAGAGTCAGATACGATCGTCATTTATTCCATATTTCAGGTATGATGATGAGTTGGCAGAAGCTGGGGAAGTAAAACTCATTGAAAATTTTAACATTGCTTGGCTGGAACAAAAAATAGATAGTTTACAATCAGACTCGGCAAAGTATAGTAGATTCTTGCTGAAGTTATATAAGAAGTTTGAGAGTCGCGGAATTATACAATATAATAAAGCCATCGAAGGCAAGGATCAATTTTTTCAATTGAGATTAATTCAGGGCAACGTTGTGGCTGAAACAACTCTGGGGCAACTTTTTGATATTAGAACGGCGATTGAAGATACACGCAAGAGTATTGAGAAACTCAATGTGCCCGATAGCATACTCCTGCAAAATGTTATAAGCCAGTCGTTGGTGCAAAATGTTATTTACGACGAAAGTAAAAGTGATGCCGAGCTTGATGAATTAATAAAAAATATATCAATAACACGAGGACTTGTTCAAAAAGGTGAATTAATCATCTCCACAGGAGAGCTTGTTACTGTTGATAAGTATCAAACACTGATTTCTTTGAAATACGACTATGAGAAAGAACTTGATACTTCAGATTCCAAGTCTTTTATAATAATAGGGATGATTTCTCTTGTTACATTATTATTTCTAGTACAGTATCTCTTTATTAGGTTTTACCGAAAACAGTTTTACGATCAACTTAAGTACATCGTATTAATAGTAATTAGTCAGGTAATATTTATTTCTGTTAGTGATCTTGTTTTTATAATTTTCCCAGATTGGACATATCTAATACCCTTTGCTTTATTGCCAATTGTAATTGCTGCTTTTTTAGATGCCGGAATTGCTATTTTTGTTTATCTAATAACCTTAATGTTATTGGGTTTCTATGCGCAAAATAGTTTTGAGTTTTTCTTTACACAGGCTATTGTAGGACTTATAGCTGTTTATTCAGTGCAAAGACTTAGTAAGCGTTCTGATTTATTTCGTGCCACATTAATGGTATTTATTACATATTCTGTTGTTTATGTAAGTATGCTGCTAATACAGGAAGGGTCTATAGAAAGTTTTTCATGGCGAAACATAGGATATTTTGCTGGAAGTTCATTGCTTGTGCTACTGGCTTTTCCAATGATATTTTTATACGAGAAAGCTTTTGGGATCATTACCCAACTAACATTGCTTGAATTATCAAATACTAATAATACCTTATTACGTGACTTAAGTGTAAAAGCACCCGGTACTTTTCAACATTCGCTACAAGTAGCAAATTTAGCTTCTGAAGTATTGTATGAAATAGGAGGCGATGCTCTAATGGCTCGAACCGGAGCTTTGTATCATGATATTGGAAAGATGAAAAACCCAATGTTTTTTGTCGAGAATCAGGTGGCTGGATATAATCCACATGATGAAATATCTTCGGAAGAAAGTGCGAAGATAATTATTGGACATGTACTTGGTGGTATTGAGATGGCTCGTAAAGCAAATCTGCCTGAGCAAATTATCGACTTTATTCGCACTCATCATGGAACACGAAGAGTTGAGTATTTTTATCGACTTGAACGAAAGATGAATCCTGGTATGGAGGTTGATCAAAGTGAGTTCACTTATCATGGACCAGCTCCTTTTACCAAAGAAACGGCAGTTGTTATGATGGCTGATTCGGTAGAAGCTGCATCCAGAAGTATAAATAAACCAGATGAACAAAAAATAAACGATTTGGTTGATAATATTTTTATTTCATTAATGGATAGCGGTCAGTTTTTGAATGCCAATATCACCATGAAGGAAATCAATATTGCCAAAAAAGTTCTTAAAAAGAAGTTGCTAAATATCCATCATGTAAGAATTGCATATCCAGATTAATATCTTGAGTTTATTTGCTCAGGTTACACCATACATTGTGCAAATATCCTTTTGTTTCAGGGCCAAGATTAAAAAGTAAGTCTAATATACTAAGATTTGATTTGAAGGTATACTTATTCGAAAACACCTGTGTATAAGTATCAAATTGGTTACTGAGTGAAGAGTTTTTAGGTGAAATCGAAAATCTATAATCAGTTAGTTGAGGTGTATCTGATGGCATTATAAATGTACTGCTGTATTCTACTCTAAAGTCTATTCCCGCTAGTTTGCATATTTCCTCCAATAACTTTGTATTAAACTCTATGAGGTTAATATATTTACCAGTAAAAAGTGGCTCAAGGTCATCTTTGTAATATAAAAAAAACGGAGATCCACTATATGCAGAGCTAATTGCTCTCCAGTGATTTAAAAACCAGCGGTTTGAATTCAGAATTAATATATCCTTGGTTTTAGTATTATTTCCATAAGGTTTAACTACGGGAATAGTAAGGTTTAGTAATCCATTAGCTGTCATTATTACACATCTGTTTCTGTAGGTTTGCTTAGGATATGATTCTTCTTTTTCAAGTATTATTATGTCACAATTCGCAACTAAAGCCATATACTCTATGGGAGGTAAATAAGCTGTGGAAACAAGTATACCGTGACTAATTTGCATATTTGCTGATAATTTTTGGTAAAAATAAGGCAAAAAAAAACAGGCCTACATATAAGCCTGTTCATTTGTTGATATATCTAAGATTATTTTTCTTTTAATAATACGTCGTTGATTGCTTGAATCAATGTTTCTTTTGGAAGCGCTCCTTGAGCCATCTGAGGTTGACCATCAGCAGGGCAGAATAATATTGAAGGAATGCTGCGAATACCAAAGGCAGCAGCTAGTTCGGTTTCCTCTTCCGTATTCACCTTATAGATATTTATTTTGCCTTCATAATCTTTTGATAATTCATCAAGAATTGGAGCAACAATTTTACAAGGTTGGCACCAGTCGGCGTAAAAATCTATGATACAAGGCAGATCACCTTCAAATTTCCAATCTTTATTTGCTTCAAAGTTGAATACTTTTTCCTGGAATGACTGTTTAGTTAAATGTTCCATGCTATTAATTATGATTTATGTTATTGTTTTTTATTTAATAATGTCTCTTCGATAATATTTATATAATCAGCTTTTTGCAAAGCACCTGCTTGTTTACTTGGTCGGCCTTCCATTGGGGAAAACAACACCAGGGGTATACTACGTACACCAAAAACACCAGCTAATTTTCGTTCTTTTTCAGTATCAATTTTATATATTTTAACCTTTCCTTCATACTTTACAGCCAGATCATCCATAATTGGAGCTACCATTTTACATGGTTTGCACCAATCGGCATAAAAGTCAATAACACAAGGTACATCACCCTCATAAACCCATTCTTGTGGATTTTTCTCAAAATCCCATACCTTTTCTTTAAAAGTTTCATAGGTAAGGTATTCGGGCTTTACTACATCTGATTTATCATCTGACTTATTTTCTATCTCTGGCTTATCACCTGTTTGGTTTCCCTGAATATTGCTGCAACTAACAATACTAAAAGCAACAGCTAAAATTGCTACTATACTTAATTTCTTCATATGTAATGATTTATAGTTTATTTTCAAAAAAATCGTGACAAAGATACACTATTTTATATCACATTAGTATCACTTTGACTATCTTTGTCAATAATTGTTCCAATTTTTATTAATGGCAAGAAGTACATCTGAGATGAATAAAAGTGAGTTAAAAAATATAGCAGCAGCTGCAACGGCTAAGAAATTCAAGGAGGTTATTCCGGATAATGAGTCGGCATTGAATCTATTGTCAGAGATTAAATGGAAGGATGGTTTTGTATGCTCAAAATGTGGTAGTACTAACTATTGCAAAGGAAAGAGCTTGTCATCTCGCAGGTGCACTAGGTGTAAAAAAGAAGAGTCAGCAACGGCACATACAATTTTCCACAGATGCAAAATACCAATCAATAGTGCACTTGAGATTGCATATCTTGTGTGCAATGTAGCTGCCATTTCGTCATATGAAATTGGTCGACAGTTAGACATGCGACATATGACATGTTATGGTTTCCAGAAGAAAGTAATTGCTTGCTTGCATGGAGAGAATGATGATAAGCTATTGAAACAAATGCTTTCACGAGTACATGACATGGTAGCTCAATTAGAAAAATAGTAAACAAAGGTTTATCTTCAACAGATATATGTTCTCTGCCTGAACAAGGCAGTCCCCATTACTGTAAAATCATTCATAGCTACGACTCTTTGAGCAAAAAAAAAGGGACGTTAATTTCTCAACGTCCCTTCTGTATTATTTTATGCCCTATTATTTAAGAACTATTTTTCTGTCAATTTTTTCATTATCGCTGGTAATGCTTAGCAAATATATACCTTTTGCATTATCACTAATGTCGAAGCTAGTATTATATTGCCCCGAAGTTGTGGTCATCATTTCATTAAAAATAACTTGTCCGTTAATGCTTACAAGTTTAACTTCAATATTTCCTTGTTTTTCAGCATCAAATTTAACATTGAGCATTCCCGTTGTGGGATTAGGATAAACATTTAAGTTTTCAACGATAGTTTCTTCAACACCAACACCATCAACAGTAAAGTCAAATGACCAACCTTCGTCTCTTATGGTAGAGTTTGTACTCCACATAATTAACATTGCATTTGTTTCAACAACTATTGGATCAGGGATTGTTGTACCTGAGTATTCACCAATGAGTGAGGCATCGGCACCATTATATACCTTTACATTATCTTTTCCTTCTTCGGTAGACATTGCAGTAAAATCAAGGCTATATCTTACAGCTTCAGGATGACTAAGATTAAATACACAGCTGGTTCCATTATTGTAATAAAAACTCATACTACCATCAGTAATAGTACCTGAAGGATCAGTAATTTGTGTTGATGTACACCATGCAGGAAGCAGTGATGTGTATTCAGCTTTAAATCCTGGTGCTTCGCCAACAGAACTAAATGTAATAAAGAGCTGATTACCTGTTGAGGTTATATCCGAAGGAACATCTGTTCCGCTAAATTCACCAATTAAGGGTGCATTTTCATCACCACCGTCATAAATTTTTAAATAATCATTATGATAAGTGTCGAATTCAATAAATGATAAGGTAATACTTGTTACTGAGTCTTGTTCGTTTTGCGGACTAATTAGCCACTGAGCATCCATTCCCTGAGGATAATCTTCAGCAGGACTACTACCATCTGTAAATGAACCAACAAGAGTTGAAAGTTCTTTCAATCCAGAAGCAACGTAAGGATAAGAAGCATCTCCTGGGTAAAGATTTCTAACCATTCCTTGATATTGGTTAAACCCACCTACATCTTGTAATGAATAATAACCATTACCTGAACCACTCCATCCAAAATTGAAATGATAGTAGTTTGAACCCTGGTATGCATCGCAAACAAAAGCATGTCCGCCATCTGTTGATTGACCAGAATAATAGATTGGTCTAAAATTATCAAGTTCTGTTTGCATCATTCCTTCCCATGCACTGGTTGTATAACTATTCTTGGATAAATATTGAACAGTATTTTGATAATTAAAATAATTCTTCATCGCAAAGGGAACATCTTGACTGTATGCACCAGAACCATCAGGTCCAAACATCATTTCAACAGAAACAGCTCCATGGAATCCAATTTCTGCAATCTCCCAAATATACTTATCATTAATAACATCTGTCATGCCATCCCAGTTGTAATCAGCTTCACCAAAATTCGCACTTATTGTTCCATAGGGGTAGCGATAGTAACTGTTTGAACCTGTACCTGATAGGGGGTATCTCCAATAATGCATTATTATTGACATCGCTGTTGAAACACAACCAACATAAACATTTCCACCAGGACCTGCTGCATCTTCCGGACACATTGCATTATATGGATTATCTTGATTCCATAAACTTGTAACTAAGGGATCAATATCTCTGCCACCTCTCATGTTAAGAGTAGTTGGATCATTTGTAGTATATGATTCCCATTGCGATACAACATCAGCTTCAGCTTCAATGTTATTTTCACGTATAAAAACTACCTGATCAACATATGACTGCATCCAGCTCTGAAAACCGTAGAAACCATTTTCTAATGCGGGAAAATTGTCAGTAAAGTTATATCCAATAATAGGAGTCATAGCATCGTTTGCTGATACTACTACCCATCCTTCTTCAAAATTAACCACATAATATGCGTCTTCTGCCAAATATGATTCTGTTATATTTAAATCATAATAATTAACTGCTTCTCCATATTGATTTGATTTCTCAAAAAAGAAATTAACCGCAACTTGTTCAGCTTTGGATAAGCTAATATCTTTTGCGAATATACTTGCTGTTACTGCAAACAGCACTAAAATGCTTAGTAAGACTTTTGATTTCATAGGGTTGAAAATTGTGTTAAAATTAATTTGACGGCAAATATACCTATTTTTTAAACTTATTAGTGCATACTTTATAACTCAATTGACAAGATATTTTAATTGAGGGTTGTATGGTAAGGTTATTTATCTTTGCATGATATGTTAGATTTGATTGAAACAATAGCCATTAGAGCTTATTATTATGTTATTCGTTAGGCATCAAAACCTTAAGTATATTCAATCTAAAAAACAAAATCATAAAGATATGTCAATTTTAATCGAAAATATTAAAGAACTTGTTCAGGTTGAGAGTATTCCTAAGCCTCTAGTAAAGGGAAAGGAAATGGCAAAGTTGAAAACCATTAAGAATGCATTTTTGTATATTGAAGATGGACTTATTTCTGCGTTTGGAAGTATGAATAATCTTGATGATTCTTTGTCCATAAAAGAAAATAACACAGTTACAATTATGGATGCCGATGGTAGGATGGTTTTTCCCTCTTTTGTTGATTCGCACACTCACTTGGTTTATCCTGCTTCACGTGAGATTGAATATATCGATAAGATAAAGGGGCTTTCTTATGAGGAAATTGCCAAACGTGGGGGAGGAATACTTAATTCAGCTAAGCTGATGCAGGAAGCTACAGAAAACGAATTGGTCGAAAGTTCACTGAAAAGACTTAATGAAATAGTCAAATATGGTACTGGCGCTGTGGAAATAAAAAGTGGTTATGGACTTACCGTTGAGTCGGAAATAAAGATGTTAAGAGTTATACAAAGACTCAAAGAGATATCACCTTTAACAATCAAATCCACATTTTTAGGAGCTCATTCAATTCCACTTGAATATCGTTCGGATCAAACAAAATACGTTGATATTGTTATTAATGAAATGCTTCCGCAAATTGCAGCTGAGGGATTAGCCGACTATATTGATGTGTTTTGCGATACTGGTTTTTTTACCGTTGAAGATACGGAGCGCATATTGGAAGCAGGAGCTAAGTATAATATACGAGGAAAGATTCATGCAAACGAACTTGATTATTCGGGGGGGATACAAGCAGGTGTTAAATACAATGCACTTTCTGTTGATCATCTTGAATTTACAGGTAGGGAAGAAATAGAAACATTATTGAACTCTGAAACAATGCCAACTGTGTTACCGGGTGCTGCTTTCTTTTTGGGAATGAAATATTCACCAGTAAGGGAGATGATGGATGCAGGATTACCGGTTGCTTTGGCAAGTGATTTTAATCCCGGTTCATCTCCTTCGGGCAATATGCAATTAATAATTTCTATGGCATGTATACTCTATAAAATGCTTCCTGAGGAGGCTATAAATGCAACTACCATTAACACAGCATATGCAATGGGTATTAGCAACAGTTTAGGTAGTATAGCCGTAGGTAAAAAAGCAAATGTATTTATTACAACTAAAATTCCAACATACGAATATTTGCCTTATTATTATGGTACAAATAAAGTTGAAAAGGTGATATTAAATGGGGAAATGATAAATCAATAGTTGAATGCAATATCACCTGGAATAATACCTACATTAAATGATGATATCAGATTACCACTTGACCCATATCTGTATATGATACCATTTTGATCGTAATTAATGGCGTCAGAAACATAAATCTCGCTTGTGGTGGGATCAATACCCAAGGTATAGAAAGTTCTGTTATCTGATTCAACTATTGCCTTTTTAGGTAATTCATTGTCATAGATTGACATTGCAAATACGCCATCATTTGTGAAGAAAAGAGAATCAATATTACCGTTACCACATAGGTTTTCAGGGTTTTGCATTATAACTTCAAAATGGAAGGTTTTTTCTATTTGGTGAGTTACCGGATTGATTTGCCACAATGATGGCAATTCATCATTCATAAACCCACCACTACATAATACCCATATTTTTCCATCTTTATCAGTTACTAGGCTATTTGGCTCTTTTCCAACTATTATCGAATCAATGAGTATATCCGTTTCCATATCAATTACCATTATTGTATTATTGAGCTTTGATTGATTATATCCCGACCAATTTGCTGCAAAAACCTTATTATCAACTTTAACCATACAATCAGTGCTCTTACCTACCTCAATAGATCCTGTGATATTATAGTTAATAGGATCAACAATGGATATTGATGTTGAATATAGGTCACTTACATAAGCCTTGTTATCATTAATAAAAATAATCTCACGAGGAGAAACAAGGTTATTAATCTTTCCCTCATATTGTAAAGTACTAGTGTTAATACCATAAATTAACCCTGAATTATTTACAACAACAAATGCTGTTTGATTATTTAATGTAATACTTTGGGCCACATCTCCTAGTGGTACATTATTTACCTTGTAAAACAGACTGTTTTCAATTTGCTGATTACCAGGGTTATAATATGACAGAGAGGAATTTGCAGTTGAAAAGTTACCTTCATTTAATATAAACATACCTCCTTTAATAATTGAAAATGTGGGAGGATTTGTATTATCTTCTTTTTTACAGCTAATGGCAGTAAAAATAACAAGTAGTAACAAAAAGTTTTTATACATAGATTATAATTTAACACTTAGAGAAAATTCATAATTTCTTCCTGGCATTGCTCGCCATAGTACCTCCTGATAATCAATGTCAAATAAATTAATTACCTTAAAACGGATGTAAATGTCTGAATTTTTAATATTTAATGACTTTCCTATTGAAACATTATTGAGTAAATAGGAAGGTACTTTAAAATAATCATCAGTATTGAGCGATGTGTTTCGCTCACCTGTGTAAGAGATATTCCAAGTTGCAGAAAATCTCCTGTACCCTAGATTTAGGTACCCGACTAATGAATGTATTGGTACGTATAATAATTGTGTATTTAAAGTTCCGTTTCTTTTTGCTTCCTGACTATTGTTTGTGCTTCTGGTATAAGCATATTCACAAAATAAACTATAGGTAAAAAATTTAATATTTCCATTTGTTTTTACTGACAAGTCAATTCCTCTGGCAAATACATTTGCAATGTTTTCAGGACTCAGATAGGTGTAGTCTCCTCGTCTCCACATTATCCAGTTTTTTACTGATGATGCATATATGCTGCTTGAAACAGCAATATTATTGGTATTAATATGAAATAAATAATCTATTCCAAGTTCCGAATCAAGGCTAATTTCAGGTAATAATTCTTCATTTCCTCCGGGATACCAGTATAAATCGTTTAATGAAGGATTATTTTGATTTCGGGAAAGAACTAATCTTAAATGAAGATCAGTGGAGTTTATGGGCTTATAATTTATACCAATCATTGGCATAATTGGGGTAAATTCAATGTCAGATACTTCTGATCTAATAAGTGCTTGTGCAGTAAATTTATGTGATAACTTCTTTTTTGCACTAACAAATGCATCTACTAAACTCCTCTTTTTAATATCAATATAATTATTGCTGTTTACTTTTTCATGAACAAGCTTAATCCCAGTTTTAATGATTAAACCATTCGAGATTTCACTCGACATATTAGCTTTTAGTGAATAGCTCTCAATTTTATTCTGGGAATCAATTATTGATATTTCAGTGTTTAGGCTATTTGAGGTTTTTAGGTAGTAACTCATATTGTCATAAAAGTATGCTCCTACTACTTTCCAGTTTATTCCTGTACTATTAAGCTCCCATTTCAATATATTCTTCGAAAAAAAGTCATCTTGCCATTCCTCTTGATTACCACCTTTTTCGATGTTTGCCATGATAGTTGGAATATTACGATTATTCCACTGATTCCACGTTATGAAAGTTAAGTTTTGTTTTGAGTTTAACTGATAACTAAACTGTTGGGTAAAACCAATGTTAACGAAATCAGCATTTTTTTGGGTCATTTCTTGCCCTGTAGGAAGTATAGCGTTGTTGTAGTATTTGAAATTATTTTTAGATGATTGTCGGAAAATTCGAGTCCCTGAATAAAGCTTGGACTTTTTTAGGTTTATACCAATGGAAGATTGATAAGTACTAAAGCTACCAATTGTTTGTTCAATAATTACTGGATTTTTTATTTGATGGATACCATTACTTTTTAAAACAACACTTCCTCCCAATGCACCACTCGATTTTGAAAGGGAGCTTCCACCATAGTATAATTCAACCTCATCAAAAAAAATTCCTGGAAGTAACGAAAAATCAGTTTGGCCTAACATAGGCGAGTTAATATCAAATCCTTCCCACAATACTTTTGTGTGTGATGCTCCCGTTCCTCTAAACGAAACTGTAGCTAAGGATCCTTTTCCATAAGACTTAACAAATACCGGTGTATAGGATGCAAGCAACTCACCAATATTACTCAATTTTAGTTCCTTACGAGCTATTGAATCAATTGTGGTTTTCTTTATTGTTGAATTAATATCATCAATACTAGATATGATCTCCAGTTCATTTAACTGCAGTGTATCATATATAAATTGACTCTTTGTTTTAATTGTAATTACTAAAAACAAAAAAATCCAGATTATATATAAAAGGTGTCGTAACATATATAGGTTACATTTTTATCATTTTATCTGTGGTGATCTTATTGTCAAAATGAATACTTACAATATAATATCCTGGTGTTAGGAACTTTATATCAATTTCACCCATTGGGTTAACCATTTCTTTAATAACGTTTCCACTTAGATTGGAAACGATAATCTTATTACATTTTTCTTTGGTATTAATGTTAAAACTATTTGTAGTGGGATTTGGAAAAATACTTCCTCGAACACTTTTAATATTATAGATTCCAGTATTGTCTCTATTGTTAATAACCCCAACAGCATCTAGGTCGAACCCTGATGACTCGAACGGTGTTGGCCAGGGATCGTTTATAATTCTGTTTTCTAAATCATAATTGGCATAAGTACTATCTATACTTCCCACCACATCTATAATCTTTATTGATGTAATGTTATAAACATCTAAACCACCAATTCCTGCCAATTCGGATAAATCGAAAGGAACGCCGTAACCACCTCTGTATTTACCAGCCAGGTTGTATATTTTGGTGGCATCTAACACACCAAATGTTTCAATCTGCGTTTCATGTTGTGTTAAGGAAATAGAATTAAAACGATAATAGTCGGTATTATTTGAGCTAACCTCAACATAGGCAAGTTCCAGAAAATCATCCGAAAATGAATTCTCGAATACAGCAAAATCCCAACCGTTTCCATCAGCCACAGGAATATCAAAATATAAATATGCAATTCCTGCATCTCCAAGACTTACAACATTATTGTCTGATTTGTTTAATGCACTTTCATTGTCACCAACTGTAGCCTTACCCAAAGATGGGACCGATATGTTTACAAAGCCACGCTCAATATCGCACGAATTTGCCCAAGCGACAAAAATATTGGTATCAGCATAAATTGCTGTTGAGCCAGGTTGTCCTGCTGGTGGTGCATATTGTGAATATAATAGATAACTACTATCTAGCAGAAAAAAGAGTATCAGAAAAGTATTTATGCAGATGCGTTTCATAACAAAAAAAAAGTTCGAAGCCTGTTCCAACACCAGGCTCCGATATTAGTTTTAATTTTTTATAAAGGTATTGCTGGTAATCTGCTTGTCGCCAATTAAATTAACAAAATACAAACCATTTCTTAAGTAACTTATATCTATCGTAGTTTTAACTATTTCAGAATATAAAGTTTTTTTATAAACCATTCGACCACTGATATCTGTGATTTTAATTTGGTCAAATTTGGCATTGTCAATTGTTCTTATTGTTATATTTCGATTAGCGGGATTTGGGTATATTCTGATTCCAGAAATCATTTTTTCTTCAATAATTGTATTATTTCTGTAATCAATTGCAATGGCCTCTGGTGATATTCCAGCCTCATATGAACCAATTTCTTCACCATCAATATTATAAATTGTTCCCTCTCCTGTGGAAAAATAATCTGTTGTTGAAACATAAAATAGGTTATTTACACTATCGTATGTTGAACTTGAGATAGTTAGCACCTGTGGGTCTATAATAAGGTTTTCGTCAAGTATGTGATTTTCCAAGTCAATTTTTCCAATTCCATCATTTATTTGTGCATAGAGAATTGTATTGTTTTGCCCTGTAAAACCCTGCATTACACCGTCATAAGTATTAACTCCTGTTGGCTCTCCTATAACAGTAAACCCATAAGTATTAAAGGTTGAGTCACCCCATGGTGTTTTTGTAACAGCCATATGATTGGGTATTCCTGTATCATATGAAATAAAATAGCTAACACCGTGCCCATATTCATTCAAATCTGATTCACCTACAACATTGTTGTTGTCTATATCAAGCCATGCCATCTTTCCACTTGTACTAGCCCAGCCACCTGGAACTGCCACCACAGTATATAGGTTACCAGGAAAAACCAAAATTCCATCAGCTTCATCTGATACTTCCTCAAATGTGTATATGGAACTGAGATCACTGGTAGAGAATGTTTTTACAAACCCTGAAGTTAGTGGATACCAAAATGTGGCAATTAAAGTTTCATTTCGAATGGCCAATTTGTGTACACCTGGTGCCTCGATGGCAGCTAACCTGTTGTATGTGTTCAAATCATACTTTACTATTGAATCTTGGGCTGCAACAAAAGCTACTTCATTCTCAACTATTACATTTTGAACCGATTGAGTGTAAATAGTATCAAACACAGTTGTAATACCTGTTGCAGGTAAAAAAGCTGCAACCGTTACGAAATCTTCCGGATCCGAGATATTACCCCCGGAACATACTATTACTTGATGAGCGACTGTGTTTTGTGCAATTATTTTTTGCACACCTAACAACACTAGTGTTGTTACCATTAGAAAATAAATTTTTTTCATAAAAAAAGCTTTAAGATTTAAAATTAATAAGTTAAACAATTAAATCTCAAAACTTTACAGGATTAGACTAGTTGGAATGATAATATATCACCTTGCTTTTATCCCGAAAGCTTTGATCAATTTTAACCAAGGCAGGTCTTCTGACTTACTCACTTTTGAGGCCTTCCCATTTCTGATTTTACAGAAAAAGTGACCAGGTTTCAAAAGCTGAATTTGAGTATTACAGCAGCGGGAACTGTACAGGATTCACACCTGTTTCCCTTTTAAGTCATCCATCAGGTCAGATGGAATTGACACCATAGTTATGGCAAATGTAAACAAAATTATTGTATAAATATTGACTTCTTTTAATTAATGCTATAACCTGATGTTCAGAGTTATACGATCATATGCAATATGGTATTCAAGTTTTTGTTGTAAAAAAAGTATATGGTATCTAATTGCGCCGACCTATTTTATACTTCGCAAAGTATGATGATTTGGATTAACTTTTATAG
>JAERTF010000169.1 GCA_016845105.1 Bacteroidota bacterium | reverse complement strand
TTAAATATTGGCTGTCCGTTAAAATTTGTAGTTTTACCCATGTCTGTCTTTTTTGTGTGGTAACTCAAAAGTAGACATTACGGGTCAGACTGAAATATGTCTGACCTGTTTTAAAATAGTTTTACCGGACACTAGTGATTAATAATCTGAAATAATGACACATAATAATGAACTGAGTACAAGTATTGCAGGCTACACTTCAGTAATCCTATTTCGCCAGAGTTTTTAATATTAAGAATTACTGTTTTCTTAGGTGGTTTATTTTATTAATTGGTTAAGATTTAGATACTTTAACATAACTGCTAACGACAATTAGACTATATTTGCAGCCGTTTTCAAATCACGGGACAATAGGAACTATGTTGACTAATACAGAAATACAAGAGCTTACCTCACTTTTAAAAAATAAGAGTAGGATTGTAATCACGTCACATACTAACCCTGATGGTGATGCAATTGGATCATCTTTAGCAATGTATCATTATCTTCTTAAGCTTGGAAATGAAGTTGAGATGGTGGTGCCCAATAGCTTTCCAGATTATTATAACTGGTTACCTGATTCGGAAAAAATAGTACTGTACAATAAGCAGTCAAAATACACCCAACAGCTACTTAACGAGGCAGATGTTGTTTTCTCGCTAGATTATAATGCCTTAGGTAGATTGGGAGCATTATCGGAGATAATGCAAAAAACCAAAGGTAAACGTATATTAATCGATCATCATATTGATCCTGAAATTGAAAGTTTTGATTATTGTCATTCATCTGTTTTAACATCTTCAACTGGTGAATTAGTGTATGATTTTATTTCCAAAATGGGCGATGAAAGTTTAATTGATAAGAAAATAGGAGAAGCAATTTATACAGGTATTGTAACTGATACGGGGTCATTTAGTTTTTCTTGTAATCGACCTGAAACATATGATATTACAGCAAAGCTGGTTAAATTAGGTGTTGATGCTCAAAAAATACATAAGTTAATATATGATACCTTTTCAGAAAATCGATTAAGGTTGCTTGGTTACTCCATAAGTCATCGTATGATAGTTTGGGAAGAGCTGCATACTGCCTTTATTTTTCTCACAAAAGGCGACCTAAAAAAATATGATTACCAGGTAGGAGATACTGAGGGTGTTGTGAATTATCCACTTTCTATGGATAAGATAAATATGTCGTTACTTATTACAGAAAAGGAAAAACAACTACGACTGTCATTTCGATCTAAAGGTGATTTCTCTGTAAATGAACTTTCGCGAAAGCACTTTAATGGTGGGGGCCATAGGAATGCTGCTGGAGGAAAATCAAACGAAAATATTGATGAGTTTATTGAGAGACTTAAATCAGTACTAGTTGAATATAAAGATGAACTAGATTATAAAATGTCTCTTTGATGCATATAAAGGCTATTGCATATTATGGATTTATTTCAACACTCTTATTAATTGGGTGTGTTAATGATAATGCATCGAAAAAGGAATTAAATAGAAATCACAAAACCAAAAAAACTGAAAAAGAGTCCTTAGTAAAAGTAAATAGGTATATGGTGAATGCCGAAAATACTGAAATTAATAACTATATCAGACGTCATGAGCTTGATGTTATTGAAACTGGTTCTGGTCTTAAGTATCAGATTATCAAGAATGGAAGTGGTGAGAAGGCAGAGGAAGGTAGGTATGCAACTCTTAATTTTAAACTAAAACTCATTACGGGCGATGTTATTTATTCTTCAAAAAAAGATGGTCCGCTAACATTTAAAATTGGAAGAAGAGGGGTTGAATCGGGTTTGGATGAAGCAATATTGAACATGAGAGTTGGTGATGAGGCAATAATTATTATACCTTCGCACCTCGGACATGGATTGTTGGGCGACAGAAAGAAAATACCACAACGATCAACAGTAATATATGAAATTGAATTTACTAATATTAATTAATAAAAAATAGAAATGAAAAAAACGTTTTTGGTAATCACAGTAGTGTTAATGGCCTTTGGATCTATATTTGTATCATGCCAGTCAGGTAATGATAAATTTGCTGGATATGAGAAAAATGATGATGGCCTTTATTACAAATTCCATGTACAAGGTGATGATACACTTACTCCTAAGATTGGTGATTATGTGACAATTGATATGATTTACGCATCAGAGGATTCAGTAATGTTTGATAGCAAAAAATTACCACAGCTAATGAAAATGCCAATGGTTGAAGCAAGCTATAAAGGCGATATTTATGATGGTATTGCAATGATGCAAATAGGTGATAGCGCTTCGTTTATATGTAATGCTGATTCTGTGTTCTTAAAATTATTCAGAATGCCGGCTGTGCCTCCTGAATTTGATTCATTGGAGAATATTTATTTTCATATCAAACTAAATGCAATTGAAAGTTTAGAAGAGGTTAAAGCTGCTCAGGCTGCTGAGTTAAAGATACTCGAAGCTGAAGAATCAAAAAAACGATATGCTTTTATGGAGGAGAAATATCCTGATGCACTTCCTGTAGCAAGTGGATTATACTATATCGAAACCAAAGAAGGTAAGGGAAGTACCCCGTTGAGTGGTCAAACTGTATCAGTTCATTACAAAGGAATGTTTTTGGATGGTACTGTATTTGACAGTTCGCTTGATCGTGGACAACCAATCGAATTCCCTCTTGGTCAAGGTCAAGTTATAAAAGGATGGGACGAAGGTATAGGAATGATGCGAAAAGGTGGCAAAGCTACATTGGTAATTCCATCTGATATAGCTTATGGACCTCAGGGCAGATCAAGTATTCCACCATATTCAACCCTTGTATTTGAAGTTGAGTTACTTGATATTAAATAGATGCTGGCATTGAGTGTATAAAACGCATAACCAAATAGTGCAAAGAAAATTAGAGATATTAAGAATTAAAAAAATGAGGAATATTCTTTTTTCAATAACCGTGGTGACTTTTTTCGCCACGGTTATTTTTTCATGCTCCAATGGAGAATTGAGCCAATATAAAACTGCTGATAACGGGACATTATATAAATTATATTACACCGGTGATGACACAACAAAAGCAGTTGAGTCGGAAATAGTTACTGTTAACTTATCTTATAGACTTGGAGATAGTGTATTGTTTAATAGTAATACTGAAGAAGGTCCAATGAGATTCCCAATTACTGAACCTATTTTCAAAGGCGATTTATATGCGGGTCTAACTTTGATGGGGACAGGTGACTCAATTTCCATTGCTGTTGTTGCTGATTCATTTTATTTGAAAACAGCTGCCTTAAAAAAACTACCAGAATTTGTTACTCCGGGTAGTCATCTAATCTATGATATAAAACTACTGAAACATATTTCAGGTGAAGAATGGCAGTTGGAACTTGAACAACTTAATAAAGAAAAACAGCGCAAGGAAAAAGCAATACTTCAGAACTACTTGGTTAATAATAAAATATTTACTGACCCAACAAAATCTGGTCTTTATTTTATGCCCATCAAAAAGGGTAGGGGAGCAAAACCCGATACAGGCGATATGTGTCAACTATATATAAGTGTTAAAGAACTTAATAGTGATGATATACTATATAGTAATTTTGGTGAACGACCACTAGATGTGGAATATGGTAAAGAATTTGATACAAAGGGTTTTAGAGAAGGTTTAGGTATGCTTCAACCTGGTGGTGCAGCAACCTTAATTGTTCCATCATGGATTGGTGTTGGACAAAGTGGAAGAGAAGTTGTTGCTCCTTTTACAACACTTGTGTATGAAGTTGAGTTAATAGCCATAAGAAGTTTAGAAGAAGTTAAAAAGGATAGAGCTCAATATAAAATAGAACAAGAAGCTGAAAAAGAGCGACTAAAAGCAGAAGAACCTTCTAAGATTGAAGAATATATAAGTAGAGAAAAAATCAATGTAGAACCAACAGAATCGGGATTGTATTTCAAGGAACTGGTTCCAGGTAAGGGAGATTATGCGGTGGATGGTAATACAGTAACAATTGAATATGTTCATTACGATTTAGATGGTAATGTACTTCAATCTTCATACGAAGATAAAACTCCATTCACTTTTATGGTAGGTACAGGTGCCGTAATAAAAGGTTGGGAAGAGGCTGTTAAACTTATGAAGAATGGGAGCAAGGCATGGATGTTGCTTCCATCAAGTATCGGCTATGGTGATTATCAAAGGAAAAAAGAAGTGAAACCATATTCTCCTTTGGTGTTTGAGCTTGAAATCATTGATATAAAGAAATAACAATTGGACAAATCACACTATCACTGAATTTTAATTAACAAGTTCCTAACAACAGCATATCTATTGCATAAAAAGCCTTAGTTTTAATAATTAAAGAATACACAAATATTACAAACCTCTAATTG
>JAERTF010000168.1 GCA_016845105.1 Bacteroidota bacterium | reverse complement strand
TCTATATTCTGATATATCTTTCACTCTTTACAACAAAACATTTTTCCCTTTATTGAAAGAATTACTTCAAGATAATTCCATTAAAGACAAAATCCTATTTGGATCAGATTATTACATGGTGGAAACCAAAATTAACGAATTTGGATTTTATGATAACTTGAAAAGGTATCTAGGAGAAACTGATTTTAATATTATAGCTAAAGTTAATCCTTCGAGGTTTTTGTTTAGAACTTCTGGCAATTAGTTCTGGATGAAATTCATTTTTATCAAACATTTTGATGTGTAACTATAATATGTATCTTTGACCACCAATTAAACCAAAATTTGATTTGAGTATGAAAGCTCTCCTTAAAATTATAATCATCCTTTTAACTGTTTCATTTGCATTTGCAAACTCGTCATGTTCGAAAAAAAATCATGGTTTTAATTATAAGTCTGATCCAAAACATGGAGCGACATCATATGACCCAGCTGCCCGAAAACACCAACCTGTTAGAAAAAAGTATGTTGTAAGTGGCAAGCGCAAAACAATTTTAGGTCATGAAAAACCTCTTAAGAAGTAAAACTATTTCTCGGAGATTTAATCATTTGTTTTCTTAAGAATTGTTTTTTATTTATGGATAAAAGTAGGTTATCATCCCAAATATTGATAACCAGCTTAGAATCTTAATTTTAAATATTACTACTCTGTTTCCAAATTTCTTTTTATCTTCGAATATCAAAAATTGATCAACAAATATTTGATGATTAGAAAGATATCCCAATTACTTATATTACTTGTAGCTTTTATCCAGCTGAATCCGCAGGAAGTATCGTATGTTGATAGTTTGCTACTTGAGCAAAGTAAAACTCATCTGGTGGATGAAAAGATATCTATATTTTTTAGGTTATCAGATCACTATAATGATATAAGTATTGATACGTCAAGACTGATGATCCAGCAAGCCTTGGGGTTAGCCTTGGAATTGGGTTCAGATAAGCATATTGCTAATGCATATCTAAAACTAGGTTTGTTGTATGTAATGACTGATAGTTTGGAACAAGCATCTGTAAATTACAAGCATTCCATAATGTATTATGAAAAACTGGATGATTTTGAATCGGTTTGCGATGTGTTAGTTATTCTTGGCAATATATATTATGTAAAAGGGAATTATCCAAAGGCGATGGAGCATTATAATGATGCTTTAACATTAACTCAGAAAATAAATTATGTTCAAAAACTTCCTCATTGTTACAATAACCTTGGTGTTGTATATCATTCTCAAAAGAAATATTCGAAATCTTTGAATTACTTCACCAAAGCTTTGGAATTATTTGAGAATAATAATGATACCCTACATGTCGCGCTTACTTTAGGAAATATAGGTTCAATATATGTAAATCTCGATAATCTGGATATTGCAAAGGATTACTTTACAAATGCATTAATTGAATACGACATATTAAATGATAAAGAAGGTGAATTGCTGTCAATTCTACAAGTATCTGAAATTCACCTAAAAAACAATGAGCCTGATAGTGCGCTTTCATTGATTAACGATGCATATTCAATTTATCGTAAGTTGCCAGTTGGATTTAGGGGACCTAAAGTATCACGATATTCTGATATAAAGATTAAAACAGCCCTTTCATATATGATGAAAAAGGAATGGGGAACATCTATTTTACATCTTGATAGTTGCTACTATGCTGCAAACAAAGCAAGGTTGAATGATGTTATAAGAGAAAGTTCGAAACTCTTGAGCGATATTTATGATAGCATTGGTATTACGGATTCCTCTTATAAATATTTTAAAATATATAGTTATTACTCTGATAGTATTCTTAATGAGGATAATATTAGGAACATGGCTCAAATGGAATTTAAGTATAAATATGACCAACAGATTATTGAAGCAGAGCTGAGTGAAAAGGAAGAACAAGCAGCGGAAAACCGACGTACTTTAATCTTGATAATAATAGTTGTTTGCTTGTTTTTTGCACTAGTTATTTTTATTCTATTACTGAAACTTGAAAAGAATAAAAAAACTAAAATTAATATTGAGCGATTACGTCTTAAAGATGAGCTTGAATATAAAAATAAAGAACTTACCACCCATATGCTTTATTTACTTAAAAAAAATGAGTTTATTCTTAGCATTAGCGAAAAGTTAAAGAAGATAATTCCAAGCATAAAAGTGCAGAATAAAAAATCAATTGCAGAAATTATTAATGAACTTACTGCAGGTACATCCAATGATACATGGAAAGAATTTGAAATTAGATTTCAGGAAGTCCATACTTCATTCTTTGATAATCTTAATTTAGCGCATCCTGATTTATCACCAAACGAACTTCGTTTATGTTCCTTTTTGCGACTAAATATGTCAACCAAAGATATCTCGGCAATAACTTATCAATCCATAAGCAGTATCGATATGGCCAGATTCAGGCTTCGAAAAAAAATTGGAATAGAGTCGAATGAACATTTGGTAACCTACCTAAGCCGGTTGTAATACTCAAATAGAGTTATAATTCAAGAAAGTTAATGTTTTCGTAATCTCATGTAAAACAGCATTATAGTGCTGGATGTAGGGTAATTGTTACCAACCTGTATAGAATTTGTACAACCAAAATAATCTCTATCCTCCATTTCCTGCCGTTTATTTGCATCAACAATCAATTGTAAATTTGATATGAGTGAATTAGAGAAAAAGAAAAATAGTGACAAGCCGTGTTTGGATTCATATGTTGATCAGTTAGATAAATTAATCGAATTAAAGAAAAAAGAGAATAATTCCTTGAAAACGATTGTTGAGGTAATGACGAAAAATCAAAAGAAATCAATCAAAAATCAATAAATAATATAAACCATACAAATAAAAAACTAAGACTATGAAAAAACTAGTATCATTATTTTTTAGTTTAATCTTTTTTACCACTATTGTATTTGGACAAACTGGATTTACAATAGAATATGCCGGAGGTGGATCATTGCATACAATTGATTTAACAAATGCTACTAAAACTATTGTTGGAACAACATTAAATAGTTTTGGAGCTGGAGATTTTGGAGCAAACGATGTGCTGTATGCAATAAATTCTGGAACAAATCAATTTTATTCGATAGATACAACAGATGGTACCACTTCATTAATTGGAGCCATAACACCACCTGCAAATCACATGTGGACTGGAATGGCCTATGATGAATCAACAAATACAATGTATGGCTATAGTGCATGGTCTATTGCAGCTGGAGAGGGATCCCTACACATAATAGATGTTACAGATGGTTCATATACCCTTGTTGGAACACAAACCACAGCAACGGCAATTGGTTGTATTGCAATTGATGGTACGGGTCAAATGTATGGTATGAATCTTCAAGCTGCTGCAAAGATTTATCAAATCCAAAAAGATAATGGAACTGTTACTCTGATAGGTGATACTGGACAAGGTGCTGCAGGGATGGGACATGGAATGGATTGGAGTAATTCGGAGCAAACAATGTATTTAACCACATATAATTCCATGACATTTGAAAACACTTTAAGGTCAGTTGATCTTACTAATGGTGCAACAACTCAAATTGGTGGTTTACTTGGAATGTGGACTGGGGTAATTGCAATTCCTGGCTCTGTTGCTTTGGTAGCAGATTTTTCATCTGATGTAAATGAAGTTTGTACAGGTGGAGTTGTTAATTATACTGACGAATCTACCTCTGCTACATCATGGTCATGGACATTTGAAGGAGGAACACCTTCAACATCAACCGATCAAAATCCCACCATAATTTATAATACCGTTGGTGTATTTGATGTTACTCTTGAAGTATCAGATGGAACTTCTACATCATCATCATCAGTTTCTGATATGATAACTGTTCAGGATATACCAGGTCAACCCAATCAACCAAATGGTGAAACATCAGTTTGTGGTGGTGAAGAGTATACCTATACAACTGATGCAGTTGCTTCAGCGGTTAATTATCAATGGGAAGTATTACCTGCTGATGCAGGTACAATATCAGGGAATGGTATAACAGCGGTATTTTCGTCTGCTGATAATTGGAATGGCGATTATACAATTAAAGTAAATGCCAGTAATGATTGTGGATCAAGTGCCTGGTCTTCAGAACTTGCAGCCACACTTAATTTTACGCCAGTGGCATATTTTGTAACTGGAGGAGGTGCTTATTGTGAAGGAGGATCGGGTTTAGAGATAACGCTGGATGGGTCAGAAATGAATGTTGATTATGAATTATACCACGAAAATGTTACTACCGGTATAATTGTTTCGGGCACAGGTAGTCCAATAAGTTTTGGTTTTTTCACTGAAGAAGGATTATACACAATTGATGGTTATGCTACATCATGTTCAACGCTTATGTTTGGTGAAGCATATATAACTGTTGAGTCAATGCCTGGGAACGGAACGCAACCAATAGGGATGGATGAAGTTTGTGCTGGTTCAACGGGAGATTATCAAACCTCTGCAATTCCTGATGCAATTGAGATTGTCTGGCTTTTGAATCCTGCCGAAGCAGGAAATATTATTGGCTCAGGAGAAAATATTGAAATAGAATGGGCCGCTTCATTTTCTGGAAATGCTTTATTGTCAGTTTATGGAACGAATGATTGTGGCGATGGTGTTGCTTCAGATGAACTGGAAATCACTGTATCAGAGATTCCAAATCCTGCAATTTTGGGAGAAACAATGGTTTGTAAAAATGATGTACATGCGTATTCAACAGATGAGAATCCTGGTAGTACTTACTATTGGGTAGTTGAAGGAGGAGAAATCCAGAGTGGTTCAGGAACCTTTGAAATAGTAGTATCATGGCCCATTGTTGGTGAAGGTAGAATATTAGTAACAGAAACTTCTTCAGATGATTGTATAGGTATTTCGGATACTCTAATTGTTTTTGTTGATGAATGCCCCGGTATTACTAATAACAACATTGGAGAAATTAAGATATATCCGAATCCAGCACGAGACTATGTAATGATTGATTTGGATACTGAAAAGCAAATTTCATATGAGGTAATAATTTTTAATCAATTTGGACAACGTGTAATTAAATATTTTAGTATATTTGGCGAGAAAGAAATTAATAAGATAAATATTGAGACTTTAAAAACAGGTATTTATTTTATCAATGTCATAACATCTTCAGGTACGACTTTAAAACAAAAGCTTGAGGTTGTTAATTAAGTAAATAGTTAATTAATTAAAAAAGCGGTCTTGTAAGATGGACCGCTTTTTTTTTATGCAAATGATTTTAACCACCGCTAATTAGGTGAAGTATTTGTACATTGTCACCTTCTACTACAGTTGCACTGTTATACTCTGGTTTTCTAATTAACTTTCCATTAATCTTAATTACCATCATTTTGAATGTATAATTTTTGATTTTTAATATTTCAGATATGGTTAAATTATTTTCCTTAAATATTTCTGATCTATTATTAAGTGTAATTTTCATTTTTAGTCTTTTAAAAGAATTTCTAATACAACGTTTGCTTGCATATTAGCCACAATTCCAACACGTGGTGCTAGAGGAGGAAGATCCTCTGAAACTTCATTGACTTCATCTCCACAAATAAACAAATTATCTGATTGCCGTACATTGATAATATTGCTATTACCCCAGCCTGCCATTCCTAGTCCTATCACAATCGGTTTATTGGGTAAGTTTTCATGAGTAGTTTCGATTATGAGTTGCTTCATTTCGGCCCTGTCAAATGCTTCTACAATAACATCACAGTCTTTAAATATGGTAATAATATTTTCAGAATCGAGTTTAATGTTATGTGACTCTACATAAGTATTTGGGTTTATAAGTGCAATATTTTCTTGAAGACTTATTGCTTTATAGCTACCAATTTGATGATGGAAGAAATATTGACGGTTTAAATTGCTTTCTTCAATAATATCAAAATCAGAAATAATAAGATTACCAACCCCAACTCTAGCCAAAGCAACAGCACAATTTGATCCCAAACCTCCACATCCTGCAATTCCTACAGTTTTGTTTTTTAGTTTATTTTTTATTTGATTGAAATTCATTTTTTTAGATAATTGTTATTGATTATTTGAGAATAAGGGAATTTAGGTATATGGGTATAGGGGGTATAAGGGTATAAGGGTAAAAGGGTATATTGGTATAAGAGAATACCAGTTGTGTGATGAACGACAGTATGTAATTTAATAATTTTGATTTCATCTTATTTCTTATCCTTCTTCTTTTGGTTTTGAACAAACTTAATATATCCGTTTAATTTTATTTTGGTAGATTCGATTAGCTGAATGCCTTTTTCTAATAATTCATCATCAACATATCCAATGCTGTTACAAGATATTAAGTGGTCTTTAAGTTCGTATATTGATCCACGAGATATTCTGTAAAATTGAATTCCTTCCTGATAGTGAAACCTTCCATAGCCTTCTGCAATATTTGCTGTGGAGCTAATTGATGCCTTTTTTATCTGAATTACTAAATTATCTTTTTCATTGTAAGGTATTTTAGGAAGAATGTCATTGTAGAAAAATAGTTTCATTTTATGAGCATCTTGCCAACATAGCAAACTTGTGAAATCCTTTTCTTTGTTGTATTCACCTCTTGAGTCCTCTATTAAATGCTTGTCTTCCATAAAATTGTCTTCATTGATCAACTATTTTTTGTTTCTTATGATCTTTCTAAACCCTATACCCTTACACCCTATACCCTTATACCCTATACCCTTACACCCTATACCCTTATACCCCTTATACCTTTGTACTTCATAATAATTCTCAATACCCCTTTTTACTAAGCTCTAATTTCAACATAACAAAACTATAAAACTTATGCGAATTAAGACTGATTATAAATATCGATATGTTCTGGTTTGCATATCTGATTATTAGGCTTTTTGCCATTGTTATATATTATATTTTATAATTTTGCCCGTCATAATTACAATGGAATTTGAAACTAATAAAAGCTTAGTTATGAATATCGAAGAAATTAAAAGTCAACACAAATTATTAGCAGAGTGGAAGTACGATGTTACTCCCATTGATAAAGGTTATTCTGATAAAACACTATATATTAATGTTTCAGATAATACCATAGTATCCAAAGACGTTCCCGCCGAAATGAAAGAAAAATTCATTGGTGGAAAAGGATATGGTTTAAAATATTTATGGGATGCTACAAAACCTGATACAAAATGGAATGATCCCGAGAATGAAATAGTAATTTCCGGAGGCCCAATTTGTGGTATTACTCAGTATTCTGGAACTGGAAAATCGTTGGTGGTGAGTATAAGTCCACAAACAAATTCAGTTATGGATAGTAATGTTGGTGGTTATTTTGGCCCATTTTTAAAATTTTCTGGGTTTGATGCCATCGAATTACAAGGTAAGTCAGAAAAAGAGATTATCATTTACATTAATGGTGTAGATGGTAAAATCGAAATTTTCGAGGCGCCGGCAGAGGCGATTGATAGCCATGTATTGGCTGAGCAACTAACTGAAATGTATGCCGATAATGATAAGGATAGAAAAAATGTTGCTGTGGTTTCTGCAGGAAAGGCAGCCGACAATTCATTAATTGGTATGCTAAACTTTAGTTTCTTTGATTCCAAACGTAAACTTGTAAGATTAAAACAAGCAGGTAGAGGTGGTATTGGAACAGTTTTCAGAGATAAAAAGATTAAAGCAATTGTTTGTAAAGTACCCGGTGTAAAGGGAAATCTAAATAATGTTGTCGATTTAAAAGCGATAATGGAAAGAGGCAAAACCTTTAATAAGGAAATGCGTGAGCTTGATGATGACCAATGTGAAATGAAAACTAAAGGTACTGCTCACCTTATGGAAATCATGAATGATTATGATTTACTCCCAACTAATAATTACAAATTTGGTAGCCATCCTGATATTAAGAATATAGATTCTGAAGAATGGAAACGACGTTTTACTCAGGGTGTTCCTGACGGATGTTGGATAGGTTGTAATATGTCGTGCGCAAAGGGTATCGATAACTATGAGCTAAGGACAGGACCATATGCTGGTCAAAAAGTAATTGTTGATGGACCTGAGTATGAAAATGCAGGTGGACTTGGATCAAATTGTGGAATATTTAATCCCGATTACATAATTGAAGCTAACTTTTATTGTGATACATATGGAATTTGTACAATTTCATGGGGCACACTAATGGCTTTTGTTATGGAGTGTTATGAAAATGGGATTCTTAATGAAGAACGTACTGGCGGACTAAAACTTAACTTTGGGAACTCAGATTCAGCAATGGAAGCTATGCACCAGTTAGCACGTGGCGAAGGATTTGGTTTAATAGCCGGACTTGGAGTACGCAAAATGAAAGAATTATTCATCGAAAAAGGTTGGGGAGATCCTAAATTCTTACATGACATAGGAATGGAGAATAAAGGACTTGAATATTCAGAATATATATCCAAAGAATCGTTGGCACAGCAAGGTGGATTTGCAATGACTAATAAGGGTCCACAGCATGATGAAGCTTGGTTGATTTTTATGGACATGGTTAATAATCAGATCCCTACATTTGAAGATAAAGCAGAAGCTTTGCATTATTTCCCAATGTTCCGTACTTGGTTTGGGTTAATGGGTTTATGTAAACTGCCATGGAATGACGTTGAACCAACAACCAATGCAGAAACTGATGAACCAGCAAAAGTTCCTGAACATGTAGATAATTATGTTACCATATACAATGCTGTAACCGGTCATAATATCGATAAACACGAAATAATCCGACAGTCAGAAAGGGTTTATAACTATCAAAGAGTGTTTAATCTTAGAAGAGGATATGGTACACGTGAATTTGACGCCCAACCATATCGCGCTGCAGGTCCTGTTACAATTGAGGAATATGAATCAAGAGCTGAGCGTTATGATACACAACTTAAAGAAATAATTGGAGTTGATCCCGAAGGCAAAACATCTGAGGAAAAACGAAATATTGTTCGTGAATACCGTGAAAGTCAGTATGAACAATTACTAGATGCCGTATATCTTAGAAGAGGTTGGACTAAGAATGGTGTGCCAAAAATATCACACCTTAAAGACCTTGGTATGGATTTACCAGAATTAATTGATATGGTTACTCCACATCAGGAAAACTAATCAAAAAGGTTATCCTGTGCTAAAATAATTGCAATCTTCGATTTATCGGAGATTGCTTTTTTTTTCGACAGTGTATTAATAATTACGATTAAGCCAAAAGCAAATCTAGTTTATTGTTGTTAATAAATAACACTTAGGCTGGCTTAATAAATAATCGAAAAAAAAGCAATTTTAGTGCAACCTAGGTTATTTGGCTGATGTCTCAGTTAAACATTTTGACAATAATTAATATTGAAAACGACTTAAAAAGAAACTATGTTTAATGTAAATGAATATTTCGATGGCAAAGTTAAATCCTTGGCCTTCCAAAATAAAAAAGGTGATGTAACAATAGGTGTAATGGCCATTGGTGAATATGAATTTGGCACTACTACAATTGAGCACATGACTGTTACTTCCGGAGAAATGAAAGTGCAGCTACCAAATAGTGCAGAGTGGAAAGTATTTGGAGAATATGAAACTTTTGTAGTTGAAAAGAATACCAAGTTTAAGGTTATTGTTGAAGACCAAACATCGTATAAATGTGTCTATAGCTAGTTGCTTATTTTGACTTGAAATAAATTGCAAATTATTTTTCATCAATGTAAGCAAATAATATTCGATTTCATACATTTGCAGGCGATATGAAAATAGTTGCATATCGAACTACAAAAACTAGAAATACATGAAGCCTCCAAGAAGTTCAAAAAACGATGTTTTCCTTAGATATAAACTCTGGCTATCTGCTGTATCAGGTGAAGGTATTATTGGTGAAGATAAGTATAAACTGCTTCGTACTATTGAAGAGAAAGGATCGCTAAAGGCTGCTGCTGAGGATATGGGTGTAAGTTATCGTAAAGCCTGGGGAGATATAAAAAAGTCAGAAGAATTGTTGGGCTATGAACTAACAGAGAAACACCGAGGAGGAGTGGGAGGAGGTAAATCAGATCTCACTAGCAAAGCTAAAAATATATTGGAGGCTTATGATGCATTGCATAGAAAGATGGACAATGCCATAGAAGATGCATATGAAGATTTCAAAGACAAAATTAAATAGATAATTGTATAAAGGGCTATGATTTCATAAGCCAAAAAAATGAGAGTACTAATTGGCATAGACGATACCGACAACAAAGTAAGTAGGGGTACTGGGTTTAATTCCAGACAACTTGCTGCTGCCATTGAGTTAAATAATCTTGGCAAAGTTCACGGTATAACACGTCATCAATTATTTGTTCATCCCGATATACCTTATACTTCTCAAAATAGTTCAGCTTGTTTGGATGTTACGTGTAATAATATTGATAGTATATCCAGGTTTACAACTGACTATATGAAGAATATTGGAGCTGTTGGGTCAGATGTTGGATTATGTATAGCTGAAAAGGATATTATCTGTGATGAAATAATACAATGGGGAATTAACGCAAAAACCATTGTTTTAAATATGGAAGATGCGAAACGAAAAGCTGCTAAATACGATATCTATCTTGTGGGTTTAACCGGAACTCATGTAGGAATAATAGGCGCGCTTGCAGCAGTTGGGTTACGAAAAGGTGGAAATGATGGTAGATTCATTTGGTTAAACTCTGAAAAGAATTTAAGAGATATTGAAATGGATATTTATACTATAGACTTGCTTATGAACAAAGCAGGTATTGATATTATTCAATATGGAGAAAAACAAATAGTAAACCCAAATGATAAAGTTTATTTAAATGGGTGGGCAAGACCCGTATTAAGAAATAACAAATCAGTTTTATTAGTTGATAATGAAATAAATAATAAGAGTTATGAATGGAAGTGTTCAGCAAAGGAATTTGTCAAGAGAGTTTCTAACTAGTTTGACAATAGAAAGAATTCTTGAAGTATTATTGTTAATTATTGCAGGGGCTTTGGCCATAGTAATTCATGCACGATTAAGAACGCCAATCAATATTCCCGGACATCATGGAATAGAGTTTATGGCAATCATTCTTGGAGCAAGATTGAGTTCAGATATTAAATGGGCATCTAGTATTAGTGCCTTGGGAATAGGTATTTTCATACTTTTTCCTGTTCTTGGTTTCAAGGACCCAATGATGGGTCTAAATTATATGTTGCCTTGTTTTGCAATAGATTTGGCATATAATTACTCACCAAAAGGTAGGTATAAAAATTTATTTATAATGCTAGCTGCAGGATTTGGGTATATGATGATACCATTAAGTAGGGTTATAATTACCTTTTCAACAGGTTATCCATATTCATCATTTATTAAGCATGGTTTTTTTACACCTTTTGCTACTTTTCTAATATTTGGATTTCTCGGAGGAGCTTTGGGAACAGGCATATATCACTTAGGTAAAAAACTAATGAATAGAAAATAATTATAATTAGCAGGTGTTGTATTGTACGCCTGCTTTTTATTTATATACCGTTATGCATAAATATACATATCGTTCAAAATGAAGAATTTAATTGTACTTTTTATAGTTTTAAGCGTAGTGGTTAGTAGCTGTTCTAAGAAGAATTCAGACTACCTACCACCAATTATCGAATTTGGAAATGGAGTGGGTATCGTTTCAGGTGATACTACGCTTAAATTAGGGGAGCCGTTTAATGTTAAAGTGATGGCGGAAAATCCAAACGTTAATCTAACAAATTTCATAATTAAAGTTGAAACAGGTAGTGTTAGTGAAGTGTTTCTTGACTCCGGCATGAATACACCCAAACTATCATACCAAAAGACGCTTATAAAGGGGATTGAAGATAATGAGAAATGGATTTTTATAATTCGTGACAGGGATGGAAAATCATCCGAAATCAGTTTAACTGTTTCCATGGATACATCATCCTCATTTGGTAATATTAATTATTATCCAGATATAACATTGGGGGCACAGAATAATGGTTTACCAAGTTTCTTTTCCATTGATCAAAATACAAGCTACTTTTTGAGTTCTGCTTTCTTAAATCAAGATGTTATTGATTTGTGTTATTATTATGATTTTGTTGATACTGATAAAAATACAATTGCCTCGCCTGGTGCAAATATTGATGAATCCGTGTATATGGGTGAATATGGATTAAATAACTGGACCATAAGACGTACCAGTAGATTTAAAATAGCCAATGTTAGTGTCGAAGATTTTCAGAATGCTTCTAATGATAGCCTTCTAATTGCCGCACATGGTCAGTCGGATGGAAATCGGAAAGCGAAGAATTTACAAGAGGGAAATCTATTTGCGTTCAAAAATGAAGAGGGGAAAATAGGAATCTTCATGGTCAATAGCATTGTAGGTACAGATGAGGGTATTGTTAATATTTCAATTAAAGTTCAGGAATAGTGAAAATGTTTATTAGAATAGTAATTCTAGCTGTTATCGTTTCAGTGTTTGGGTCTACAAATGCACAATTAATCTATTTACCAGATACAGTCGATATTCCGCAAGTATTAGTTACAGCAAACCGTGACATGCGGAACGTTGCAGACATTCCTGGAAGAGTTACAGTTATTGACTCAAAAACAATAGATGAACTACCGGTTCAAAATGTTGATGAAATACTGAAGTACGTTGCAAATGTATACGTAAACAGAAGTTGGGGTATCTTCTCACAAAACTCTAGTGTAACCATGCGAGGACTGGATGCAAGTGCTAGAGTTTTAGTATTACTTGATGGTGTTCCTTTGAATAAAAGTGCCGGAGGGTCTATTAATTGGCAATTGGTACCAATTAATTCAATTAAACAAATTGAAGTTATTAAAGGCCCTGCATCAGCAATTTATGGAAATAATGCAATGGGAGGCGTTATTAATGTAATTACTAAAAATCCGAAAAAACCATTTCAAGGTGAGGCTGCTATTCTGGGAGGTACATATAACACCCTTGGTGGATATCTCAACTTATCAGGAACAAATCTCAATAATGATAAGGGATTTATGTGGAGCCTAAATTCATTTTACCGTCAAGGTGATGGGTATTTCCTTAACCCCGAGGAAATACGTGATTCAATCGATGCAAAGGCATTCTTGAAAGAATATAATTTTGCCGGAAAACTTGGTTATTCGTTTAGTAAAAACCACAAAATCGAGGTTGATGGCAGGTATTATAGTGATAGCAGAGGTCAGGGACGCAAGGTTTATGAAGAGTTGGGAGATCATATGTCGGTTAACACAACTTACTTAAGAGCTAATTATAAAGGTGTTTTTAATACTACAATAGTTAATGCATTGGCATTTTATCAATTGGAAAATGAATTTAAGCAAACAGAATCCATAAGTTCAAATAGTGGAAAATATAAACTCACCGAACGTAGTTCGATTAAAGATGATATTGGATTGTGGATAAATGCAACAACATATTTAAATGATAAAAATATTCTTACTTATGGATTGGATCTTAAACAAGGAAGTGCAAATGTTAAAACTACATATAAAACTTCCACAGATGTACTAACATATGAAGGAATCTTAGACTTTTATGGTGTATTTATTCAGGATGAATTGAAGTTTGTAGACGATAAACTGATTGTCGTGGCTGGTGCTAGAATGGATTTTGCAAAATACCATAAAGGAAAATTAGTTGTGGAAAATCCTACATCAAATACTGGATTTATCAATAACATTGATCAGGAATTTGAGAGCAATAATTGGAGCTCATTTAGTCCAAAAATTGCTATGACCTATAAGCTTAGTAAAAAGAACTCGGTATATATATCATATTCAAAGGGTTTTATGCCTCCAAAACTTGATGATCTGTCAAAATCAGGTAAAATAAGAAAGGGTTTTAAGATTGCTAATCCTGAACTTGGCCCCGAGTATCTTACAAATTATGAAGTAGGAGCAACACTGAAGTACTTTGATAAACTAACAATCGAACCTTCTGTTTACTTATCTCAAGGTAAAGATTTTCAGTATTTTGTTGGAACAGGTGACTCCATTGATACCGGTGGGGATGCTCCTAAACCGATTTACCAAAGACAAAATGTATCAAGTGTTGAAATAATTGGTTTTGAAATATCATCGAATTTTATTCTCAATAAACAACTTCGGTTTTCAGCTAATTATACTTTTAATAGTTCAAAGATCAAGAAATTTAGTAGTCCGGATAGTGAGAAAAAAGATATAACTGGCAAGTACTTAATAGAAGTGCCTAAACACATGGCATTTATGGGGCTAGGTTGGAATAATAAGTACTTCCATTCAACATTGACATATAATTACATCAGTAGTCAATGGTATGATGATGAAAACACAATATCGATTGATGCATATTATACTCTTGATTTGCAGTTATCAAAAGAGTTCATAGAAAAGATAGCTGTATCATTAATAATTCAGAATATTCTAGATACAGAGTACATTGATAGAAAGGGCTATTTATCACCAGGTAGGTTTATAACCGCCGAAATCAAATATAGATTTTAATAAACAGAATTATAAATAATTAAAGTTAAGAAAATTATGAAAAAGAATTACATTCTAGTTGCAATAATAGTATTTACTATCCAGTTTGGGTTATTTGCTCAGGATACGATTGTTCAATGGACCTTCCCAACGCAGTCTGGAGTGGCTGACGGAGGAGCAATTGCTGCCAACCTTTCACAAATTATTGAAACTGCCGGCGGAACAAGTGATATCCAATTTAAAAACGGTGTAACAACCAAAGCTGCTCAGGCTACTGAATGGGAGCAGGGAGCAAATGAAAAAAAATGGAAAGTTGAGTTTGAAACCACGGGTTATACAAACATTAAACTATCATCAAAAATATCATCTGGAGGACAGAATCCCGGACCACGTGATTTCAAGGTGCAATATAAAGCAGATGGGAGTTGGATTGATATAGAAGAGAGTAACTTCCAAACAGCAAATAACTGGACAACAGGATCCTTAGTAAACCTAGCGATTCCAAGTGAATGTGATGATAAGGCTTTGATTAAAATCAGATGGATTATGACTACTGATACTGCAACAAATGGGTCTGTAGTTGAAACTGGAGGAATCTCAAAGATTGATGATATTTTTGTGGTTGGAGATTTTATCGATGGACAGGAAGAATTAACTGTTTCAGCAGTAAGAGTATATCCTAATCCTACTTCTGATTTTATTAATATTGCGACCTCAAATAAATCAGTTGTGAGTTTGTTTGATATTACTGGTAAAGAGATTGTTTCTGCTAAAATTGAAGAAGATTCTCAACTTGATGTTAGTGAAATAATTCCTGGAATTTACTTTGTAAGAGTTGTTGCAGTTAATTCTCAAGAAGTAACCACTACGAGGATAATTATAAAATAGACAAAAGATCTTAATTAATAGGGTCCGTGTTTTGATTAAAAAATAACTAATTTTTACTATGATAAAATTTGAAGAAGCTTTCGAGATTGTTCAAAAGTCTGCCAAATTTACTCTTGACTCCAAAAGAGTTTATTTTACTGATGCGTTGGGTAGGGTTCTTGCTGAAGATATATTTTCAGATATTAATATGCCACCATTTGATAAATCGGCAATGGATGGATATGCCTGCAGAAAAGAGGACCTAAAGAATGATCTTAATGTAATTGAAATTCTTCCGGCTGGTAGAATTCCACAAAAGGTAGTTGGAACTAACGAGTGTACTAAAATTATGACTGGAGCTATTGTACCCGATGGTGCCAATTGTGTAATTATGGTCGAACACACCCAAGAAGTGCATAAAAATGCTATAAGGTTTACTAAAGAATCAACAAATACGAACATCTGTTATTTTGCTGAAGATATTAAAAGGGATGATTTGGTGCTTGAAAAGGGCATTAAAATAAAGCCACAGCATATTGCAGTTATGGCTTCGGTGGGATGTACCTTACCACTTGTCAATTGTAAGCCTCGGGTTGGTATCATTTCAACTGGTGATGAAATTGTTGAGCCCGATAAATATCCTGGTAAATCCCATATTAGGAATAGTAATGGTTACCAACTGATAGCCCAAGTAGAACGTGCTGGAGGTATTCCCATTTATTTAGGAATTTCGGAAGATACGCGAGAGGCTACATACGATACTATTAAAAGAGCACTTGAAGAAAATGATATCGTTCTTCTTACGGGTGGTGTTTCCATGGGAGACTTTGACTTTGTACCTGAAATTATGATTGAAGTTGGTGTAGATATTAAATTCAGATCCATAGCTGTACAGCCGGGAAAGCCAACTATTTTTGGTACATTCAAAAGCAACAAGTTTATTTTTGGGTTACCCGGTAATCCTGTATCATCATATACACAATTTGAACTATTGGTTCGTCCATTGATAAATAAGATTATGAATTCCTCAAAGGCAATTGGAACATTAATATTACCAATGGGTACTGAGTATCGTAGACGTAAATCAGTAAGAAAATCGTTTTTCCCAATCAATATTGGTAAGGACGGAAAAGTATACCCGGTTGAATATCACGGTTCAGCACATATTCATTCATATGTTAATGCTGATGGAATAGTGTCAATTGAAATTGGAGAAGATAAAATAGAGAAGGGAGAGTTAGTTGATGTACGACAAGTATAACAGAAGAATAAATTATCTGAGAATATCAGTTACTGATAGATGTAATCTAAGGTGTACTTATTGCATGCCCGAATCAGGTATAAAACTACTCGATCACAAGGATATTATTTCGTTTGAAGAAATTGTTGATGTTGTTAAATTAAGCGTTGAAAAAGGTATTGATAAGATAAGAATTACCGGAGGTGAACCTTTGGTTAGAAAAGGGATTGTTGACCTTGTTTGGATGATCTCTCATGTACCCGGGGTTAAGGATTTTGGTCTTACAACCAATGGTATTAATTTAAAGAAGTATGCTGCTGAACTAAAGTTGGCAGGTCTTAAAAGAGTTAATGTTAGTTTGGATACATTAAACCCTGAGAAATATAGACAGATAACAAGACTTGGAAATATTTATAACGTACTTGATGGTATTGAAGAAGCCAGAAAAGTTGGACTTACTCCAGTTAAAATAAATTGCGTAATTCAAAAAAATTCTCTCGAACCAGATGCAATTGAAGTTGCCAATTTTTGTAAAGTAAATGGACTTAAAATCAGATATATTAAACAAATGCAGCTAAGTCAGGGGCATTTTTCAGTTGTTGAAGGTGGTGAAGGTGGTGATTGTAAGATATGTAACAGACTTAGGTTAACCGCAAATGGAATGATAAAACCATGTTTATTTAATAATAACGAATATAGTATCAGAGAACATGGAATTGAGGAAGCTTTAAATAAAGCATTAATACACAAGCCTGAATGTGGATCTGTAAATACCAGTGGAGAATTTTATAACATAGGTGGATAGTAAGTGAATGGTGAAAAATGAATTGTGAATGGATACCAAACTCAAAATAGAAAAGATGAAGGAATTAAGTCATACCGATAGCAAGGGAAAAGCAAACATGGTGGATGTTGGGCATAAACCTAATCAAATAAGAATTGCCAAGGCAGAAGGCTTTTTAACCTTAAGCCAAGATACAATAGCGTTAATAGTTGATAACCAGATGAAAAAAGGCGATGTTCTAACAATTGCTGAAATTGCTGGTATCCAGGGAGCAAAAAAAACCAGTGAACTAATTCCATTATGCCACCCTTTGCAACTAACCAAGGTTGATATTAACGCAACCATTGATAAAAGTGGAGTTAGAGTAGTAGGGGTAGCAAAATGCATAGGGCAAACCGGAGTTGAGATGGAAGCCCTAAATGGAGTAAGTGTTGCTCTACTTACAATTTATGATATGTGTAAGGCAGTTGATAAAAGTATGATAATCAAAGGTATCACGTTGGTTGATAAAACAAAAAAATATATTTAAGCTATCATCGCTAAAACTACAAATCATGACAAAAACTATAAAAGTATTAAGCACAAACATCTCCATTGAAAAAGGAACTGTAAAAAAACCTGTAGATGTAATTGAACTATGCGGTATTGGAGTTGAAGGTGATGCACATTCTGGAACATGGCACCGTCAGGTGAGTATGTTGGGTATCGAAAGTTTCAATAAATTTTCGAAACAAGCTGGTCGTGAGATCAAATATGGAGAGTTTGCCGAAAATATCACAACCGAGGGAATTGAACTATTCAAGACAGCTCCACTTGATCGTTTCGCGAATAAGGATATTGAGTTAGAGGTAACTCAAATTGGTAAAGAGTGTCATGGTGATTCATGTGCTATTTTTAGAGAAGTTGGTAATTGTGTTATGCCCAAAGAAGGAATATTTGTAAGAGTTCTTAGAGGAGGTAGTTTAAAAGAGGGTGATGTGCTAGAGTTTAAGCCTAATATATTCAAAACATTAATTATCACACTAAGTGATAGGGCCAGTAAGGGTGAGTATGAAGATAGAAGTGGCCCAAAAGTAAAGGAATTAGTTACTGCATTTTTTGAGATGAACCGGTTTCATCACGAAATTGATACAATGATTATTCCTGATGATGAACAGCAATTGGAAAAGATTGTTAAAGAAGCCAAGGATAGTTACGATTTTGTTTTCACCACCGGTGGAACAGGAATTGGCCCAAGAGACATAACAGTTGATGTTGTTCAACCACTCTTGGATAAGGAAATACCTGGGATTATGGATATGATCCGAATGAAGTATGGTATGAAAAAACCAAATGCATTAATTAGTCGTAGTGTTGCTGGTGTTATGGGACAAACTATGATATTTACACTACCTGGAAGCGTAAGAGCTGTAAATGAGTACATGACTGAAATTACGCAGGTGCTACGCCATCTGGTATTAATGTTGCATAGTATTGATGCACATTAATTTACTCAACAAAAATTTTGCCGACAATTTTTTTACTTTCAGATTGGATTTCAATAAATATTAAACCAGTAGGTAAATCTAATCTGTTTAAAATTACAGATGTTTGATTAACATTATTCATAGCCTTTATTGACTTTCCACTAATATCAAGTAATCTGAATGAACTAATTTGGCTTTTATCACTCAGCGTTATGATTGACTGAGTAGACAATGGATTTGGCTTAATTATTACATCAATGTTTTTTGTTGTTTTATTCATTAAAGATGTTGTAAAATATGCGTTAAGCCTAATTTGGGCTGCTATACGCAGAGAGTCAGAATTTGAGTTTGAATAAATTGTTAAAGCATCAGTGTAATTAGTACTAAATACAGGAGTAAATGATATTGATATCTCTTTACTCGACTGGGGAGATATTTCAATGGGAAAATTATCAATAACCGAAAATATCGAATTATCTGTATGATATCCTGATAGTTCAACCACTTGATCAGAATTGTTATAGATTTCTGTTGTTGAAATAATCTGATTTCCTATTACTGAACTAAAGAAAAAATCAAGTGTGTCATTGATAAAGTAAAACACATTTGTTTCCCATTGGTATTTTGCAGCTCTATAGCTATATAATGTGTTATCAAAATTCATAATATTCAACGCTCTATCACCTGAGTTATTGAAGTCGGATAAAACAAACCCTTGATTATTAGCAGCCATTCCTATTATTGTACCACCATCATAAGTTCGTTGCATATGTCCCATGGATGAAGAATAACTTAAAGAGTCACCAGCCTCATATATATTAAGTAAAGTTGCTGTCATTTGATTCTCGTCAATACTGTATTCCAAACCGCGTGAATGTTTTGGGGTATGCCAATTTCCATTGTCAAATAGTGTATATGTACCATCTTCATGACTTCTAATTGAGTGTTGACCAGAGAATCCTGTGTTATCGTTTATAAATGTAAACTGATTCTTGTTTCCGCCCCATCTCCAAATAATATTTCCAGTGGTAATATCAACTTTTGTTATTTCATTAAGATGACGACTTGATATTAATAAATTACCATCTAAATCAATATCTATGGCATTGGCATGCATATAATCAATGTAGTTTCCGGTTAAATCAACGAAGTTTGTATCGCAGTCAAGGATATCAATATGGTCCAAACTATTCCATTCAAATAATAGATTATTTGAATTGTCGATATGTTGAATTACATTTTCAACAACATAAGCAAGTGGATTGCCTCCTGCAACAATAAGCGACATATCAACAGCATGTATTTCTTTGGTAATTAGCCAGTAACTTCCATCTTCTTCCACTATAAAATCATGTGAGTCTGTAATTTTTCCCCCAACCGCTTCATAGGTCCTCATTTTGTTATATGCGCTGTCGTATTGCACAAAACTTGAGTTCTCTTGTTCAAATTGTATAAGATATCCATTGGTATGAAGCCTTAAATCACCGCCTGTGGTGTTCATTTCTCTGAAAAAAACAGGTGTCCCACTTGTGTCGACACATATCATGAATTTTGCATCGGTCAATCTGGAATTTAAAAAATACATTCCATCTGAAGGATTGTTTTTATCGGCTATTATAATGGCAGGGAAATTTTCGGGCAGATTATGCTCGAGTCTATATCTATTTGATAATGTAGAGTTTTCTTTGCTGGTTGGATTGATTTTGTATTGAGTTTCTATTGATTCACTTTGCATAACCCTACTGTCAAAATAGATGTCATTTGTTTGCGCATAACATTGGTTTATAAGTAGGTATAGAAAAATATAAATGAGGGGTATTTTAAATGTATATGATTTCATATTTTTTGTTGGACTCATTAGTAACAATATTAAAATTTGATAAACCGGGGCTCAAAAGTATAAATTATACAAACAACCATATAAATGTTCCCAATTATTATAAACTAATTTATGATACGATATTTTGTGTAATTATTATGATAGGTATATTCACATTACTTATTTTTGCAAATCTAAATACTATCCTAACAGAAATTGAGATGAAACAACTTATAGAATGTGTTCCGAATTTTAGTGAAGGCCGAGATATGGCGATCATTAAACAAATTACAGATGAAATTGAGAAAGTAGAAGGTGTTAAACTTCTTGATGTAGATCCTGGTGCTGCAACTAACCGTACAGTTGTTACCATCGTTGGTACACCTGATGAGGTACTTGATGCTGCTTTTGCTGCTGTTAGAAAAGCTGCTGAGATTATTGATATGCGGCATCAAAAAGGAGAACACCCTCGATTTGGTGCTACAGATGTTTGCCCATTAGTACCAGTTTCTAATATTACAATGGAAGAAACTGTGGAGTATGCTCGTAAGTTGGCAAAACGAATTGGAGAAGAACTTGATATTCCAATTTATTGTTATGAGAATGCTGCATTTGAAGAAAAAAGGAGAAATCTTGCAAATTGCCGTTCTGGTGAGTATGAAGGATTAAAAGAAAAATTATCAAATCCCGAGTGGAAACCAGATTTTGGTCCTGCTGAATATAATGATAGAGTAGCTGGATGTGGCGTAACTGCTGTTGGTGCTCGCGATTTTTTAGTAGCGTTTAATGTAAATCTTAATACAACATCAACACGCCGTGCCAATGCAATTGCATTTGATGTTCGTGAACGCGGAAGAACGAAAAGGGAGGGTAATCCTTTGACTGGTAAGATTGTAAAGGACGAAAAAGGTAAACCTGTTATGATACCTGGGTCGTTAAAGTCGGTTAAAGCAATTGGTTGGTTTATCGAAGAATATGATGTTGCTCAAATATCAATGAACCTTACAAATATTAGTATTACTCCTGTTCATATTGCATATGATGAGGTATGGAAAAAAGCCGAAGCCCGGGGAATACGAGTAACCGGATCTGAATTGGTTGGGCTTATTCCACTGGAGGCAATGCTTGATGCAGGAAGGTATTTCTTAAAGAAACAACAACGCTCGGTGGGAGTAGATAATGATGAACTTGTAAGAATAGCAATTAAGTCTATGGGACTTGATGACCTAAGTGAGTTTAATCCACAGGAGAAGATTATTGAATATATGCTTGAAGGTAAAACCAAAAAGCTTGTGGATATAACTTTAACCGGTTTTGCAAATGAAACTGCTTCCGAATCTCCTGCACCTGGTGGAGGGTCAATTTCAGCATATGCTGGTGCTCTTGGAGTTTCTTTGGGGACAATGGTTGCAAATTTAAGCGCACATAAAAGAGGTTGGGATGAACGATGGGAAGAATTTTCTGATTGGGCAGCAAAGGGACAGAAATATAAAGATTTGTTGCTGCATTATGTTGATGAAGATACCAACGCTTTTAATAAAATAATGGATGCATTTGGTTTACCCAAAAAGTCGGAAGATGAGAAGCAAGTTAGAAAAGATGCCATCGAAAATGCTTCTAAGTATGCCATGGAGATTCCATTTAAGGTTATGGAAACATCGTTTAACTCAATGGAAGTAATGAAGGCCATGGCTGAATTTGGAAATCCTAATTCAGTATCTGATGCTGGAGTTGGAGCTTTATGTGCCCTTGCTGCAGTTGAAGGCGCGTTTCTTAATGTAAAAATAAATGCATCGGGAATAGATGATAAGGCTTTTACAAACGACCTACTGGAAAAAGGAGCTAAAATAGCTATCGAGGCAAAAGAATGTAGAGATGCAATTATTGAAATTGTTGATCAAAAAATAGAAAGTCTATAGATTCTATTATTGCTCAGAAAGGATGTTTTTTTATTACCACTGAAATAATTCAATCCATTACTGAGTAAATATATATCCATGGAAAATTTTACTACCATATTGCTTTATTTCACATCGTTTTTTACTTTGATGAACCCTATGGGTATTATGCCTGTGTTTTTAACGATGACTTCTGAGTTATCGAAACGTGAAAGAAGAAAAACGGCTTTAAAAGCAATAATAACAGCTACCATTGTTTTAATATTATTTGCATTTTTGGGAGAATACTTATTCGATTTCTTTGGTATATCAGTGGCTGGATTACAAGTTGTTGGTGGAGTGTTGTTTTTTATTATGGGATATGATATGTTAAATGCACGATTGAGTCCATTGAAAATTAGACCCGAAGAAGTTGAACAATATGTAGACGATATCTCTATAACACCACTTGGTATACCAATGATTGCAGGTCCTGGTGCCATAACAAATGCAATTATTTTAATGGGAGAGAGTCAAAGTTATACAAACTCAGCACTCGTTATAATTTCGATAATTGTGGTTTCGATAATACTATTATTAGTATTGCTGGGAGCCGTAGGCATAACAAAGTTTCTTGGTGAGAAAGGTAATAAGATAATGATGAAACTAATGGGTTTAATTGTTATGGTGATAGCTGTTGAGTTCTTTTTTGCAGGTATAAAACCCTATTTGCAAACAATTTTAAATTAAAATTAGTCTGAATATATCGTTCTAAATTGCCATTGTTGTTGAACTATGTACTTCATGAAATAATAGTATATTTAAATAATTGTATGAATAATACGACCAGAATGGTGTTGTAATCATCTCATATTTAATTAGTTTAAGATTAGTCAAAAATATTTGATAAAACATTGGATATTATACATAAAGTTGGTATTTTTGCCGTCCGAAATTTAAAGGGAATACAGAAATGGCTAAAAAGAGCAAAGACGCAAGGATACAGGTAATTCTGGAATGCACTGAGCATAAGACTAGTGGAATGCCTGGAACTTCAAGGTATATCACCAATAAAAACAAAAAGAATACACCCGAAAGACTCGAGTTAAAAAAATATAACCCGATCTTGAAGAAAATGACTGTTCACAGAGAAATTAAATAATATAGACTATGGCTAAGAAAGTTGTTGCATCACTACAATCCTCAGGTAAGGATTTCGCAAAGGTTATTAAGATGAGCAGATCAGCAAAATCTGGTGCTTATTCTTTTAAAGAAGAAATTATTCCTACAGATCAGGTAAAAGAATATTTTAGTAAAAAATAAGATTTAGTTAAGACATATTTTTGATCTTACTGAAAAGGCTTTTTCCTGCAATGTGGGAAGAAGCTTTTTTTGTTGACTAAAATATAATAGTACTAATACGCAAAGATAAAAAGGACGCACATTAATAATCGTACATTCAGATGGGTTTATTTTCAATATTTTCGAAAAAACAGCAAAAGGAGGACCTGAATAAGGGTTTGGAAAAAACACGTCAAAATGTGTTTAGTAAACTCTCCAAAGCAGTTATTGGTAAATCTAAGGTTGATGATGAAGTCTTGGATAATCTTGAAGAGGCCTTGGTTATGTCGGATGTAGGGGTGCATACCACATTAAAAATTATCGAACGAATTGAGAATAGAGTTGCAAGGGATAAATATTTGGGAGTTGATGAGTTAAATACTATCCTTAAGGATGAAATCGAACAATTATTACAAGAAAATAATAGTAGTGATGGTGAAGATTTCGACTTACCAGTAGGCAGTAAGCCATATGTTATAATGGTAGTTGGAGTTAATGGTGTTGGAAAAACAACAACCATTGGCAAGCTTGCCTATAATTTTAAAATGGCTGGAAAAAAGGTAGTTCTTGGAGCTGCAGATACATTTAGGGCAGCTGCAGTTAATCAACTTACTATTTGGGCCGAAAGAGTAGGAGTAACAATCGTAAGTCAGGGAATGGGCGCCGACCCTGCATCTGTGGCATATGATACTCTTAAATCCGCTGTTGCTCAGGATGCGGATGTTGTGATAATTGACACTGCTGGCAGGCTACATAATAAGGTAAATCTTATGAATGAACTTTCTAAAACTAGTCGTGTTATGCAAAAAATTCTGGCAGATGCTCCACACGAGATTCTATTGGTGTTGGATGCTTCTACCGGACAAAATGCAATTGAACAGGCAAGACAGTTTATTGCTGCCACCGAAGTTAATGCCTTGGCACTCACCAAACTCGATGGTACAGCAAAAGGTGGTGTAGTGATTGGTGTTTCTGATCAGTTTAAAATACCAGTTAAATATATTGGTGTAGGCGAAAAAATGGAGGACCTCCAGATATTTAATCGCAAAGCCTTTGTTGATAGTCTATTTGCCTGATATTTACCTCTAATAGTAGTTGTTTACTACTTTGTACGGGGTTATACATTGGCTCTAACATTGAATTTTACTTAATCTTTGATAAAGTTCCATTATGAAGAAAAAGATAAATATTATCACTCTTGGATGTTCAAAAAACGTAGTTGACTCCGAAGTATTAATGGGGCAATTAAAGGGAAATTATACCATAGCTCATGACTCAAACGAGGAGGCAGATGTAATTGTAATTAATACCTGTGGATTTATACATGATGCGAAAGAGGAGTCAATCGATACAATTCTTAACGCTCTACGATCAAAGGCAGAAGGTGTTACACAAAAAGTTATTGTGACAGGTTGTTTGTCTGAGCGATATAAGGAAGAGTTGGCTGAAGAAATTAAGGATGTTGATGGATTTTATGGTGTAAATGAACTTCCTGAAATTCTTAGTTCACTAGATACTAATTATAAAAAGGAATTACTTGGTGAACGTATATTAACTACACCTAAACACTATGCTTATCTTAAAATATCAGAAGGCTGCAACCGTAACTGCTCTTTTTGTGCAATTCCATTAATTAGAGGAAAACACATCTCTAAACCTAAGGAAGATATAATTACCGAAGCCAAGTACTTGGCAAAAATTGGAGTAAAAGAACTTATTCTGATTGCACAAGATTTAACTTGGTATGGAATTGATTTGTACAATAAAAGAGAATTACCTGATTTACTAAATAAGTTATCTGAAATAGATGGTATAGAATGGATTAGACTTCATTACACATATCCAGCGAATTTTCCTACAGGATTATTAAAAGTAATGCGTGAAAATTCAAAAGTATGTTCATATATGGATATGCCCTTGCAGCATATTAATAGTAGAATACTTCGTTCAATGAAGAGAGGATTAGGTGGTGAAAAAACTGAAGACCTCATAAGAAAAATAAAACTAAACGTACCTGGAATTGCACTTCGAACTACACTAATAGTAGGATATCCAGGAGAAACCGAAGAGGAATTCGAAGAATTAATGGACTTTGTTAAACGAACCAAATTTGAGCGTTTAGGTGTTTTTACGTATTCACCAGAAGAGGATACCTCAGCATTTAAACTTCGTGATGATATTCCTGAAGAAGTTAAAGAGGAACGACGAGATAGAATTATGCTTTTACAGCAAGACATATCTTATGGGCTTAATAAACAGCAAGTTGGTAATGAATTAAGAATTGTTATTGATAGGATAGAAGGAGATAACTATATTGGACGTACTGAATTCGATTCCCCTGAGGTAGATAATGAGGTTATTGTTGATAGTAAGGGCAATGATTTATTGATTGGAGAGTTTTATATTGCTAAAATTATTGATTACGACTTCTTCGATATCAAAGCAGAAATCATCTAATGAAATAACTTCTTCGATACATACGATTTCGGATAAATATCTAGAAGATTAAATACATAAACTATGAAAGTGGTTAGTTGAACTTTCATCTTCAGTTTGTACTTTTTATAATACTTTTTCAATCAATTATTTATATTTTTTGGCACATGAATTGCAAAAGTTATATTTTACGATTATACTTAAGAACTAATTGTAATTGAAAATTTGGTTTTGGTTGATTCAGGTCGGAGGAGTCCTTCTTTCCGGCCTGTTCTTTTTCATGTAAGTATGTATCTAACCCAATGCCCTTAGCTGTTTACTCTGTTGAATATCAGCTTTGTATGGATTTGTGTATGCTATTGAGATAAAAATAGTTCAATCATTTAACAGGTTTATTGTTAATCTCTTCATATTGCAATACCTTTGCATAAAATCATATTGTCATCATGAAAAAGTTACTTATACTAGCATTATTAGTTTATAGCATATCTGTTATTGTTGCTCAAGAAAACGCAATTGTTGAAGATTCTATACCTGATGGGCCATACTTGGAGAAAGAAGGAAAAATGTCCGTATCTGGCTACTATCTTAATAATATGAAGACCGGAAATTGGATTACCTATTTTAAAAATGGTCAAATTCATATTGTGGAGTATTTTCAGGGAGGAAAAAGAAATGGCGTTTACCTTAAAATAAGTAAAAGAGGATATATTGAAGAGCAGGCAGAATATGTAAATGACAGTCTATCAGGACATAGGGTTACATACAAAGTTGGTGGAAAAATACGTTTAAGTGAAAACTATAAAGACGGCAAATTAGATGGTTTAAGAACTATTTACTATGACAGGGGAACCATTCAGGAAGAAAGTTATTACACAAATGGACTTAAAAATGGAGAAGCTAGTTGGTATAATTCTGAATCAAAGCTTATTGCCAGGTATAACTATCTTAATGGAGATTTTAACGGGCTCCAGGAAACTTTTTACAGTAATGACTCAGTTAGAAGCTCGCAATATTATGAGAATGGAGTTAATGTTGGTATCCACAAGGAGTTTTATGAAAATGGTAGTTTAAAGCGAGAGGGAAGTTATAAAAATGGCCTAAAAAGTGGTAAATGGAATGATTACAATGATCAAGGAAAATTAACTGGTACAATAAAGTTTAAAAGGGGAGAGATTGTAAAGTAAAAAAATAAGGATTTGCTGAATTTTAAGTAATTATTCCAGACTATTTTGGAGTATATAATATAAGGTAGTTCGAAATGAAGAAGATACATAATCCATATCCTAAGTACGATGGTTACAACTGCTTTGGTTGTTCACCAAAGAATGAGCATGGTCTAAAGATGGAATTTTTTGAGGATGGGGAATATTTAGTCTGCAACTGGAAACCCATTGAATTTCTTCAGGGATACCATAATGTACTCCATGGCGGAATACAAGCAACCTTGATGGATGAGATTGGATCATGGTTTGTACAGATTAAATTTAAAACTGCAGGGGTAACTTCAAATTTAAATGTGAGGTATTTAAATCCGGTATCTATCGTTAAAGGAAATGTTAAACTTAGAGCATCATTATTGAAGCAACGCAGAAATCTTATTGATGTTCTGGTTGAGTTATTTGACTCGAACGAACAATTATGTGCCAAAGGCGAACTAACATTTTTTACTTTCTCACAAGAGATTGCCAAAAAGCAGCTCAACTACCCTGATTTTGAAGAATTCTTTGATAAATAATATTAGTCTTCCCTAGGTTCCTGATAGTTCAATAATACCTGAGAAACTTTATAATCATATTCAGGATATGTAAAAGCAGGTATTCTATTTTCTGTTTCACTAATTGAATATCCCCAAATAGTAGAGTAATCACGTGGGTTTTCACCCATCGTTTCCATTTGCTTAATGTAATTGGCAATTGATTTTGATTCAATAACAACTACACTTTCCATATTGTTAATAACAGGACTATGATTTCGAGCATTGTCATGATAAAATTCTAATATACGCCTGCCATCATTGGTGATACCTATCGTGTTGTAACTCATGCTTTTACCTATGCCAGGAAGATTTAACATATTTCGGTCAGTAGCTAAAAAAGGAAGGTTGTATGTTTTACGCAGCTCATTTATTTTATTCTGAATGTTTTCAGTATCATCGTGCAATGACGCAAAGTCATCAATCATTTCATGCGAAAGTTCACCAATCACCTTTTCTTCGGTTTTTTCCTGAGCCGACCTTTCATTGGTTGCAAAATTGTGATAATTTTCCATAAAACCTTTAACCGAAAAAGTATAATATGATATAACTCCAATATCATTTAGTGCTTTTCGCAGTTTATTGGTATGCCCTCTTCGCGATGCTGATGCGGTAAATACAAGTTGATTAGCAACTAGCCAGCCTGCAGATATAAGTCGTGAAACAGCTTTTTTTAATGAAGGAGTAACCTCCATGGCAGATTGTACATGAATTTGAACAATGAATTGTTTTATTCCTATTTTTTGTGCTCTGTCTTTAAAATCTGCAAGAATCTTAACAAATTCAGGTGTAATTCGTTGAGGTAAAAACGCAGGTAACCTTGTTCCTAATCTTACTCTTGAGATTTCAGCAAATTTCTCTCCATCCTTACGTAATGTGTTGGCATTCTTTTTATTCAGAGCCATTTCATAAACACCATCAAGTATCCGTCTTAAGGATTCCTCTGTGTTCATGAATGAATCTCCACCAGTTATTAGAATATCGCAAAGCTGTGGATCATCTTCAAAATACTTTAAAAGAACTGACATTTTCTTCTTCCATGAAACCTTGGGACTCAGCTTATCAAGATTAAAATTTAAATTTCCGCGCTGAAAATCATACATTCTCTGACACGATACACATAAACCTCCACATGCTCTACCTCTTGTATCAGGTATGAATATTGCAACTTCTGGGTATCTTCTATGGACATTATTGTACTCTGGTAATATCCAGCCTGCAGCATTTGGTTCACCAGGTTTAATTATATCCTCTTTTTCCCAAGCATTAATATCACCAAACTCTTCAACCAATTCTTTACTGTGGAAGATATAATCTCTTAGTGTTCTATCTGATCCGGTTTTACCAAGCTTAATGTTAACATCAATAAGCGAAAGGTAATAAGGGTTTATGAAAAAAGGTATGCCAGCCTCATAAGCAGCATTTAGTGTTCTAAGTCGTGTTGGACGAAGCGAATAATCCAGCATCTTGTTCAGCTGATCTGGTGTCCGAACAGCAAACCTTAAATGAAAATAATAGTCATTCCACCACTTTTTTGCCAACAAATATTTTTCATCAGATGTCATTCCTTCTTCGAAATAAAATCTTTTGCTAACTTGTTTGCCCGATTCAATCTCCTCTATAATTACCTTGAGTATCCTTTCCTTATTTTTTTTTCGTGTTTCAATAACTGACTCTGATAATCCAGATGGATAGTGCGACATCCATGATTTAACTTTTTGTTCAGAAGGAAGTTTTTGCTTTAGCTGGCCATTAATCTGTCTGAAAAGGAAAAGCATATCCAGAAAGAAATCCTTAGTGCAGTCTCCTTTGCCATATTTAACAGCATTGTAGAGGTTTCTTATTGGTGTACTTTTTATTTCAATGTTTTTTCTATTGGGATCTTTGAAGGTTGTACCCTCATACTTAATATAATTGAGTAACCTAATGATGGCCATATCCGTCCAGGTATATTCAGTAGATTTATGTTCTTTATTGGTGATGAATTTCTTTGCATTTGGATTGGCTTCCAAATAGAAGTTTAGTTTTGATTTTAGAAGGTTTAGAGCCTCTTCATAAGAGTTTGACTGCGAAATTACTTCTCTTATTTCTGGATTTTCATCGATCAATTTTTTTACAATTTTCAATGATCGAATGGTTAATGCTTGCTTATCTGATATGTTTTCGATACTCATATGTCTGATTACTAGATAATTTACTTTAAATTGCGGGGTTGCGAAGATAACAATTTTTGAAATTAAATCCAAGTGGTAGTTGTAAATATGAAAGATGAGCAGTAATGAATTGTAGCCATTTGTTTTAGATACAAGGTCTTTTGTGTCAAAAAAAATTGTTCTTTTAAAATCATAGTCAATCTATATTTTACTGCACTTTATCTAGTATGCAATTACTGGTTATTGAGTTAATCCCATGCTTAAACCTAGTTATTTTAGAAACAGTACTAGTATTCTGTTGTATGAACTAAGGTGCAAACTTAATCGAGCGTGTTTTCGAAAATATTTAGTCTACCGTTTGTTAAATTATTACTTTTGTTTGTTAAATCGTTAAACTAATTTGAAATGAGAAAAACTACTTTATTCTTTACGTTATTTGTAATACTAATGGCTAGTCTTCAAACATTTGCTCAGCAAAAACCGTTTGTAATTGATAATCCGAATTTGGTTTTGAAAAGTGACTTGATGACTCCTGAAGTATTATGGGCATTTGGTCGTGTAAGTGATCCACAGGTAAGTCCTGATGGTAGAACAGTTCTTTATGGTGTATCATATTATTCAGTTGAACAAAACAAAGGTAATCGTGAATTATACTCTGTTGGTGTTAATGCCGAAAGTGTAAGGCGTTTAACAACATCCCCTAAAAGTGAGTTTAATGCAGTTTGGCGCCCAGATGGCAAAAAGATTGGTTTTTTAACTTCTGAAAGTGGTTCTGTTCAGTTATGGGAAATCAATCCTGATGGATCTGATCGTAAACAAATCTCGAGAATAGAAGGAGGGATAACGGGTTTTAAATATGCCCCTGATCAAAGTAAGGTACTATATACAAAAGATATTGAGTTGGAAAATAAGTTTGAGAAACTATATGAAGGGCTTCCATTGGCATCAGGAAGATTGATGAATGATTTAATGTATCGTCATTGGGATCATTGGGTTGATACATACAGTCATGTGTTTTATGCTGACTATGATGGAGAGCAATTGAACAATTACGTTGATATTATGGAAGGAGAACCATATAGTTCTCCACTTAGTCCATTTGGTGGAATTGAACAAATTGAATGGTCATCCGATAGTAAATCAATAGCTTATACAAGTAAAAAGCTACTTGGGAAAGAGGCTACTTTATCAACTAATTCTGATATCTATATTTATGATTTACAGACAAAGAAAACCAAAAATATATCCAAAGGTATAATGGGATTTGATGTAGGTCCTGTTTTTTCACCAGATGGAAAATATATAGCATGGGAAAGTATGGAGCGTGATGGTTACGAGTCTGATCAAAATAGAATGTTCTTAATGAATCTGGAAACAGGTGAAAAGACCTATGCTACAGAAGGTTTCGACCAAAATGCCGGTAGTTTTTCATGGACATATGATAGTAAAAATATCTATTTTACTAGTGATTGGCATGGCGCATTTCAAATATACAAATACAACTTAAAGAAGAAAGAAATATCTCAAGTAACCAAAGGTTTGCATGATTATCGTGGAGTTTCTGTTGCTGGTAAACAACTTGTTGCAACAAAACAAACAATGGCTATGCCAACCGAATTGTTTTTGATAAATCCGAAAAATGGTGAATCGCAACAAATGACATTCACCAACAAAAAACTACTTGATCAGCTATCGATGGGAAGAACCGAAGAACGGTGGATTAAAACTCACGATGGTGAGGATATGCAGGTGTTTGTAATTTATCCTCCAAATTTTGATAAAACAAAGAAGTATCCAGCATTGTTATATTGCAAAGGTGGACCACAAGGCCCTCTGAGTCAGAGTTTTCATTATAGATGGAATTACCAAATAATGGCAGCCAATGATTATATTATTGTTGCTCCGGCACGTAGAGGTGTTAGCGGTTTTGGACAGGCTTGGCAGGAACAAATTAGTGGTGACTATCATGGTAAGAGTATGCAGGATTACTTAACTGCAATTGATGAGCTTTCCAAGGAGCCATTTATTGATGAAGATAGATTGGGAGCAATTGGAGCTAGCGCTGGTGGTTATGCCGTTTATTATTTAGCGGGTAATCATAAAAAACGATTTAAAGCATTTATTGCCCATGATGGTATTTTCAACGAAGAGGCCCAATATCTTGAAACCGAAGAAATGTGGTTTGAGAACTGGGATAAAGGTGGCCCTTTCTGGGAAGAAGATAATGAAGTAGCGCAGGAGGCATATGAACACTCACCACACAAGTATGTACAAAACTGGGACACTCCAATACTAGTAATCCATGGAGAACTCGATTATAGGGTTGTTGTAACACAAGGAATGACAGCTTTTAACGCAGCCATTTTACGAGATATTCCTGCTGAGTATTTGTACTTTCCAGATGAAAATCATTGGGTGCTCCAACCGCAGAATGGAATATTATGGCAACGTACGTTTTTTAATTGGCTAGATAAATGGCTTAAGTAATGCGAAATTAGGCATAATTGTTCTATACCAAATTGAACATTAAAACGTTTTCATCCTTTGGTTATTTATAGTTTTTATCATTATTTAATATTGTACTATTATGAATAGAGTATTTATTATTCTGCTATTTATGATACCCATATATATGTATGGTCTGGAAACTGATACAACTAAGTCAGTTTCTACCAATGATTCACTTAAGAATTGGAGATTTGAAAGTCTTAGTCTTGTTTCTATTGCACAAAATGCTTTTGTAAACTGGGCTGCAGGAGGTGAAAGTTCGCTATCAGGAAAAGCAGAGTATAATTATAACCTTAATTACAAAAAAGATAAATTTACTTTTGGTCAAACTGGCGATTTGGTATTTGGTTTGGTTGGCTATATTGATAAAAGAATAGAGAAAACCAATGATAAGTTAAATCTATCACTTTCTTTTAGTCATAATACTTCTAAAAAATGGAGTTTGACTAATTTCACAACTTTAAAAACGCAGTTTGCAAATGGGTATAAGTATCCTGATGATTCTACATTAATATCAACATTTTTTGCTCCGGCTTATCTTACAATATCGTTTGGGTTTAATTATAAACCAAATGATGAATTTCAGCTGTTTATGAGTCCTATATCAGGAAAGATGACTTTTGTTGTAAGCGACGAATTAGCAAACAAAGGGCTTTATGGAGTAAAAAAAGCCGTTTTAGATTCATCTGGAAATGTGCTAGTTCCTGGTAATCATTTTCTTGGTGAAGTTGGACTTAATTTGTTTACAACATATAAGGCCGAAATAATGAAAAATGTTAAGCTAAATACAGCACTTACACTACATAATAATTATATGGATTTTGATATAAATAACCGCTGGAATATTGATGTTGATTTGGATACTCGTGTGATTTTTTCTATAAATAAAATATTTGCCACCGTGCTTTATATGCATTTAAAATATGATCATAATGCAAAGTTTCCCAACTATGAAATAATTGAAGGTGTAAAGTCTAAGGTTTCAGAAAGCCCTAAATTACAAATTAATGAGTCTTTTGGTCTTGGAGTAAAATATCAAATAAAGTAATGTTAATAAATTAACAGTGATGTTTGTGTATTCAATCAAAAATATTACTTTTGATATAAATTAAATAACTGTCTGCATTTAAAAATAAAAAAATGAAAATCACTATTGTTGGTACAGGATATGTTGGTTTAGTAACTGGCGCCTGTTTTGCTGAAGTTGGTATTGATGTGACTTGCGTTGATATTGATGAAAAGAAAATTGAAAACCTTAAAGTTGGTATAATTCCCATATATGAGCCTGGTTTGGAAGAAATGGTTGAGCGAAATGTTAAGAAGGGGCGCTTAAAGTTTAGTACCAAATTATCAGAATGTCTTGATGGTGTTAGTGTTGTATTTGGTGCTGTAGGTACACCACCCGACGAGGATGGTAGCGCTGATTTACAATATGTGCTTCAGGTTGCCACCGAGGTAGGTACTCATATGAGTGATTACTTATTGATGGTTACAAAGAGTACAGTGCCGGTTGGAACAGCTGAGAAAGTTAGGACAGCAATGAAAGAATCTCTTGCAAAAAGAGGATCTGATTTAAAGTTTGACGTAGCGTCTAATCCTGAATTCTTAAAAGAAGGAGCGGCTGTTGATGATTTCTTAAAACCTGATCGTATAGTTGTTGGTACTGATTCTGAAAGGGCTCAGAAACTCATGGCTAAACTATATAAACCCTTTACTGTGAGCGGACATCCAGTAATTTTTATGGATATAGTTTCATCAGAGATGACAAAGTACACTGCTAATTCAATGTTGGCTACTAAAATTAGCTTCATGAATGATATTGCAAACCTTTGTGAAATAGTTGGTGCTGATGTTAATGCAGTTCGTAAAGGTATAGGGTCGGATAGAAGAATAGGTAAATACTTTATTTACCCAGGTACCGGATATGGTGGTTCATGTTTCCCAAAAGATGTTAAGGCCTTAATAAAAACATCCGACAATCTTGGTTATAGTATGGAGGTACTAAAATCGGTTGAGAATGTTAACGAAAGGCAGAAATCAATTTTGTTTGGTAAAGCGACCAAATATTTTGATGGTGATTTGAGTGGCAAAACCTTTGCAATGTGGGGCCTATCATTTAAACCTCAAACAGATGATATGCGTGAGGCACCATCGTTGGTTGTAATTAAAAAACTGATTACTGCAGGTGCTAAAGTTAAGGCATATGATCCAGTTGCAATGGAAGAAGCAAAAAGAATTCTTGGTGATAGCATTGAGTTTCATGATGACATGTACGAAGCTCTAATTGACTCTGATGGGTTAATAATTATGACCGAGTGGCCTGAGTTTAAATTTCCAACATTTAACGTTGTAAAAAAACTATTGAAAAAGCCAGTTATTTTTGACGGGAGAAATATATATGATGTGGGCGAAATGAAAGATTATGGCTTCGACTACACAGGTATTGGAGTTGAAATGACATAAATAAAAATTTAAACAAAAGGCTGTAAAATTTTTACAGCCTTTTTTAATTCTACTAATATGAAAAGAGTTTTAGTTACCGGTGGTGCAGGATTCGTAGGATCGCACCTTTGTGAAAGATTATTAAACGAGGGGAATGAGGTTATATGTCTCGATAATTATTTCACTGGTCAGAAAAAGAACATTGAACATTTAATGGGCAATCATTATTTTGAACTAATACGTCATGATGTTACTATGCCTTTTTTTATTGAAGTAGATGAAATATATAATCTTGCATGTCCTGCTTCTCCCATACATTATCAGCATAACCCAATTAAAACAGTAAAAACATCTGTTATGGGGGCTGTAAATATGCTTGGTTTAGCCAAAAGGATTAATGCAAAAATTCTACAGGCTTCAACAAGTGAAGTTTATGGTGATCCCAAAATTCATCCACAAACGGAAGATTATTGGGGCCATGTTAACCCAATTGGAACCAGATCTTGTTACGATGAAGGAAAACGAGTTGCCGAAACTCTATTCGTAAATTATAATAGACAGAATAACGTAAAAATAAAGATTATCAGGATATTCAATACATATGGCCCTCGCATGCACCCCAATGATGGTAGAGTTGTTTCTAATTTCATTGTTCAAGCTTTGGAAGGTAAAAATATCACAGTATATGGCGAAGGAAACCAAACAAGAAGTTTCCAATATGTAGAGGATTTGATAAATGGAATGACTAAAATGATGTCAACTGGTGATGATTTCACTGGGCCAGTTAACGTCGGTAATCCCGGCGAGTTTACTATACTTGAATTGGCACAAAAGGTTATTGAGATTATAGGAAGTAATTCGAAAATAATATTTGAAGACCTTCCATCTGATGATCCAATGCAGCGACAACCAGATATAGCATTAGCCAAAGAGAAACTAAATTGGGAACCAAAAATTAAACTCGAAGAAGGATTAGTCAAAACAATTGATTTCTTCGATAAGTTACTAAAAGAGGAGAAATAATCAACTTAAATAGCATGTATAATATTCTTGTTACTGGAAGTAATGGTCAATTGGGATCAGAAATAAGGGAGCTATCTGAACATTTTCTTCAATACAATTTTATTTTTACTGATCTGAAAGAATTGGACCTAGCAGATAGCAATGCTGTTGAATTTTTTTTTGAAGGTAACGAAATAGATGTTTGCATAAACTGTGCAGCTTATACAGCTGTTGATAATGCCGAAGACGATCGAGAGTTGGCAATGCTTGTTAATTGTACGGCTGTTGAAAACCTAGCTCGGGTTTGCGCTAAGAATAGCTCATTATTAATACATGTATCAACCGATTATGTTTTTAACGGGCATCATTTTAAACCTTACGAAGAAACCGATACCCCTTCTCCTGATTCATTTTATGGGTTAACTAAACTTAATGGTGAAGAAGCAATATTTAGAGTGTCGAATAGAGCTATAATAATCCGAACATCATGGCTCTATTCAACCTACGGTAATAATTTTGTCAGTACCATGATTCGTTTGGGGAAGGAAAGGGATAATCTGGGGGTTGTAGCTGATCAGGTTGGAACACCAACATACGCAGCTGATTTGGCTGCTGCAATTATTGAGATTATTCAGAAATATGACAATGGTGAAGTAAAACAAATATATCACTATAGTAATGAGGGGGCCATTAGTTGGTATGATTTTGCAAAAGCAATTATGAATGAGTGTGATATAGAATGTAATGTCAATGCAATTGAATCAAAGGATTTTCCTGCCAAAGCTCCTCGTCCTTTTTATAGTGTATTAAGCAAATCAAAAATCAAAAATGATTATAAAATCGACGTGCCATATTGGTTTGATAGTTTGAAAGTAATGATTAATAAATTAAGTTAATACTATTTCTTTTTTAGTATAGCAATAAGTATAAAATCAATTAGATATGAATAATAAAGTTGATCCTGAAGTGTTGGAAAGAGCAAAGATATGGCTTGAAGGAAACTACGATGACGAAACGAAAAGTGCTATTCAAGCAATGATAGATAATGATCCGAAAGAATTAACCGAATCATTTTATCGTGATCTAGAATTTGGTACAGGTGGGTTGCGAGGAATTATGGGAGTAGGTTCTAACCGTATGAACAAATACACAGTTGGGGCAGCTACCCAAGGTATGGCAAACTACCTTAAAATGAACTTCAAGGATCTTGATATAATTAAGGTCGCAATTGCTTGTGATTCACGAAATAATAGTGAGTATTTTGCAAAGATTACAGCAGATGTATTTTCTGCCAATGGAATAAAAGTTTATTTATTTGATTCTTTAAGACCAACCCCAGAATTATCTTTTGCTATTCGACAATTTGGATGTCAGGGTGGAATAGTTATTACTGCTTCACACAACCCAAAAGAGTATAATGGATACAAAGCCTATTGGGATGATGGTGGTCAATTGATTAGTCCTCATGATAAAAATGTTATTACAGAAGTTCAGAAAATAAAAGATATTTCTGACGTTAAATTTGCCGGGAATGATGATTTGATTGAAATTATCGGTGATGAGGTTGATACTATTTATCTTGATCGAATTCATTCGCTTTCATTGTCTCCCGAGGCGATTGAAAGACAGAAGGATTTTAAAATTGTTTTTACTCCAATTCATGGTACTGGATACCCACTGGTTCCTAGGGTATTAAAACTATTTGGATTTGAAAAGGTTTACCTTGTTGATGAACAAGTAATACCCGATGGAAATTTCCCTACCGTAGTATCTCCCAATCCTGAAGAATCTGCGGCATTGGAATTAGCAATGCAAAAAGCTATGGATGTGAATGCCGATCTTGTAATGGCTACCGATCCTGATGCCGATAGAGTTGGTATAGCAATTAGAAAAGGTGATGAAATGATACTGCTAAATGGTAATCAGGCTGCTGCATTATTGATTTATTATTTGGTTACCAAATGGAAGGAGTCGGGAAAACTTACAGGAAATGAGTTTATTGTGAAAACAATTGTTACATCCGAGCTATTGGCAAAAATTGCTGAAAAGGAAAATATTGAACATTTTGATGTACTTACAGGCTTTAAATTTATTGCTGATATCATTAAGAGATTTGAAGGAGAAAAGACCTTTATCGGAGGTGGCGAAGAGAGTTATGGTTACTTGGTTGGCGATTTTGTTAGGGATAAGGATGCAGTAATTTCTTGTGCTATGATTGCCGAAACTGCAGCTTGGGCTGCCGACAAAGGAGTTAGTTTGTATGACTTACTCTTGGATATATATAATGAGTTCGGTTTATATAAGGAAAAACTAATATCAGTAGTTAGAAAGGGTAAGTCAGGAGCTGAAGAGATTCAGAAAATGATGAAAGATTTTAGAGCAAATCCTCCTGTAAGTCTAAATAATTCAAAGGTTATTAAAATAAATGATTATTTAACTAGTGTTTCTAGAAACGTTGAGACTGGTTTGGAAACTAAAATTGACCTTCCTCCATCAAATGTACTTCAGTTTTTTACTGCTGATGGTGGTAAAGTTAGTGTACGACCCTCCGGTACTGAGCCAAAAATTAAGTTTTATTTTGGAGTTGTGGCATCGTTGGAAAACAAGTCTGATTTTGAAAATGTTGACAAACAGTTGGAAAATAAAATTAACAATTATGTTTCTGAATTGGGATTGAATTAAGAGCAGTCCGATAATTTATTCTTATGCATTGTTTGTTGCATAAGATAAATTTGAATGATATGATAAAGGGAAGGCAGATGCTTTCCCTTTTTGTTTTTACTTTTGCAGAAAAAAAACTACATGGCTGATCAAACAACCGATGACATAACTTTATCAAAACCAATAATAGAAATGGCTACAGTAGCCAACGAGTTTTGTTATTTCTTTGAAACACTTGAAAAGAAAGACAAAGAAACTATTTTTGATTTTATTCAACGAATACTTCCTTTGTTATATTTAAAAGGAACACTTCTTCCTCATATATCTCCAAGTCATCCAGAAGCTAACGAGCGGTTTGTTACCGAAGAACAATGGGAAAGAGTATTTACAGAATTAAGAGATAAGTTTGGGAAAGATGATGAGTATTGGATAATTGATCCACAATATATAAATGAAACCGAGCCCCTTAAAGCAAGCTTAAGCGAAAATATTGCTGATATATATCAAGATATGAAGGACTTTCTTATGTTACTTCAAAAGAATACATTAGCTGCACGAGAGAATGCTATAAGTGAATGCAGTATCTTGCTAGGAAATCATTGGGGTTATAGAGTAGGAAATATATTTTCAAGGATTCACCATTTAATTTATTTCGAAGAAGAAATAGATTCACCATACTAATAAGAATACCCAGTTATGGGTATCTGAATTATAACCAACAAACCTTTATTTTGTTAATTATTTATATCAACAATATCTTCATTTCTTAATTACAGCAAAGTATCATGAAATTAAGTGAACTTAAAAGTGGTGACAAGGCAATTATAGTTAAGGTAAGAGGTCGTGGAGCATTTCGTAAGCGCATAATCGAGATGGGTTTTGTGGTTGGTAAGCAGGTTATTGTTGTAAAAAATGCACCCCTCCTTGATCCCATTGAATATAATGTTATGGGCTACGAAGTTTCACTTAGAAGAAGTGAAGCATCACTAATTGAGGTGATTACAGGTGATGATCATGGGCTTAAGGAAAATGAATATAATGGCGTACTCCAAATCGAACAATCACTCGATTTGGTTCCAATTGTTCCATCAAAGAAGGTAATAAATGTAGCCCTTGTTGGAAATCCCAATTGTGGCAAAACAACAATATTCAATTTTGCATCTCATTCTCGAGAAAAAGTAGGTAATTATGGTGGTATTACCGTTGATGCAAAGCAGGCAAAGTTTACTCATGGAGGATATACTTTTAACATTGTTGACCTACCAGGAACGTATTCAATTACCAGTTATACACCAGAAGAGTTATTTGTACGAGATCACATAGTAAATGAAATTCCTGATATTGTTTTGAACGTACTGGATACTTCTAATCTGGAAAGGAACCTTTATCTTACAACCCAACTCATTGATATGGATATCAAAGTTGTAATTGCTTTGAATATGTGGGATGAGTTTATTGAAAAAGGAGATGTTTTTGATTATTCGAGTTTATCTAGTATGGTTGGTATCCCAATGGTGCCTACTGTTGGGTCGAAAGGTAAAGGGGTTGATAAACTATTTGATACTATAATTTCAGTTTACAATGATGCTGAACCAATAACCCGACATATTCATATTAATTACGGTGTTAGGATTGAGAAGTCCATTAAGATACTTCAGGATTTGATATGTATTGAGGATAATAGGTCACTAACCAATAAAGTAGCGCCACGTTATTTGGCCATAAAACTACTTGAGCAGGATAAAAAAGAAATTGATAGAATAAGTGCTTGTAAAAATTCTGATTTAATCAAAAAAGTAAGTAAACAAGAATCAGAGGCCATTGAAAAATTAAGAAATGAAAACCTTGAAACAATAATTACTGATGCAAAGTATGGCTTTATAGAAGGTGCTCTTAAGGAAACATTTACACAAGCCCCTGTTATTAATAGGCTTACAAACAGCAGGTTAATTGATAATATCGTTACAAGCAAACTATTAAGCTATCCTATCTTTTTGTTTGCAATATGGATTACTTTTCAGAGTACGTTTTATATTGGTGATTATCCGATGCAGTGGATAGAGATGCTGGTTGGATATACTGGTGGTGCTCTATCAAATATTCTTTCTGATGGAATGATTAAGGATATGCTCATTGATGGAATATTGGGTGGAGTAGGAGGTGTTATTGTCTTTTTACCCAACATTGTTATTTTGTTTTTCTTTCTAACAATAATGGAGGCTTCGGGATATATGGCAAGAGTTGCCTTTATTGTTGATAAACTTATGCATAAAGTTGGCTTGCATGGTAAGTCGTTTGTGCCAATGCTAATGGGTTTTGGATGCAATGTGCCAGCAATTATGGCAACAAGAACGATTGAGAATAAGAATGATAGGTTGGTTACTATGCTGATAATTCCTTTTATGTCGTGCAGTGCAAGGTATCCTGTTTATATACTTTTAATAACAGCGTTTTTCACAGATTTCAGGGGTACATTACTGTTTGGTATTTACTTAATAGGTATTATTCTTGCGGGGATTGTAGCCTGGGTAATGAAGAAAACTCTGTTTAAAGTTGAAACTGTCCCATTTGTTATGGAATTGCCTCCATATCGTATGCCGGTATTATCAAGTGTTCTAAAGCAAACATGGTTTAAAGCTGAACAATATCTTAGAAAAATGGGAACTATAATTTTAGTAGCGAGCATAATTGTGTGGGCATTGGGATATTTCCCATTGAATAAAGATATAGATGAGAAGTACAATAGTCAAATCGAATCTTTACATGTTCAGTTAATTGATGATGTTTCTGATACAACAATAGCCAATACTATTAATAAGCTTAACTCTAGCAGGTTAAATGAGAAGCAAGAAAACTCATATATTGGTAAAATGGGTAAATTTATTGAGCCAGTAATTGCTCCACTTGGTTTTGACTGGAAGATGGGAATTGGACTTATAGCTGGGTCAGCTGCCAAGGAGATTGTAATAAGCACATTGGGAGTTCTTTATCAGACTAGTGATGACGTTGAGGATAATAAGCTGTTAGTTAATAAATTACGAAATCAGGTATATGAGAATGGACCAAAAATAGGGCAACCAGTATTCACACCATTGGTAGCTCTTTCCTTTATGTTATTTATATTAATATATTTCCCTTGTATTGCTGTTGTGGCGGCCATAAAAAACGAATCCGGCGACTGGAAATGGTCACTTTTTTTAACTGTGTATACAACTGGCCTTGCCTATGTGGTTTCATTGTTGACATTTCAGATAGGTACACTATTAGGGTTTTAAAGTCCAGAGTTAACTCTCCATTTTGTATTTTTACACAATACGATTTATTATTTATTCATAGATCGAAAAATATTAATCTCTGCATTAATGGAAAATCCATGGCTGAATATTTCACCAGGTGATTATGAAAACCATATGATGGAAATTGGCCAATCCCAAGTTCTAAATGATCTTCTAAAAGAGTCGTTAAGAAAATATAAACCAAATAGCTTTGCATTAGTTGGTTGCTCCACAGGTAATGGGTTGGAACATGTGGATTGTCAAATAACAAAAGTTACTCATGCTATTGACATCGTCCCTGAATACTTAACTATAACTTGGAAACGGTTTAATTCTCGTATAGATGATCTTATTATTCATAATATTGATCTAAATGAAGAGGAGTTAAGTATATCTAATATTGACCTGTTTTTCGTTGGGTTAGTTCTGGAATATGTTGATGTTGAAAAAGCACTATCAAGTATCATTCAATCAATGAATAAAACAGGTTCGCTTGTAATTGTAATTCAACAAACCAAGGATACAACTTTCGTCACTCATACTAAGTATCAATCCCTTGAAAATGTTTCAAATATATCACATGAAGTAAATGAATCTGATTTGAATACAACGATGGTCATAAACAATATGAAATTAATTAACAGAGAAGTAATTGAATTAACAATTGATAAGTGCTTTGTATTACTTGAATATCAAAATAATACATAAATTAGAGGATTCATATAAAGCAAAAAAGGCTTAATCTTTAACAAACAAAAACTTTTATTATATGCCACATTTATCAGCCGCAACACTAGCTAATTTACAGTCCTATGTTGTTGAATTGGAGAAAGAAAGAGGTTTTGCTAACCAGTCAGTTATACAAAAGTGTTTATTACTTGGAGAGGAGGTTGGAGAATTATTCAAAGCCGTTAGAAAATCAGAAAATATCACCACTGACAAAAACTCAAATATTCATAATGTTGGGGAGGAACTCTCTGACATCCTAATCTATGTATGTGCAATTGCAAATAGATATAATATAGATATGGAAGAGGCATTTAGAAAAAAGGAAGAAATAAACAAAAAAAGAGTCTGGGAATAGTTTAGTTATCCATATGAAAGAAAGAAAAACTGCAATGGTAATAGGAGCAACCGGACTCATTGGTAAACATCTTGTTGATCTGTTAATTAAAGATTCAGATTTTGATAATATTAAAGTATTTGTAAGAAGATCAACTGGAGTTTCACATCACAAAATTCGGGAGTATATTATAGATTTCAGCAATCTAATAGCATTTGAGAAAGATATTAAAGGGGATGTATTGTTTTCAGTACTTGGTACAACAATTAAGCAAGCTGGTACTAAAGATAAACAGTATTTAGTTGATTATACATATCAATTTGAATTTGCAAAGATTGCTTCACAAAATAAGGTTAAGAATTATTTTTTGGTTTCTTCTTCCGGAGCTAACTCAAAGTCCAATTTCTTCTACACAAGAATGAAAGGTGAGCTTGATAATGCTGTTTGCAGATTACCTTTTCAGAAAATTAGAATCTTTCGACCAAGTTTACTTTTGGGTAATAGAAAGGAAAAGAGATTAGGTGATTCCATTGCATCAAAATTGATTAATGTAATCGAGTTTATACCATATCTAAAAAAATACCGGGGTATAGAAGGCTTTGAGGTAGCATCGGCAATGATCAATTCATCAAAAGAAAATAGTAATAGTTCTCCAATTTTCTATGAACTTGATTCAATTTTCGATTTAGTATAGATAAATCCGGATTGCTTATTATCAATTAAAAATTTGAATTCCATTAAACTTTTATTACGGTATTTAGGTTTTGTTTATTTGCTACTGTATCATTATATCTGTTCATACCTGACATGAAGTTCTAAGTCCGAAGACTAAAAGAAGTTGGTATCTAGTAATGAGTACTAATAATGATTTTCTCTTCCAATCAATTGTAAGATGATTTTTTGAATTTCAAATAAATCTTTAAACCTGTGTATCAACAATTTTTAGTGGTTTAGTTGTTAGTTTAGTAATGCTAGTAGCTCTTTGGTTAATTAATTTGACAAACCTCATACAAAATTTGAAAAAAATAGCAACCTTGATATAAATTGCACTTATCCAATATTTCATATTTCCAATGGTTAATTGTAAACAGTTTCATTTCTATTAAGAATTATTATAAACTGTCCAAAGGTTCAATATTATTTGATAATAGTTTTAGTAATTATACCATTTGTTAATGTGCTGAATTTGTGCGTTATACATAATTATTATCCAGCTGGATAACTCTGAAATAGAAGTTCTCATCTATAGATTTACATATGATGAATGTATGATAATTGTCATAATTTTTTATAATTTTCCCAATCTTTTGAAAAATAGCAAATGGAGCAGGTTTGTCCGAATATATCAACATGCAATTTGGTTGTCAGAGATGACCTTGGCATTAATGCAAAAAAGAAGAAGGAGTACATGAGTAAATACTGCCATAGGAATGAAGAATCGTGGTCAGTTTGTACAAGGTACTTGACAAAGAAGGCAATTAATTTTTGCCCTGATTTTGTTTTGCCAAACAGCAAAATGACACCTGATGAGGTAATTGACAAATTTGACGAAGGTAACAATTAGAATCAATAAACCAAAATAACTAGATTATGCCAACACTTGAAATTGAAGGTAAAGTTTTTGAAGTAGATGGAGATGGGTTTTTATCACAGCCCGAAATTTGGAATGAGGAAGTAGCACAATTAATTGCTAACCATGATGGAATTGGTGAAATGAATGAAAAACATTGGGCAATTGTTAAAATCATTCGTAACAATTACGAAGAAAAGGGCATGGCACCAATGATTCGCACAATATGTAAAGAAACAGGTGTTCGTCTTCGTGAAATATACGAACTCTTCCCATTGGGTCCTGCAAGAGGCGCATGTAGAGTTGCAGGATTACCAAAACCTGACGGTTGTGTTTAACAATAACTTATTACTATGAATTGGTATCAACTATTGGCCATTGTATCGGCCTCAATATGCTTAATAAGCTGTTTTATCCATGGCGCAAAAATTATTAATTATGGGAAGCCCAAGGATTATTCTAAAAAGCGAGGCGACACAGAAAAGTCAGTAAGATATTCTTATACAGGCGCAATGAGTCCCATGAAGAAAGAATCAGCGTATTTACATCTCCCAACCTATATTGCAGGTATTTCATATCATATTGGAACATTCTTGTCTTTGTTTCTTTTTGTGATTTATCTTATTGGCATCTATCCTACCGGTATAGTTGCATTGGTTATTTCAGTATTACTTTTAATTAGTGGATTAAGTGGATTTGGAATTTTAATCAAGAGAATATCAAAAGATCAACTCAGATCTTTGTCAAATCCTGATGATTACATCTCTAATTTATTGGTCTCCCTTATACAGATTATGACTGCTTTGGTATTATATTTACCACAAGCATTTCCCTATTATTTTATATTGATTAGTATCTTCTTTTTATACCTGCCAGTTGGGAAACTAAAGCACGTAGTTTATTTTTTTGCAGCCCGATATCATCTTGGGTTCTTTTACGGTTGGAGAGGCGTTTGGCCACCAAAATAAGAATAGTATGGAAAACCTAACAAAAGAAACAATCGATAAAGGACTGGAAGTTCTGGATACTCTGAATGATGGGAAGTTACTTACTCATCTAAATAGCTGTGTTCACTGTGGGTTATGTGCCGATAGTTGTACATATTATCTTGCCAACCCAGAAGCAAAGTTTATACCAGCAACAAAGGTTGACTTAGTGGCATCCATTTATAGAAAGTATAACACCTTCGGAGGAAAAGCATTTTCAAAAATTGTTGGAGCCAGAACCTTAAATGAAGATACAACAAATGAAATGGTAGATCTTTTGTTTGGTGCTTGTACTATGTGTGCAAGATGTGTATCCCATTGTTCAATAGGCGTTGATATTACTTATGTTATTAAAAAGGGAAGAGAAATGCTCTCAAATATGGGAATGGTTCCCGAAACGTTGCAATCAACCATTGATTCAGCTTTGGAGACTGGTAATAATATGTCAATACCTGAAACTGATTTTGTTGAAACACTAGAATGGCTCGAAGAGGATCTTCAATATGAGGTTGACGATGACAACGCTAAAATTTACCTTGACCAAAAAGGTAAAGACATACTGTATACTCTTAATCCAAGGGAACCAAAGTTTTTCCCACTTTCAATTTCTGCAATGGCAAAGGTATTTTATGTTACAGGAGAGAGTTGGACCATTTCAACTAAGATGTATGATGTAACTAATTATGCATATTATTCGGGTAATTATAATGAAGCAGCCATTATTACCCAGAGGCTTTACGATGAGGCAGAAAATCTTGATGCAAAAAAGATTGTTCTTGCTGAATGTGGCCATGGATCACGAGCTTTTAGGTGGGAAGGACCAAATTACATTAAAAAGGAGTATCCATTTGATGTAACCACTTCGGTTGAATTACTTGCATCTTATCTTAAAGAAGGTAAGGTAAAAGTTGATCCAAATAAGATCCCAGATAAGGTAACGCTTCACGATCCATGTAATTTGGCAAGAAGTGGAGGTATTTGGCATGAGCAGCGGTATATTCTGAATAAATGTGTGAGTGATTTTGTTGAAATGACTCCACATGGTATCGACAACTTATGCTGTGGCGGTGGTGGTGGTCAACTGGCCATGAGTGAATATAATGATCGTAGAATGGCCATTGGTGAAATAAAAGCTGAGCAAATAAGGGCAACTGGCGCTAAAATTGTGGCAACACCTTGTCATAATTGCGTTGATCAGCTAACTCAATTGAATGTTACGTTTAAACTAGGTATTAAAATAATGACATTGGGCGAAATTGTGGCCGATGCTATTGTTATGGAAACCAAAGATTAACCAAATAATAATTAATTCAAAATAAAAGTATTATGAGTAAGTTAATTTATCTTGATAATTCAGCCACAACATTCCCAAAACCCGAAGAGGTATATAGTTTTATGGATAGCTTTTACAGGAATCATGGGGTTAACCCCGGGAGGTCGGGTTTTGATGCAGCCATTGAAACCGAAGAGATGGTCACCAATACACGCAGCATGCTAACCAAACTATTTAATGGTGATGATCCCGACCGGTTGACCTTTAGCTATAATGCAAGTGATTCTCTTAATATGATACTTCAAGGTTTGTCAGAAAAAGGAGATCATGTTGTTACTACAATGCTTGAGCACAATTCTGTATTAAGACCCCTTTATCATCTTGAGATGGATGGCACAATTGAAGTAACGCATGTGCCATTTGATAAACATGGTTATTTGGATCCTGATGACATAAAAAAAGCAATCAAGAAGAATACCAAGATGGTTGTTGTTAATCACAGTTCTAATGTGATTGGTACGATACAGCCACTAATGGAAATAGGTAAAATTTGTAAAGATAACGGTGTCTATTTTGTAGTTGATGGAAGTCAAAGTGCAGGAGCTATTCCAATTGATATGAAAGCAATGGGTATAGATGTACTTGTTTTCACAGGACATAAGTGTTTAATGGGGCCAACAGGAATTGGAGGGTCATATGTAATGGAGGGCATTCCGGTAAAAGGTACACGTTTTGGTGGAACTGGAGTGCGTTCTGCAGTTAAAACACATCTCGAAGGTTTCCCTTATAGGTTAGAATGTGGTACAATGAACCTTGTTGGTGTTGCTGGACTAAATGCTGGTGTTAATTGGGTACTGGACAAAGGTATGGCTAACCTGCACAAGCAGGAAATTGAGCTATGGGATAATCTAAGAAAAGGAGTTCAGGCTATACCAGGAGTTACAACATATTGTGCGGAAGATACTAATAACCAGAATCCTGTACTGTGCTTAAATGTAAATGGGTTTGAAGCAAGCGATGTTGGTACTATGCTGGATGTTGATTTTAATATTGCTTGTAGAACAGGACTTCACTGTGCTCCTAAGGTTCACGAACTACTAAATACAGTTGATATTCATGGCTGTGTTAGGTTAAGTATTGGGCCTTTTAATACACAAGAACATATCGACTTGGCAATTGAAGCTGTTGCAGATGTAGCTTCTATTAAGAACTAGGGGTAAATAAAAAATAAACCAAATTAATGCGACATAGGCATACGATTTATCGTGTGCTTATGTTTTTTGTAATGTAGTTTTCTCTAAACGGAATGTAGCAATAACAATTATTGCATTGTATGTGTAGCAGGTAACTATATTCTGAGTGTTGAATAGACCATGTTAGTCAATCATTTAAAAAAGTTAAGCATTAAGTACTAATAATAATGAATGGTTTAAAATTGATTATTACTCAATAAAAAGAGGAGTTGCATTTCTGGCCATTTTTAGCTTCTTGTAAAAAAAATCCATTTTCCTTTGTTTCATTAAATATTTTTATACTTTTGCAAGTGATTACTCACTATTAAGTTTCATTCATATCAAGTTATAAAGTATAAATGACTGAGAAGCAAGAAAAAATACTACAATCGGCACTTGAGTTATTTGCCAAGGAAGGATTTCATGCAACCTCAACATCAAAAGTTGCCAAGAATGCCTGCGTAAGTGAAGGTTTGATTTTCAGACATTTTGGTAATAAGGAAGGGCTGCTATCCGCTATACTCCAGTTGGGTGAAAATAGGATAAAGGCTTTATTTGTTGATATTGTAATGGAATCAGACCCTAAAGAGGTTATAAGAAAGGCTATATTAATGACTTCTGGCATAGATAAAGCTGATTACGATTTTTGGAAATTGCAATTCAAACTTAAATGGGAGCTTGAGGTAAGTAGTGATAAAAAAATGGAACCGCTAAAAATGGCCCTAACTAATGCATTTAATAAACTTGGGTATGAAGAGCCCGAATTGGAAGCAAACCTTATTATATTGTTTATTGATGGGATAGGGTCGGCAGTATTAAAAGGATCAGAGTTGGATTCAGAGGAAATGATGCGTTTCTTAATAAAGAAGTATAATCTTTAAAAAATTTTACTCATAATGAAAAAGTAAGTACTCACATAACTTAAGAGAAAATGAAAAAAGTAGCACTAATTACAGGAGCCTCCACAGGAATTGGAAAAGAGATGGCATATATTCACGCTGAAACCGGTGGGGATCTAATTATCGTTGCTCGAAGTAAGGATAAACTCGAGAAATTAAAAAAAGACATAGAATCAAAATACTCGATAGAAGTATTAGTTATTGCAAAAGATTTGAGTAAACCAGAAGCTCCGAAACAAATATTTGATGAAGTATCAAAAGCAGGTATCAGTATTGATTTTTTGATAAACAATGCTGGTTTTGGAGGACTAGGTAAATTCCATGAGCGAGATTGGGAAATGGACAATCAGATGATAAATCTGAATATAACAGCATTAACATCATTAACACGCTTATTTCTACCGGAGTTTGTAGCTCGAAATAGCGGGAAAATACTTAATGTTTCTTCAACTGCAAGCTTTATGCCTGGCCCATTGCAGGCTGTTTATTTTGCCACCAAAGCATATGTAACATCTTTCAGCAATGCAATCGCAGAAGAACTTCACGATACAAATATTACCGTTACAAATTTAATGCCCGGTGCAACAGAAACGGAATTTGGACGAGTTTCAGGAATGGACAAAACAGAAATGTTTAATCAAACAGCAGGAGCCCGAACTGTTGCTGAAGATGGATACAATGGGATGATAAAAGGAAAACTAGATGTAATTTCAGGGTTAACCTTTATGCAAAAAGTTATGATGGCATTTATTCCTTTTACACCAAAGAAAATGGTGCTAAAACAAATTCGCCAAATGCAGGAAGTGAAATAATTAATTCACATCTTGAAAATCACACAAATTATTATTACAAATACATGAAAAACATTATGTTAGTATTCTTTCTTCTATTTCTCCTACTAATAGTTGGAGCAAATATATATTTAGCAAACAGAATTGCTTTCTATTTAAGCTTGGAGAGCGCAAAACTTTTATACATAGTTCTGCCTATTTTTACATTCCTAATGTTTTTTGGAATGATGGGACTTATAAACTCAACAACCTCATTTGGAAACCTAGTATTTGGTATATCAGCTGTTTTGATAGGATTTTTGTTGTATGTACTTGTCTCAGCAATCGCAGTAGATATAATTAACATCTTTGCAAAATTACAACCTGGAACATCAGGTCTTGTTGTATTGTCAGTATCTGCACTAATATCAATTTATGGGCTATGGAATGCCACAAATACAAAAACAAATGAAGTTGATATAGAAATTAATAACTTGAGTAAACCAATTAGGGCTGCTCATTTAACCGATACACATATAGGTCATTTTAGGGGAGCAGAAAAACTTGATGAGATAGTAAATACCATAAATGAGCAAAAAGTAGATGTTGTTTTTTTTACAGGAGATTTAATGGATAGTAAAATACAATTAAAACCAGAAAGTCTGGCTCCACTTAAAAATCTAGATGCGCCCATTTATTTTGTTGAAGGGAATCACGATGTTTATACGGGAACGGATCCCATTAAAAATTACTTAAGAAGTAATGGAGTAGTTGTGCTTTCAAACGAAATGGCTACGTGGAGCGATCTCACCATAATAGGATTAGATCATATGGTTGCTGATAATAATTCAGTAAGTCCACATGCCAATGCAGATGGCCCAACAGTACAAAGCACATTAAAAAGCATTAAGTTCGAACAGAATAAACCCTCAGTGCTTCTTCATCACAGTCCAGACGGTATTAAGTACGCCCAGGAAAATGGGATAGATTTATATCTAGCTGGGCATACTCATGGTGGACAGTTGTGGCCAATTACGCATATTGCTGATTTGATGTTTGAAGTAAATAAAGGATTACATACTTTTGGTGATACTCAGGTGTATGTAAGCCAGGGGACTGGGACATTTGGTCCACCAATGAGAGTAGGAACATACAGTGAATTAACGATATTGAACTTAATACCAAAAAACGATGAGTAACAAAGTAATTGTAACCGGAGCTACCGGAATGGTAGGTAAAGGAATACTTCTTGAATGCCTCGATCATGATGATATTACTGAAGTACTATCGATTGGAAGGGCAACTGTTGGAATAAAGCACCCAAAACTCAAGGAGCTAATTCATCAAGATTTCAATGATTTTGCAGGTTTAAAAGATCATTTTGCTGGTTATGATGCTTGTTTCTACAGTTTGGGAATTAGTGCTGCTGGATTAAGTGAAGAAGAATATACCATAATAACATATAATTACACTTTGTCGTTGGCAACTATTCTAAAGGAAATTAATCCCAATATGACCTTTAATTATGTAAGCGGTGAGGGAACAGATTCATCCGAAAAGGGAAGAATGATGTGGGCACGAGTTAAAGGAAAAACAGAAAACGACTTAATAAATTTTGGTTTTAGGCAAGCTTATATGTTTCGTCCTGGTGCAATTATCCCACTAAGAGGCATTAAATCAAGAACAAAACTCTATCAATTTATGTACGATTATTTTATGTGGTTGGTAAAAGGAATTAAAGCAATTGCACCTAATTCAGTAGTTAATACAACTCAAATAGGATTGGCTATGATTAATTCAATTAGTAAGGGGTATACACAAAAAATCCTCAAACCTAAGGATATAATTATTTTAGCAAAATAACCTTTATGGTGTCCCATGAAACTTTGTGGTAAAGAAGTATAAACCACTAAGTATCATGAAGTACACGCTAAGGATTATCAAGGAAATATTTTCGTTTATAAACCTTTGTGAACCTTTGTATCCTTTGTACGACTTTGTGGTAAAAAAAATAACCACTAAGGATCACCAAGTACACACTAAGTAGCACTAAGGAATTTCCTTCGTTGATAAACCTTTGTTAACCTTCGTGTTAACCTTTGTGCGACTTTGTGGAAAAAAGTATAACCACTAAGGAAGGATTACTAAGGAGAAATATAAGGTAATACACTTAAGAATTTAGTTTGCTGTTTTCTACTATATTTGTATATGGTTAAATTTCAGGATATTAATTTTCGAAAGCTAGATTATCAAGGGTTGGTTACATTGGTTAAATGGGCTGAAAAAGAAGGGTGGAATCCAGGGCCGCATGATGCTGAAGTTTATTGGGCAACAGATCCGGATGGCTACTATGGTTATTTCATTGATGATAAGCTCATAGGTGGTGGTTCAATAGTTTCATATAATGGAGAATATGGATTTATGGGATTCTTCATTGTTCTTCCCGAATATAGAGCACAAGGCATCGGAAGAAAACTATGGTATCAACGTCGTGATAAGCTACTTAGCCGTCTTAAATCAAACTCCTCCATTGGTATGGATGGCGTTCTGGCAATGCAAAGTTTTTATGCCGAGGGTGGTTTTAAAATAGCTTTTAGAGATGAACGACATGAAAAAATAGGTGAGAATTTTTCCACTCATACAAATATTTCTTCAATAAATAATGACACTATCGATGATGTTATCAAATATGATGCTAAGTATTTTGGTTTTTCACGTCCTCAGTTCCTTGTACCCTGGGTAAACCTTCCCGGTACTAAATCTTTCAAATATACTGTTGGAGGAAAACTAAAGGGAATTGCCATACTTAGGAAAGCCAATAAAGGATATAAAATATGCCCTCTTTTTGCTGATAATGCAATGATTGCAGAGGAGTTATACAAGGCATGTTTAAATTCGGCAGTTGATGAACCTGTGTATATTGATATTCCTACGAACAATGATGCAGCTGTTGATATGATAAAGAAGTATAATACCACATATATTTTTGAATGTGCTCGAATGTATTACGGAAATCCGCCTCAGGTTAATATGCAAAATATATATGGAATAACAACTTTCGAGTTGGGATAATCAAACACTCCATTATCACTTACTCTTCTTTATCTTGAACAATAAGATAAACATCTTCATTGTCCTTTTTCATATAGTATTTCTCGCGAGCATACTTTTCGAGTAATACTGTATCGTTTTGAAGTGTTGCAATTGCCGATTCATCCTTCTCAATTTCTTGGAGATAATACTCTTTTTGATCCTGAAGACCCGTTTTTACGCTTGTTAGATTATATTGAACAATTAAGCTTTCCTGATCAAAATAAACCCACCAAACTACAAATAGTAACCCCGTGTAAAAGTATTTGTTATTAATATATTTCTTAAAAAACATCATTAAGGATTGAACTACAAATGTAAGTCATATTTGCAAAATACATACCAAGCAAGGTTAATGTTTTGAACTTTTAATTGTTTGTATGATAAAAAAATCGAATAAATTATGTAGTAATTATTAAATATAACAGGTAATGAAACTGTTAACGGATAATTGTAATTGGGCCCTGCAAAGTTGATTTTACCTCACCAGCAAGTGTAATGATATAAACATCGCAAACATAATAATATACTCCAACCGGGCAATCTTGATTGTTATTCTGATTTTTACCATCCCAATTAATTTCCGGATTTGTAGTTGTATACATTGTTTTACCCCATCTATTCATAATGGTTATATCAATTCTGCTTACGTTAGCTTTTGGGTTTCCTGATCTTGATCCCAAAGGTGTAAATAGCTGATTCTTCCCGTCACCATTGGGTGTAAATACATTTGGAAGCTCGTATATTGGGCACTCTTCATAATCAACACAAACAATATCACTTCGTTCACTAATATTCCCAACTGAATCCTTTGCCGTTACATAATAACATCCAACAACACTGGAAAGATCTTCATGTAAATAATATGTGGTATCATTATGTGTATATGCTATTGAATCAATTAACTCTGATTCTTGTGCTCCGGGCGGCAAGTGATAAATGTAATACTTAACAGCATCATAATTGCAAGAATCATAGGGTAAATACATACCAAGTTCATTGGTAATTTGTTCACAGTTAGTATAAACTTCCAACTCAGGTTTACAGGGAGGAACATTATCGATGGGAGTTGCACATAATAATTGCGAATAGTTAACAAGGGGGTCGATTAAACCAGGTAATGAATAATGCCCTACAGTTTTGATGTAATAACAGTATTCTTTATAATTTGTTAATCCTTTGTCGCGATAGAATCCGAACTCCGTACTTCCCACTGAGTCGAAAGTAGTTGATCCAGGATCTTTTCTGTAGATAACTGCATATTCATTTTCCCAAGGAACCTTTGGTACCCACAATAGTTTTACTTCATGATCGGTGGGTTCAGTTCTAATGAATACAGAAGATGCTTCTTGTGAACTACCTATTGGTTTAACAATAAGATTTTCAATATCAACACGGTAACTGTAAGGTCCAGTATGAGTATTTAGATTTACATCATTATCAACATATATTGTATCGTCAAGACTATTGAAAGTTGCAATTAAATCACCAATGTTGCTCCAAATTATTCCATCATTACGATATAATAAATATCTATATGGCCCTGGATATTGAATGGTATCCAATTCAATTGGTTTTGACCAAACTGTGATTACGCTTCCTGAAAATAAATCCATACTATCATTACTAACATGCGTAATAATCGGAACATCTCTTTTTAAATATGCACAGGCTTCATTGGAAGCATAGCTTTCGGCTTGATCGTAAAAAACAGCAATTACTCTATAACAATAATCTATACCATGAGCCAATCCTTCACCATTATTATCGTCTCTAAATTCTAAAGTGTTAATATCATCTATTTCTTCAATAATTTTGAAACCAGTGTATCCAGGCACTCCTGTTTCACAATAGTCCGGATCCCAACCCGATGGTCCGCTTCTTCGATAAATATGATAGCCCACGGCATTATTACAAGTGCTTTTTTCCCAGTTTAAGTTAATTCCCGTTCCCAATGGTTCGGCAATAAGGTTTTCAGGTGCCGGTGCGATCACCTTTATAAATACTGTTTTAAAATTTACCAAATTAACAGGAAAACCATTATCTCTGGCCTTAAATATAGTTGTGTAAGGTTCTAGTCTGACATGAGTGCAAAGTGTTGGCCAATTAAATTTTGTAGTTACGGTATCATTTCCTCCAGCAGGATCAGGATCGATGTATGCGGGGTTTTGGCTTTGTACAAAAGGACCACCAAATGCACTTAATTCAACATTAGATCCATCAGGGTCGATTGCCGTTACATCAAATTGTAGAAAATCTCCTGCAACTACACAAGTATCATCTATTGAGTATATTGCAGGAGGGTCGTGATCGCATGCTACAATTTCAATTTGCATATCACGTCTTACTGTTGATATTTTAATCCCATAACGCCACTCTTCAATATCAAATGCAACATTATACTCAGCTTGTAATGTTGGAGTTTCCCAAATTAAATCACCGGTAATTGAGTCCATCTTGAAAAAATTGGTTGCTGTAGGATATGAATATCCGGGTATATCATATCCTCCTGCTCCCTTGCAAACAACTAGTTTGTATGATAAGCTATCACCATCAGAATCATAAGCACCAGCATTATGAATAAAGGTTTTACCAACACAACCCTGGTCGATTGGTGGATTTAATAGTACTACTGACGTGTTGAATCCAAGAAACGGATTTATAAGTAGTTCAGTTTGTACATACATTGGTACGTTAACCGAATTTGGAATATTTAATACACCAAAATTTCGATTTGGATCCTCAACGGAAACTGTATATTTTGAAGGGCCTGGAAATGTATGAGTACCTTCGTAAATATTTAATGAAATATCGTATACGTCAGGGATCGGATTAAAATATACTCTTTCGATTTCATCGCCTGTACCATCTCCCCAATTTATAGGCATGTAGTTTCTGGAATCATCTGCCGGGCTTGAAGTTTTTGTATACATTGTTATGGTAAACTTATATGTTAAATCATACAAGTGTTTGTAGGTAATTTCTGCTGCTCGTTGATGAGTTGCCTTTACTGAAAATGACAATAAAAGAAAGATAATTATTGAGGTAAATATTTTCTTCATAGAAATTACTTGCTGGAAGTCAAAATTACAATAAAATGCAAATCTAATGCCAAACAAATTAAGAGAATGAGTTAAAAAGTTATAAAGAAGTGTTAAGGGGTGGTGGTGGTTTCCTTGTTGTCTGCTTATAATTGTTATCAATTTATTGTATGCTATTAACAACCTATCATACTCCATCAATTAACTTAATCATGCCAATGATATCATCTGGTTCAAACCAGTTTACTTCCTTATATCTTCTAAACCATGTCATTTGGCGTTTTGCATATCGGCGGGTATTTGTTTTAATTTTTTCAATTGCTTGATCAATTGTCATATTTTTATCTAGATAGGCGAATAACTCTTTATAACCAACCGTATTTAAGGAGTTTAGGTTCTTATGCTTAAACACGGATTTTGCCTCATCCAACCAACCTTCATCCATCATCATATTAGTGCGATTGTTTATCCTCTCAACAAGTATCTCTCTGGGAACATTAATCCCAATTTTGATAATATCAAAGCTTCTTGTTTGATTTTTATTTTTTCTTAGATCAGAATATTTTTTTCCAGATTGTAAGCATACTTCTATGGCACGCATTAATCGCATGGGATTATTGTGGTCAACCTGGACATAGTATTCAGGATCGAGTAACCATAATTTTTTAGCCAATCCATGAGTTCCTTCTTCCTCAAATAGTTGCTGCGTATTTTTGCGGATATTATAATCAATGTCAGGAAGCACATCAATACCTTTACATACTGCATCGATGTACAATCCCGAACCACCAACCATCAAAACAAGGGGAGAATTTGAAAACTCATTATTAAGGAGATTAATAACATCATGTTCAAATTTTGAAACATTATAATTATCGGTTATGGATAGGTTTCCAACAAAATGATGTTTAACTTCATTCTGCTCACTTGAAGTTGGAGCCGCTGTACCTATGGGTATTTCCTTATAGAATTGTCTTGAATCCGCACTTATTATTTGAGTTCCATAATGTTTGGCAATTTTTAGTGAAGTTGAAGTTTTGCCCGATGCCGTTGGTCCAACAATTACAATTAGTTTGCCTGAAAATTTGGATTTTGAACTCATTTATTGTTTTCGGAAATATTTAGATTAGGATCCTCAATTATTTTTACAACTCTAAGTTTTTTTTCTTTACCTCTTTCAAGCATGTAACTATATGCTTCTTTGTATGAATTATCTATCTCACCATCAAGAATAGCTTCCCTTATGGCAACTTTAATATCACCAACAGTTTTTGATGGACTTAAGCCAAATGTCTCCATAATTATTTCACCAGTGATTGGAGGTTGCCAGTTTCGGAGATTATCTTTTTCTTCAACTTCTTTTAGTTTTCTTCTAACAAGTTGAAAGTTATTTAAGTATTTTCTAACTCTTTCTTCATTTTTAGATGTAATATCTGCATCACAAAGCATCATTAAGTCATCAATATCATCACCAGCATCAAACAATAATCTCCTAATGGCAGAATCGGTTACAATTTCCTGCGCTAGTACAATTGGTCGTAAATGCAACTGAACCATCTTTTGTACATATCGCATTTTTTCGTTTAATGGAAGTTTTAACTTCTTGAAAATCCCTGGAACCATCTTTGACCCAATAAATTCATGACCATGAAATGTCCAACCTGTTTTGGGAGAATATCTTTTAGTTACTGGTTTAGCAATATCATGCAGTATTGCTGCCCATCGCAACCATAATTCATCTGATTTTTCACTTAAATTGTCAAGAACTTGCAAGGTGTGATAAAAATTATCCTTATGTGCCTGATGGTTAATTACCTCAACACCCTTTAGGTCAGCAAACTTCGGGAATATTATTTCAAGCAATCCTGTCTCATCCAGTAATTTAAAACCAATCGAAGGAATGGGCGACATAATGATGAGGTTTAATTCATCAACGACTCTTTCCATGGAAACAATTGTAATTCTTTTCCTATTTCTGGTTATTGCATCTAAGGTATCAGGATCAATTTTAAAATTCAATTGTGTGGCAAATCTAATGGCACGCAACATCCTCAACGGATCGTCGGAAAATGTTATATCAGGATCAAGGGGTGTTCTGATAATACCATTCTTAATATCGTCAACACCATTAAATGGATCCAATAAATCTCCAAAAGTATTTTTTTGAAGACTCAGCGACATTGCATTTATCGTGAAATCCCTTCTATTTTGATCATCAGATAATGACCCATCTTCAACAATTGGTTTTCGCGAATGTGACCTGTAAGATTCTTTTCGAGCACCTACAAATTCAATAATCCAGTCACCACTTCTAATCATGGCAGTACCAAAGTTTTTAAAATACTTAACACTGGTTCCAGATCCCATTTCATCTGCCACTTTTCTTGCTACTTTAATTCCACTTCCAACCACAACTATATCTACATCTTTTGATGGGCGTGCGATTATCAAATCACGAACAAAACCACCAATTACAAAAGCTTTTACATTTGATGTATAGCAAACCTTTGAAATTGTTTTGAAAAAACTGTTTTGTAGTTTATCAGCAAAATTTAACATTATGCAAAAGTATAAAATTAGTTGTTTGTAATTTGGAATGATTGCAGATAGATGTTTAATGAAACTCCTTGATAACTATGATGTTTTTTCTGATTAAATATTCTTGATTTTTTGTTTGGAATATTATACATAGTTGTATGTTTGCTACATCCTCCACTAGTAAAATACTGAGAGTGTTCTTCATCAGCACCTCCCATTTTGTTAACCACTTCAGATGCGCAACTTATGGGTTCCTTAGTATATTTTCAGCTTTCGTGACTAATCCTTACAAAGCTTCATTAATAGCTTCAGGTGCCCATACCCTGCTTGCCTGAAACAAAGTGTAAATTACCTGGTAACATGCACCTTGCAAAACTTCAGCCATTATTAAAATCTGTTTTAGTTATTTCTCTACGCCAATGATTTTATACTATTCTCAAGGGAATCCACCACATGTTTTATTGCTACTGTTGCCATGGAAATAAAATCGGCAAGCTTTCCACTTCTTCTGTACGATTCAGCGCCCAGACCAATAGAAGAATCCCAAAGTATACCACATTGATAGTCTTGTTGATGAATGCCACATGACAAGGATCTTCCGCTTGCTCTTTACTATCTCTTCTGTGTTTAGTATACCCATGGTCATTTAGTAACAATTGTTATACAATTAAGGCACTCTTTCCAACACAATAGCTATTCCTTGTCCAACACCAATACACATTGTACAAAGAGCTCTTTTCAACTTAGTACGCTGCAGCTGGTGCATGGCCGATGTTACAATTCTTGCCCCACTCATGCCTAACGGATGCCCAATTGCAATTGCACCTCCCAATGGATTTACTCTAACATCCTCATCATCTAAACCAAGTTCTCGCATACACCCTAATGACTGTGCTGCAAATGCTTCGTTGAGCTCTATAATATCCATATCCTCGAGGCTTAGATCAAGCCTGCTTAATAATTTCTGAGTGGCAGTAACTGGCCCCATACCCATGATTCTGGGCAGAACTCCAGCTGTACTCATTCCAAGTATTTTTGCTTTTGGCTTGAGGTTATACTTTTTCACAGCTTCTTCTGATGCAATAATTAAGGCTGCTGCACCATCATTCACTCCTGATGAATTTCCTGCAGTTACTGTTCCTTCAGAGTGTGTAATAGACTTTAATGATGCTAATTTCTCAAGTGGGGATAATCTAAGATGTTCATCTCTATCTGCAACAATTGGATCTCCTTTCCTTTGGGGAATAGTAACTGGGATAATCTCCTCTGCAAGCAATCCTTCCTCTTGGGCTTTTTTAGCTTTTTGTTGACTCTTTAAGGCAAATTTATCCTGATCCTCACGACTAATATTAAAATCAGATGCAATATTTTCAGCTGTAAAAATCATCCCCTCAGTTCCATACATACTATTTAGCTTGGGGTTGATAAATCGCCAACCAATGGTTGTATCTTCCAGCTTTTGGTTTCTTGCAAAACCAGTTGTTGCTTTTCCCATTACGAATGGTGAACGTGACATGCTTTCTACTCCACCAGCAATGATTATATCTGCCTCCCTTGCTTTAATTGCTCTTGCAGCAGTACCTATAGCATCCATACCTGAACCACACAACCGATTTAAGGTCATACCAGATACTTTTTCAGAATATCCAGCTAGAAGAAGTGCCATACGCGCAACATTTCTATTATCCTCACCTGCTTGATTTGCACAACCCATAAATACATCATCAACTTCTTCCCAATTAATACCTGGGTTTCTGACCTTGATTTCTTTTAAAACTATTGCTGCCAAATCATCAGTTCGAACTGTTGATAAAGAACCACCATATCTTCCTACAGGAGTTCTTATGGCATCGCAGATATATACATTTGTCATAATTTATATTTTTAATAAACTCTGCAAGGCAGAATCATGTTACTTTCAAATCATTTCCGATTAACAATAATAATATTCTATAATCCAGTTTATTACCCTACATTACTTTGCACAAGAATGTATTTTCTCTTTGAATTTAATAAATCCTTTATGCAATGATTCGGTCAGGCGATCTACCTCCACTTGAGTGATTGTAGTGGCAAACATACAGGCAAAAGTGTTTATCATTATCAAGTCTTCATGAAGAAATAGATAATCCAGAAAATCCACTATTAATTTTCGTTCTTCAGGACATTGATAAGTTTCACGATAATTACGAGGTGCCTTGTGACGAAAATGGAACCTAAACATAGAACCAGCACCAGTAAGTATTATTGGAACATCAGCATCCTTTGCTGCCTCAGCAATTTGCTTCTTGGCGATGTCTGTTATATTATTAATATCATCAACAGCCTGCCTGTCAAATAATTCCATCGCTACTTTTCCAGCTGTCATAGTTATTGGATTTGCCGAAAATGTGCCAGAATGAGGTTGTTTAATTATTTTGTGAGTTGGGTCAAATACAGACATTATTTTGGCATCACCTGCTATGGCACCAACGGGGAAACCTCCGCCTATAATCTTTCCTAAGGCTGTCATATCAGGCTTTACAGGATATAGTTCTTGTGCGCCACTATATGTTACACGATATGTCACTACCTCATCAAATACCAACAACACCTTATTTTTTCTTGTCCAATTATAAATTGCAACAAGATAATCTTCTTCTATTGGAAACATTCCTACACGATGAGAAACAGGATCTATTAGTACACATGCCAGATCATCTTTATTGGCTTCAAGTAGATTTAATGTCCGTTCTGTATCATTGTATGGAAAAATAACTACATCATTTTTCACACAATCCGAAGTTCCAAAGGTAACCGGAACAGAGTTTGGTTGATCAATATCTCCCCAGTTTTCGGGTTTTACAATCTGACTAATTTCTGCAAAATCATATGTGCCATGATAAGCACCTTCTGCCTTAGCAATTTTTGGTTTACCAGTATACGCTCTTGCTGCCTTAATCATTGTCATAACAGCCTCTGTACCTGAGTTAACAAATCTGATTTTTTCAAAATTATGATTTCTTTCAATCAGTAATTCTCCAAACTCAATCTCTACCTTTGTACCTAATGTATAGGCCGTACCCTTTTGCAATTGTTCCATGACTGCTTCATTAACAGCAGGATGAGCATGACCATGAATTAGAGATGCCATATTATTGGCAAAATCTATTCGAGTATTAGCGTCGATATCAGTCACATAACTACCTTCTGCGGTGGAAACATAAAAAGGATGAGGACGTCGGAAAATGGTATTTCTACTCACTCCTCCTGTTATAACCTCCTTGGCCCTTTTATATAGTTTTGAACTATACTTACGGTTTACATTATAAGATTGACTCATGATGTTATGATTTTATTAATGGTGCTTCTGTATGTTCTTGTAAATATTCAAAATCCACATTTGGTCCCATTTCTCTCACAACCAACCCTTCTTTCTTTAAATCAATAATGGCCAAATTGGTATAAATAGTTTCCACAACACCTTTTCCGGTTAGAGGATAAGTACATTCATTAACTAGTTTAGATTTTCCATCCTTGGTATTATGTTGAGTAATTACAAATATCCTCTTAACGCCTGCCACCAAATCCATTGCACCTCCAACTGCTGGAATTGCACCTGGTTTTCCTGTTGACCAATTGGCGATATCTCCATCCTTAGAAACTTGGAAAGCACCCAGTACGCATATATCAATATGCTTACCACGGATCATAGTGAAACTATCAGCATGATGGAAAAAACTTCCGCCCTTTATGGCTGTAATATTCTTTTTGCCAGCATTAATCAATTCAGGATCTCTCTCACTTTCTTCCGGAATCGGACCCATCCCTAGCAAACCGTTCTCCGTATGATAAATAACCTCTCTACCTTCCGGTACGTGATCTGCAACCAATTCTGGTAATCCAATCCCAAGGTTTACATAGGATTCATCCGGAATATCCAGTGCTACTTTTTGAGCCATTTCAATTCGGCTCCAACCAACTTTAGTTTCTTTTATTTCCATGGATAACTCCTTTCTTCGGCTACTAGTTTAGATTCATCGGAAGGATTTGTAACTTCTACAACTTTTTTAACAAATATTCCTGGAGTTACAACACATTCTGGATCAATATCTCCAAGCTCGACAATTCTTTTTGCTTGAACAAGTGTCTGGTCCGCAGCAGTACACATAACCGGACCAAAGTTTCTTGCAGTTTTATTGTAAATCAAATTTCCATATCTATCTGCTGCTTCACATTTAACCAATGAAAAATCGGCCTTAAGACCGTATTCCATCACATATGTTATGCCATCAAAATCGCGTAACTCCTTACCATTAGCCAATGATGTATTAACTGATGAAGGCGTATAAAATGCAGGAATCCCTGCTCCACCAGCTCTTATCCTTTCGGCAAGAGTTCCCTGGGGAACCAGCTCCAGGTCAACTTCTCCTTTATTATACAACTCAGGAAATACAGTAGAGTTTAATGTTCTTGGAAATGAGCAAATCATTTTTGCTACCCTCCTATGCTCAATAAGAGATGCTATTCCAACATGACCACTTCCAGTATTATTACTTATAACAGTCAGGTTTTTTGCCCCTTGATCGATAAGCGCATGGATCAGTTCTATTGGACTTCCGGCTTCTCCGAATCCTCCAATCATGATCATTGCACCATCAAATATATTGGCAACTGCCTCAGCTGGTGAACTAACAATTTTGTTTATCATTTTTTTAACTTTATTGAGATAACTATTATCCCGCGTTACAATCTGAATTTTTAGGTACTACTAATTACTATGAGAATTGGTAGTAACTCAATTAACAATTACTTAAGCTATTTTGAACTACCTCCACTTCATATACTTATTTATCTATAACTATGTATTCATTTTTTTCATTAAAGCTTTCATTTTAGCATCTTCGATTTCTGATAGTTCATCTTCAAAGAAGTGCTTATCACCTTCAAATGGAATGAGTTTCTCAACTGTATTTTCTTTTTCATCAAATTTAGCTAGGAAAACTTTATCCATCCATTCCATATTTCTTGATTCGTTGAATTTCAGTGCAAATAATTTTTCACCATTTACTTCAACAGTACCTAATATAGATGTTTTACCAGCAGAAGAAGTCATGGTTATATATCTTGATGGACGACTAATGGAAGGTAGTGACCTATATACTTTACTAAAAACCTTATTAATATCAGCTAGAGGTACGGTAAAGAAATGATGCTCGCCTGTTGGACGCGCACAATACATGGAATGGAATCCAACAGATACCATGGAAAAAATGTTCCCAAGGTCAATCCAATTTTGGGCTGAACGGTCAACATCAACTTCTCCATTATCATCTGTAAACAGACTAATATGGTTCATAATTGGGCTCTGACTCTTAATTAGGATTCCATATGAACGTAGTCTTCTGATAGCAGCAATCGTCGCTGGATTTAACACTTCTCGTGGAGTAGAAAAATGCGCCATTATTGCAACTTGTACACCATTATCAATTAGAGTTTTAAACCAACCTAAAGTTTTTTCATACTCTTTTGTAAGTATTAATTCAGGATGAAAAGTTAATACTCTTGTCCCAACTCTCAGGGTTTTTATGTGTGAAAAATCAGGGTCTTCAATAAATGGTTTTGTATAAGAAACAAATCTCTCATAAGGCATGTAAGCACCATCGCCACCTGTAACAAGCACATCCGTTACTTCCTTATGCTTTCTGATATAATCAACAACAGGTTTTATATCTTTCTGATTAAACATATCCTCATCACCTCTTACTTGAGCATGACGAAAGCAATAAGTACAAAACGCAAAACAACTTTGGGTAGTTTTATCAAACAGAAGTTGCACCTGTGGATATTTATGCTGACTACCATCCAGAATAACCAACTCATTATTATCATCTTCATACCATGGCTTGTTTAAGAGTTGTTTGCCATCGTGTGGATTTGTATTACTTATTATATAATCATCAATTAACTTCCTCTTGCCATCCTCGGTTTTAGCAGCATGATATGCTTCAAAAATCTCAGGCTTTACCATGCCAGGTTGTGGAAAAACAAGTTGGAAAATAAGGTCACCCTTAAAATCATTCCAATTAATAGTATTCAATACATGCTTAGTGGCAAGAAAACGATATACATTTATAAAGAATTCTCTTTCTTCAATATGTCCTATATCAATTCCATTTTCATTCAAGGTGGCGACTATCTCACGAAAACCTTTCAAACCAGAATAATGCTCTTTTGTGGTAAACATCAAATCAGAGTCATCCATTATCCCTGAATACTTCTCGTAATTATTATGTAATCGGTTAAGTAAACCAATTGGCAATAAGTTTTCTTTTTCAATGATTGCTTTGGTTTCATCAGTAAATTGATTTCTATCCATCAATTTTTTAACAGTGTCATTCATAAAACGCTTAATATTATTTTTTGTTTAGTTAGATATAGTTTTCTTATTTGCAATAGTACCCATTTAAGTACTAATTATTCATTTGATTAACTACCCAAATAAGTTGGGCTTTTTCATTACTTATATTCTTAAAGAGGTGATCCTTATTGGAAAAAAAATAGAAACTATCACTTTCTTCTAGATAATACTTCATATTATCAAGCTTCACTTCAAACTTACCCTTAAGTACGAAACAAAATTCCTGACGTGGATTTTTTGGACTCATTATTTGAGTTGAGTTTGCATTTGGCTCAAAATCAATTATAAACGGATCCATCTGCTTCAACGTATCGTGATGGGATAATAGGTAAACATTGGCGCCTTTTCGATTTTTCTTTACAAATTTCCGGTCCTTTGCCTTTAGATGTGGATTTTCAATAAAGGTAGCATTCTCACCAATTAACTCCCCAATAGTTGTTTGCAGTGCATCGGCAATTTTTTTAAGTGTAAGGATAGATGGGAATGCCTTGGCTCTCTCAATTTGAGAAATTAAACTGGAGGTTACTCCTACTTTTTTCGCAAGGTCGTTTGATTGTATTGTCAGATGTTCTCTGCGTTTACGTATTCTTTCACCCATTCTGTGCATTGCACATAGTTTAAGTTTAACCCCGCAAAATTAAGTATTATTTAATTTATTAAATAAGAGAAAATCAAGTATTTTGCCTTAAATCATAATATAGAATGGGTTTAAATAGGATATGCTATTATAGCACACCTATTCTATCTTCACATGAAATCTACTTAAACCTAGCCATTTTTCTTTAGATAAGAACATTTTCTATTCAGTTTTTCAAATATCAATATTTTGGATTGGATATATGCATGCGCCCTTGCCATACATATGTGGGTAACCTTTTTTATTTTTTCCGACTTTCATAAACATAGTTTGCATCTCTTAGTATCATCTCTTCGGTTGAAATCCCTTTTTCTTTGGCTTTTTTTATGATTGTAGCTAACCAATTTTTATCAAGATTGATTTTGCTTATAATTAGATTTATCTCATGTTTTTTAACTAATTCCAGGTTGGGCTGATAATCTTTATCCATATATAGATCATATAGTTCATCAACAAAACCAAAGGCAAACCAATTAATTGTGGCTTCGGTTTGAAGTATAAAAACAATGTCATTTTGTTCAACCTGATATCTTATATCTGTTTCTTCAACAGGTAATATTGTCCATCCAGGTTCTTGTGAATAAATCTCTTTACTGTAGTACCAAAATTGACCCATATCAAAAACATCCCTGGAAAGGCCTTCATTATACAACTCCCAATAATAACTGTCGGCAACAACCATTGCTTTAACATTTAAATCTGCATTTTCGTTGGAAAGTGACAATCTAGGATAAGCCATTGGAAATGTTGAGTGTGGGAATAGCAGGTTCATGCTTTCACCAATGTCGTTATCCCTATACTTTGGCAATATTGAGACATCGATTTTCTCAACCAAGAAACGGGGAAGTCTTAAATTTCTGAGTTTTTCAACATAATTGATTATTGAATCACCAACTAAATATTCGCTGTACTTGCTCCAATGTATGCCGCCTTTTGTGAAGAGTTGATAAGAAGTAGTATCCTTCATTTCCACAAACCACTTATTAAAATCAATATGCTTAATTCCCAATGAGTCAAAAGCTCTGGCAAAATCATCATAATTTGAAATGGTTTTCTTTACATTGGCCAGGCTATCCGGGAAAAACTCAGGAAAATAACTTGCTTTACCCGCTGCCAACAGAAAAATTATATCAATACCTCTGGCTTCCAGTGAATCACTCACTATTTTAAGCTTTGTTACCTTACTGTTTATTTCATCTTTTCCAATATAATACCTTCCAAGATATTCGTTAATATAATTTAAATCAAATAAATATCCCTCTTTACCTATCAATATGCTATTGGCATTTATTACACCAAAAAACCAATAGTCGAGTTGATTGTTTAATCTTACAAATTCACTGCGAAACCCAAAATTATCCTTTACGAATTCTTCGGCCTGGGTTTGGTATTTTCCACTAAACCAAGTTGAATCAGTTAGTATTGGTGGTTCAGCTAGCTTAATTGCGCCATTTAGAGGAATAACATAGGCAAACCCAACCACTTGTTGAACCACAGGAATAGCAAGAAGTACAATTATAAAAATGTAAATTGCTCTTTTAATTACTGTATTTCTTTTACTGCCCATATTAAAATCTAAAATATATAAATGGATTAAATCCGGATGAAGTGATTGAACTTAGTGAAAGTATAAACAGTACCAATGCCAGTGGAATAAGCCAATAATATGCTTTTTGACCATAACCTGTTGATGTGAATATGAAATCACAAAGCTTATTACCGACATTTAGTAGTGTTGAAAATGAGAATATAAATGCAATTATTAAAAAGAAACTGAAGGAAGGAATTAAACTAAAATTAGATGTCACAGGGTTCCAGCTAAACATCTTTCCAAGATATGCTAGGGCCAAATCAAACTGCTCAAGTCTAAAAAATACCCAGCCAACTACAGCAATTAAAAATGTTATGGCTATGCTAGGGATTCTTCCAATTCGTTTATATACCTTTAATAAAAACAATCGCTCAACTACCAGAAAGAAACCATGGTAAGCTCCCCAAAATACAAAACTCCATGATGCTCCATGCCATAATCCCGAAACCAGGAATACAAACCAGAGGTTGAAATACAGTCTGCGTTTGGTAACTACTTTACTTCCACCCAAAGGAATGTATAGATAATCACGCATCCATGCTCCAAGTGTAATATGCCATCTTCTCCAAAACTCGGTAATACTCTGGGATGTGTAAGGGTTATTAAAATTTTCTGGAAACTTAAAACCCATCATTCGACCCAGACCAATGGCCATATCTGAATATCCTGAAAAGTCGAAATATATCTGAAAAGTATAAGCTAATATTCCTATCCAGGCAACTGATGTACCTATATTTGAAATATCGCCATTCATAACTAAATCGGCTTGTTCGCCCATCACATTTGCTATCAGTACCTTTTTGGCTAAACCAATTGAAAATCTAATAAAACCGGTTAGCTTATCATCAATAGTTTCATTGCGATTCGTAATTTGATCGGCAATTGTATTGTACCTAACAATTGGACCAGCAATCATTTGGGGAAACGACATAATATAAAGGAGGTAATCGTTTACCTTATCCAAAGGTTTATGAACATTACGATATATATCTATCGAATAGGTGAGGGTTTGAAATGTATAAAAGGATATTCCTATTGGAAGTATTACATTAACCCAACCTATGCCATTAATTCCGGCAACCTGTAGTACTGAATTCACATTTTCGATAAAAAAATTGGCATACTTAAAATACATTAGTAGCCCTAGGTTGAGGGTAATGGAAACTATCAATAATGCTCGTTTTCTGGATAATAGTTTTGCCCTGTACATTGATCTTACCAAATAGAAATCGATGATCGTTGATCCTATGAGAATGAAAACAAATTTAGGAGCTCCCCAACTATAAAAGATAATACTTGCAATGAGTATTACCCAGTTTTTTAATTTCTTGCCTACAATGCTGTAAACGATTAAAAAAACAGGCAAAAATACAGTAAGAAATAAAGCAGTACTAAAAACCATTTATTTTGCAAATTTGAGTGCAAATATCACAAATATATTGCTAGATATCCGTATTAATTACAAGAGCAAAATAATCGTTTCCAATATCGGTATAACCATGTTCATAAACAAAGTAGTAGTTGCGTTTATCCTTTGTACTATAGATGTTCGTGAAATACTTAAAATTAAAACCTGCGGCAACAAGCTCTTGTTTTTTAACCTTTGCTTTTCCAACAGGATTTAAGTTTTTTAGTATATTCCTGTTTTTCCTAAGTATGGAATTTACATTCCTCACAAGTATGGAGTCTTCTCTATTTTCCTTATTGTGATAGTTGTTTCGGCATTGATCATTACAGAATTTTTTATCAACTCTGCCCATTAACTTGGTTCCACATTCCAAACAAAAATTATCCATTGGGTTATTTTTTCATCAAAGGTAGTAAACAATGATGAAATGAAAATCTGCATTTCAATAAAAAAGTAAGGCTCCGTTTAATCATTTGATTAAACGGAGCCTGGTAGTAAATTTAGTAGAGTTAGATTAAAGTATGAATTGAGTGATTATTTCACAATTAGTTTTTGTGAATAAGCACTGCCATTGTATTTAGTTTGTATAAAGTATAAGCCACTTTGATATGTTGAAATGTCAACATCAATTGTGGATGTAGTAGTTGTAGTAGTTTCAATAATACGACCTGAGATATCAAGTATAGTTATTTGAGATCCTGTTGGTGTCGCTATAGTAACATTCCCCATTGCAGGGTTTGGATAAATACTTACCAGCTCCCCAAGGAAATTATCATTAACGCCATCAAGTATGTCAACAACAAAAGCATTCATGAGCATAACGTTGTTAATGTATAAATCATAGTTGCCAACCTGAATGTCGATGGGAATACTTACTTCTGTAGTTAATAGTTCATCATTTGAAACGGTTATTTCTTTTCCTAAAAACTTAATATTAGGGTCATCATGATAAACAAATTGAATCTCATCAACTCCCGAAGTCCAGTTTGTATTTTCACCAGTAATTGTAATGGTACCTTCAAATCCTTGTTGGGCATGATCAGGGTCAACTGATGTAATTTGCGGTGTTGGAGTGTATTCAACTACAGATAGTTCGGTTGTGTAAATAACATCTCCAGAGGACATTCCGTTTCCATTAGCTGCATTAAAAGCTGCATTAAATTTCACAACAGATGGTGCAGGATTTGGCGCTGTCCAGTCCATCGACCATGTACTCATAGTGCCTGTAGGTGTTGTTCCTCCTGAGGTATGTGTAACTGAGTTGTTTGCAGTTATAAACTTTGTTCTTGTGGCATCCGTAATTGTGAAGGTACCGGTTTTATTTCCCGAAACATCTTCGGCAGTTAATTCAAAGCCAAACTTAACAACACCCGAATGGGTTCCTGTTGCTACAATAGTGTATGTTTCACCTGGAGTAAAACCTTCGGCTGGGATTGTTGTAGTTATCCAACCCGATTGTTGTTGGGCTGTACCATTATGACAATCAGTACAAGTGGCTCCACCGTCTCCCATTGAGCCCGTTTTTCCTCCTGGACTTCCATTGCTAAAGCTATAAGTGATAAGTATCACCGGTAAAGCAATAATAATAAGCAAATTGTAAATCTTTTTCATCTCTATTTTAATTTAGATTAATTATAAATTATGGTTTGTGAAAGCAAAATTAATAAGGATTTGGATTATTTCAAAGAGATTTTTATTTTTTAACAGAAATTAACAAAACCTAAGTCTTTCAGGCTTATTGTGTTATTTATTTCCTCATATACACAAACTTAGTTTTGGAAAAATTATCTTTGCTTATTCTCTAGGTTATAATGGGAAGTCCAATAAAACCCAGGCCTTTCAGGCTTTCGTCTTTTTTCTTTCCTAAAATACGCAACGTAGTTTGGCGAAAATTAGCTTCGCTGATTCTCTTGGTTAATTGAGGGAGCCCAACAAAACCCATGCCTTTCAGGCATGTCGCCTTTTTTATTTTCCCCAATTCCTCAAACAGGGTTTGGGAATTGGGGAAAATAAAAAACCCGGCACTTCTGTGCAGGGTTTTGTTGTAGCGAGACCGAGAATTGAACTCGGGACCTCCGGGTTATGAATCCGACGCTCTAACCAACTGAGCTACCTCGCCAAATTTTGAGGCTGCAAAAATATAAAAATCTATTATATATAGATGCAAATTGGGAAAAACAATTAAATAAAGTTACTTAGGACTTCCATAAACTCTTCTTTTCTGCGTCTTGAAACAGTTATCTCAGAACCATCTTCCATAATTGCAGTACCACCTTCGCCCTTTACGTACTTTTTAAGGTAAGCCAAATTCACAATATGCGATTTATGTGTTCTGAAAAACCCTTTGTTTTCAAGCATATCCTCATATTCTTTTAAGGTTTTGGAAACAAGAATCTTCTCCTTTGATATAAGGTAAAAGGTTGTGTAGTTGTTGTCTGATTCGCATCTAATTATATTCTCGAGTTTAACGAACTCAATTCCATTTAAGGATGGCAGAGCTATTTTGTCAATTTTATTAATATTGTTGAGTAATAAATCTAACTTCTTTTGTACCTCATCAGTCGAACTTGATTCTTTTATTTTTTCCAATGCTGATTCCAAGTCTGAGGATTCAACAGGTTTTAATAAATAGTCTATTGCACTAAACTTAATGGCAGTGATAGCAAATCTATCATATGCTGAAACAAAAATAACATGATATTTGGAACGATCAATTTTACCTAACAGATCAAAGCCTGTACCATCCTGCATTTGGACATCCAGGAATAAAAGCTCTGGCGATTCATTCTCAATTAATATGCAGCCTTTATCTACACCATCAGCCTCTCCTACAATTACAATTTGTTTAAACTGATCCTCTAGAATCCCTCGCAAATAATTCCTGGCTCTTTTTTCATCATCTATTATTACTGCTCTCATATTAAACAAATATAATAGTATTTTGGATTTTCATAATTTCATATTATTCTTGTTCGAATGGAATTGTGAGTATTACCTTCGTTCCTTTTCCAATATCATTTTCATCCTTAAGGTCAATTATCCTTACTCCAATATTGTGATTTTTTTCATGTCTTAATATCTCCAGTCTTTCCATTGTTACTTGTGTCCCCAATGATATATGATCATTAAATTTCTTCTTTTCATTCATTGTTATATCCCTACCCACACCATTGTCTTCAATAATACAAACCATTACCTCATCCTCAATTTTAATTGATAAACTAATTATTCCCTTTCCTTCTCTTCCTTTAATACCGTGTTTTATTGCATTCTCAACAAATGGTTGAATTAGCAATGGTGGGATAAATATATCTTCTGGATCTAGGCTGCTATCAATATCAATATTAAAATCAAATCTACCATCAAACCTTAACTGCTCAAGTTCAAGATTAATTTGCAGAGACTGAATCTCATCCTCTAAAGCTACAGTAGTTTTTCTTGAATTTTCAAGAATAAGTCTCATTAGTCTGGCAAATTTGGTTAAATAATCCTGGGCCTCAAGAGTGTTGTTTTCACCAATGAAACTATTAATAGAATTTAGGGAGTTGAAAATAAAATGAGGATTCATTTGTGAGTGTAACATCCTTTGTTCAATTCTCATTTTAGCTTTTTCAATCTCCGATTTTTCCTTTTCCTTTTTTAGCTTGTATCTGTTAAATAACAAAATAGATGTGAATACAATTATAATTACCAGAATAACCAAACTGTATTTCTGGTTTTTCTGAAGTTGAATTTCCAATTCTTTTACTTGTTGGTCCGTTTTAAGAACTACAATCTCCTTTTCTTTTTCAATAGTTTTATATCTGGTTTTCAACTCACTAATTTTGTTTAAACTGGATTCATTAAACAAACTATCCTTAATGTTAATGTATAAATTTCCATAATTATATACTAGATCAGCATTTTTTAACCCTCTGGAATTTTCAATTAAACCAATGTATGCTTCCATCACTGAATTCATCATATCATCTTTCAGCGACATATTCAAACCCACCATTAGATGAGCTTTTGCTTTTGTAAATTCTTGAAGTGAATTGTATGCTATACCTATTTTAATATTAATTATGGCAGTGTTAACATTGTCGGGTATACTCTCACTTATGCTAAGAGCTTGATTATATACTTCCAGTGCATTTTTGTAATCTTTATCCAACAAGTAAATATTTCCAATATTTGTCATCGAGATAAGTATTGATCTTTTCTTCTCGAATTTTTGATTTACTCGTAATGCCTGTTTAAAGTAAAACAGTGCACTGTCGGGTTTACCCATATCAAAGTATGCTTCTCCAATGTTATTAAATACTGGTCCGGTTCTCTCTTCCTCATTCATCTCTTTCAAAACTTCCAATGCTAATTGATAGTTTTCAAGAGCTTGTTCATACTTTTTCCAATCGAAATATGTAATACCCATATTGTTATATGATAAAATCATATTTTCAAGCTCATTTCTGCTACGAGCTATTATGAGGTTTTCTTGATAATACCTTAGTGCTTCAGCATAATTTCCCTTTCGCATCATTGCAACAGCTAAATTATTTCTGACAAAAACCAAACCTGTGCTATCTCCCATATTAACAAACATTGCACGAGCCGAATCGAGATAGGGAAAAGCACTATCGAAGTATCCACAAATCTGATACATCATACCTATTGAGTTTAAAGAAACTGCTACCCCGGTGTCGTTTCCTACATGATTCGAAAGTTCATAGGCGGCAAACCCATAATATTTTGCAGTATCTAATGATACCTTAGAATAGTGATCAGAAAGAGCTATGGCTGCTTTTATATCTGATTTATTTGGATTAGGTATATTTTGAGCATTCTCAACAACTAATTTAAGGCTATCAATTACTCTTTTTTGAGCTGTAATGTTGCATATTTGAGTTGCTAATAGTACTAACATCAAAGCTTTGAATAGCGTATTTATTTTAAATTTCATATCTTCACCTTTTATAGGTCATCCGAATATCGATGAATCGTTGCCGTTAAATAATTGTTTTGTACCGTTAACTCATTCGTAGTTGCGCACACCTATTTTGTATTATATTTTTGATGACATATTGCTAATTATGTATCATGATATTAATTGTTATGTAAAAATAAGGAAAAATGAAGATGAATAATCTGTATATCCGTAATTAGTCATATTCCTGTAATGCTAGCAACAACAAGTCTATCA